>JAJTHZ010000166.1 GCA_021299185.1 Lysobacteraceae bacterium | reverse complement strand
CCGCGATGCTTTTCGATCTTGCGGCAGGCCGGTCGCGCTGCACGCAGCGCTCCTACAGTGCCGTCGTGCGGCCGTAGCCGTGCATCATCGCGAGGTTCTGTAGGAGCGAGCAACGCTCGCGACCGCAGCGACCGGTCGCGCGACCCCGACAGGCCTTGTGGGAGCGGCGCGTGCGCCGCGATGCTTTTCGGTCTTGCGGCAGGTCGGTCGCGCTGCACGCAGCGCTCCTACAGTGCCGTCGTGCGGCCCAGGCCGCGCGGCATCGCAAGGTTCTGTAGGAGCGAGCACCGCTCGCGACCGCAGCGACCGGTCGCGCGGCCCCGACAGGCCTTGTGGGAACGGCGCGTGCGCCGCGATGCTTTTCGGCCTTGCGGCAGGCCGGTCGCGCTGCACGCAGCGCTCCTACAGTGCCGTCGTGCGGCCCAGGCCGCGCGGCACCGCGAGATTCTGTAGGAGCGAGCAACGCTCGCGATCGCAGCGACCGGTCGCGCCGCAGGATTGGAGCGAGCGGTCGCGAGCGATGCTCGCTCCCACAGGTCTGTCCGGTTGACGAGCCTTGCGCTTCCGTGGCGAGCAGTGCTCGCTCCCACGGCCGAACGGGCGCTCAGGCCGCCAGGGCGAGGGCGTGGCGCTGGCGCATGCGGTGGTCGAGCCCCTCCGGGTCCATGTTCAGGCACGCGCAGACCGTGACCAGCCACTCGCGCTCGCTGCGCCGGATACGGCCGTCGCTGGCCGCCAGCGCGATCAGGTCGTCGAGCACGCGGGCGAGGTCGGCGCGTCCGGCGCGCGCGCCGTCGAGCAGGACCGCGATCGCATCGAACAGGTCGAGCCGGCGACGGCGCCCGTCGTCGAACGCGGCCAGCGCGAGGCTGCGCGCGGCGATCGACAGGTGGTCGCGCTCCATCAGGGTCGACACCAGCTCGACCTCGTGCGAGGTCACGATGTGGTCGATCGCGGCGAGCGCGCCGAGCAGGCCGTAGTGCGCGCGCAGCACGGCCGCGCGCCCGGCGTCCGGTGCCGCGACGCCCAGCATTTCGCCGACTGCGCGGCCGACGCGGCGCAGCGCGCCGAGGCGCGGCAGGATGGACGATACGGCGGAAGGCGTGGTGGACATGGCTCGAATCCTCGGTGATGCGGTCGGAGTGCAGGATGGCGGGACGGCGATGCCATGCGCAGCCGGGGGTCCCCCAGCGCCGCCAGGGGAAATCCCCCAGCGGCGCCGGCGCGTCGACCCGCGCGGGTCGACGCACGTCGCCCGATCAGAGCGGGATGCACGCCGCGCCTTCGAAGCGGACGATGCTGTTGCTGCACAGGCCCGGGATCTCGTGCTCGGTGTTGCCCTTGAACCAGCCGCTGCCCTCGGTCACCAGGTCGCCGGCGAACAGTTCGCGCACGTTGCCCTCGAAGATGCCCTCGACCGTGGTGGTCACGCCGCCGTCGGCCTGCTCCTCGATGTCGCCCTTGAAGGCGCTGCCCGCAGCCACCGACACCGTGGCGCTGCCCGCGCCCTCCTCGAACAGACCACCCTCGTAGGCGCCGCCGAGCACGGTGACCGCCACCGAGCCCGCGCCGGACTCGATCACGTCGCCCTTGGTGGGGCCGTCGACGCCGACGGTGATCGTCACGCCGCCGGTGCCGGCCTCCTGCAACAGGCCGTTGACGAACGAGCCCTGGCGGACGACGAGGTTGCCGCCGTCGGCCTCGGCGCAGTCGCCGCCGACGATGCCGCGGTCGATCGTGAGGTTGCCGGGGCCGGCTTCGCTCACGCCGCCGTTGACGATGCCGCGCACGACGAGGCTGCCGTCGCCGAGCTGCTCGACGTTGCCGTTGATGCTGGCGCTGCGCGCGATCGTGCAGCCGCAGTTGGCGGCGATCACGTCGTTGTTGACCACGCCGGTGATGGTCTGGCTCGGCAACAGGCAGCAGTTGACCCGGGCGGCCGCCGGGGACGCGAAGGCGACGAGGCCGACGGTGGCAGCGGCCAGCGCGAGCAGGGGACGGTGGATGGTGTTCATGGGACTTCTCCGTGAGGGGTTGGGGGCGCGCCGTCGCTTGCAGGGGTTGCGACGGCGCGACGCCATCCTCGTCATCCACCATCCGCGGCTCGATCCGGAGAATCCCCCAGGGCGCGTGACGTGGCGCACGCTTCGGCGCATGCGCGAGCACGCGCGTGAAATGCGCGTGCGCGAAGCATCGGCGATTCACGATGCAGCGCACATTGCGCAAAGTGTGGCGGCGGATCGCGTGATCCCGATGGGTCTTCTTGCAGGAGAGGCGGGTGCGCCGCGATGTTTTTTCGGTCTTGCGGCAGGTCGGTCGCGCTGCGCGCAGCGCTCCTACAGGGCCGTCGCGCGGCCGGAGCCGTGCAGCATCGCGGGGTTCTGTAGGAGCGAGCAACGCTCGCGACCGCAGCGACGGGTCCCGCCGCAGGGATGGAGCGAGCGGTCGCGAGCGGTGCTCGCTCCCACAGTCGCCGGGCGGCTTCAGCGCTTCCGCTTGAGGCGGATCAGGCCCGAGATGTCGTCATCGCCGTGGCCCATCGCCATCAGGCGGGCGTAGTCGGCCAGCGCGCGGTCGATCACCGTGGTGTCGGTGCCGGCATCGCGGGCGAGACCCTGCACGATCTTGAGATCCTTGTGCAGCAGCGAGAGCTTGAAGCCGACCGCGAATTCGTCGCGCAGCATGGTGGCGCCGCGCTTTTCGAGGAACCACGAGTTCGCCGCGCCCGCCTGCAGGGTCGGCAGCAGGCGCTCGGGATCGAGGCCCAGCGCCTGGCCCAGCGCGAGGCCCTCCGTCACCGCCTGCGCGATGCCGGCCACCAGCACCTGGTTCACCGCCTTGGTGTCCTGGCCGGCGCCGACGTCGCCCATGTGGGTCACGCGCGCGGCGAAGGCGTCCAGCACCGGCCGCACGCGTTCGAGCGTGGTGGCATCGCCGCCGGCCATCACCGAGAGTTTCCCGTTCTTCGCGCCCTCGACACCGCCCGACACCGGCGCGTCGACGAAATCGCCGCCCGCTGCGCGCAAGCGCTGCGCGGCGCGGCGCGCGCTGGTCGAGGCGATCGTCGAGGTGTCGACCACGACCAGCCCGGCATGTCCGGCCGCGGCATACGCCTCGCACAGCGCGAGCACGTCGGCATCGGCGGTCACGCAGGTCACGATCACCTCGCAGCGGCGCGCCAGTTCGACCGGATCGGCGATCGCTTCCACGCCGAGCTCGGCGGCCAGCGCCTCGGCGCGCGCGTGGGTGCGGTTGGCGACCGCCACCAGCAGGCCCTTCGCGGCGAGGTGGCGCGCCATGTGCGCGCCCATCGCCCCGAGGCCGGTGAAGCCGACCGCCGGCCGGGCGCTCATGCGTGCGGCGCCTCCTCCAGGTAGGTGTAGGCCGTGAGCCCGGCTTCCAGCGCGGCGTGCACGCGCTCGGCGTCCTCGCGCGCGAGTTTCGCCGCGGCGATCTTCTGCGAGTAGCGCAGGCGCAACGCATTGGCCTCGTAGCCGACGAAGCCCAGCACGCGGGCGTTGGTGTCGCCGCGACGCGGGTTCTCCAGCGCGGTGCCGGCCGCGCCGACCCGCACGTCCACCGAGTCGGTGTCGCCGAACAGGTTGTGGATGTCGCCCAGCGTCTCCTGGTAGGCGCCGACCATGAAGATGCCGAGCTTGTACGACTCGCCGCTGCGCGGCGCGTGCAGCGGCAGGCTCGCGTCCACGCCCTCGGAGTCGACGTAGTGGTCGATGCGGCCGTCGGAGTCGCAGGTCAGGTCGGCCAGCACGCCGTGGCGGTCGGGGCGCTCGTCGAGGCGCTCGATCGGCACGATCGGGAACACCTGGTCCAGCGCCCACACGTCCGGGATCGACTGGAACACCGAGAAGTTCACGAAGTACTTGTCGACCAGCTTGGCGTTGAGCTCGTCGAGCGCGGCGCGATGCGAGCGCTCGCGCGGGTCGAGCCGGCCGCGCACCGCGTTGATGGCGGCGAAGTACAGGTCGTCGAGCAGCGCGCGCTGGGCGAGGTCGAGCGCGCCGAGCGCGTACATCGCCTGGCCTTCGGCCACGTGGTGCAGGGCCTCGTGGTAGAGCTCCAGCGCCGGGCGGCGGTCGATCTCGTCGAGGATCTCGCGCAGGTGGCGGATGGGCGCGGCTTCCTGCGCCAGCGGTGGCGGCACGCGGCCGGTCGGCGCGGGCTCGACCTCGCTGACGTTGGCTACCAGCACCGCGTGGTGCGCGGTCATCGCGCGGCCGGCCTCGGTGAGGATGCGCGGCGCCGGCAGGGCGTGTTCGGCGCAGGCTTCCGCCAGCGGACCGACGATGGTGGCCGCGTACTGGTCGAGGCCGTAGTTCATCGAGCACTCGCTGCGCGAACGCGTGCCTTCGTAGTCCACCGCCAGACCGCCGCCGACGTCCATGTAGCGGATGCCGAGGCTCATGCGCGAGAGCTCCACGAAGTAGCGCGTGGCCTCGCGCATGCCGCCGGCGATGTCGCGCACGTTGGAGATCTGCGAGCCCATGTGGAAGTGCAGCAGCGACAGGCAGTGCGCCTTGCCGGCAGCCTTCAGCTGCTCGACCAGGTCCAGCACCTGGCGCGGCGAGAGCCCGAACTTGGCCTTGTCACCGCCGGTGTTCTGCCACTTGCCCGCGCCCAGCGAGGCCAGCCGCATGCGCACGCCGAAGCCGGGCTCGACGCCCAGTTTCTGCGCCTCCTCCAGCGCCATCGCGAGCTCCGAGGGCTTCTCGATCACGATGTAGGTCTCGAGCCCGAGCTTGCGGCCGATCAGGGCGAGGCGGATGAACTCGCGGTCCTTGTAGCCGTTGCAGACCACCACCCCGCCGGGGCGCGACAGCGCCAGCACCGCGACCAGTTCCGGCTTGGAGCCGGCCTCGAGGCCGAAGCCGGATTCGCCGCGCGCGACCAGTTCGCCGGCCACCGAGGCGTGCTGGTTGACCTTGATCGGGAAGATCGCGGTGTAGCCGCCGGCGTAGTCGTACTCGGCCATCGCGCGCGCGAAGGCGCCCTGCAGGCGGCCGAGCTTGTCGCCCAGCACGTCGAGGAAACGAACCAGCAGCGGCAGTTTCAGGCCCTGCGCCTGCGCCTCGGCCACCACCTCGGCCAGCGCCACCGCGGGGCCGTCGGCGCCGCGCGGGCGCGCGACCAGCCGGCCACTGGCGCCGACGTCGAAATAGCTCTCGCTCCAGTGCGCGATGGAATAGGTCTGGCGGGCGCGCTCGATCGACCAGTCGCTCATCGCGTGAAGCCTCCTTCACGGGGCCGGCAGCAAGGAGCGCGCAGTGTAGGGCATCGACGGCGGCACTTGCAGCCGCGTCGGCAAGGTGTGGGCGCAGGCGCTACAATCGTCGGCCTTTGCCATGCCGGTACGGACCACCGCGATGACCCTCGACAGCACCTGGTTCTCGGAAGCCCACGACGCCTCGGGCTCGGCGATCTCCTACCGCGTCAAGCGCAAGCTCGACGAGGTGCGCACGCCGTTCCAGCTCATCGAGATCTGGGAGACGTCCGACTGGGGCAACCTGATGGTCATCGACGGCTGCGTGATGCTGACCACGCGCGACAACTTCCTCTACCACGAGATGATGTCGCACCCGGCGCTGTTCACCCACACCTCGGCCAAGCGGGTGGTGATCATCGGCGGCGGCGACTGCGGGACCCTGCGCGAGGTGCTCAAGCACCGCGAGGTCGAGTCGGCCGTGCAGTGCGACATCGACGAGCAGGTCACGCGGATGGCGGAGAAGTACTTCCCGGAACTGTGCGACTCCAACGCCGATCCGCGCGCGAAGCTGATGTTCGACGACGGCCTGAAGCTGATGGCCGAGATCGAGCCGGAATCGGTCGACGTGGTGATCGTGGATTCCACCGACCCGGTCGGCCCGGCCGAAGGGCTGTTCGGCGCGCGCTTCTACGACAGCGTGCACCGCGCGCTGCGCCACGGCGGCATCCTGGTCCAGCAGAGCGAGTCGCCGATGGCGCACCTGCCGCTGATCCGCGACATGCGCCGCTTCATGAAGGCCGCCGGCTTCGACGCCGTGCGCACCCTGCCCTTCCCGCAGCCGTGCTACCCGACCGGCTGGTGGAGCTGCACGATGGCGCGCAAGGGCATCGACCAGCTCGACGACTTCCGCGACCGCGGCGCGGCGATGAAGAAGTTCGCCACCCGCTACTACAACGTCGACGTGCACCGCGCGGCGCTGGCGATGCCGGAGTTCATGCGCGCAGGCCTGGAGTAGCCCCGGGCGGGCGTCGCGCGCCGTCGGGGCGCGATGCCGGGTGGTAGCGGCGGGTGCTTCGCGGGCGTTTCGAGCTTGCGGCCGGGCGGTCGCGCTGCCCGCAGCGCTCCTACACGGCCTCCGCACCTGCGCCATGCCGCCGCTAGGCCCAGGCCCGGGTTCTGTGGGAGCGGCGCGTGCGCCGCGATGCTTTTCGAGCTTGCGGCAGGGCGGTCGCGCTGCACGCAGCGCTCCTGCACGGCCTCCGCACCCGCGTCATGCCGCCGCAAGGCCCGGGTTCTGTGGGAGCGGCGCGTGCGCCGCGATGCTTTTCAAGCTTGCGGCAGGGCGGTCGCGCTGCACGCAGCGCTCCTACACAGCCTCCGTAACCGCGTCATGCCGCCGCAAAGCCCGGGTTCTGTGGGAGCGGCGCGTGCGCCGCGATGCTTTTCGAGCTTGCAGCAGGGCGGTCGCGCTGCACGCAGCGCTCCTGCAGCCATCGCGGAAGCGGCGGCCGCGGCAGGCGCTGCGGCCGCACCTGTCGCGGAGTCCTAGCGCGATCCCGGCGATCGGCGCGGAGGCAGGGGTCGGTCCGACAGCGCGGGCACCAACTGCGCCTGCCCCCACGGGTCGGTGCGGTCGACCGCCTGCGTGGCGCCCGGGTCGTGCATCGCGGCCCGCGCACGCCACGCCCAGGGCCGCAACTCGGCCAGCAGCGTGGCGATGATCTCGCTGGGGGTGCGGCGGGGCGCGACGCGCCCCGCCGTTTCGTCCGTCACAGGGCGTCGCCGTCGAGTTCGCCGGTGCGGATGCGCACCACGCGCTCCAGCGGCAGCACGAAGATCTTGCCGTCGCCGATCTTGCCGGTGTTGGCGGCGTTCATGATCGCCTCCACCACGCGGTCGACCAGTTCGTCGGTGACCGCCGCCTCGACCTTGATCTTGGGCAGGAAGTCGACCACGTACTCGGCACCGCGATAGAGCTCGGTGTGGCCCTTCTGCCGGCCGAAGCCCTTGACCTCGGTGACGGTGATGCCCTGCACGCCGACCTCGGCGAGTGCCTCGCGCACGTCGTCGAGCTTGAACGGCTTGATGATGGCCGTGACCATTTTCATTGTCGTGTCCTCTTGTCGGTTCGCCGGCATCAGATGATGTAGCCGCGCTCATTATGCAGCACGAGGTCGAGGCCTTCGGTCTCCTCGTCCTCGGTCACGCGCAGGCCGACGATCAGGTCGACGATCTTGAGCACCACGAAGGTCACCACCGCGGTGATGGCCACCGTCACGATCACGCCGAGGAACTGGATCCAGACCTGGCCGCCGATCGTCATGCCTTCCGCGAGACCCTTGCCGCCGAGGCTGGCGTCGGCGAACACGCCGGTCAGGATCGCGCCCACGATGCCGCCGACCGCGTGCACGCCGAACACGTCCAGCGAGTCGTCGTAGCCCAGCGCGCGCTTGAGCTTGGTCGAGGCCAGGAAGCAGATCAGGCCGGCCGCAGCACCGATCACCAGCGCGCCGACCGGGCCGCAGGTGCCCGAGGCCGGGGTGATCGCCACCAGGCCCGCCACCGCGCCCGAGGCGATGCCCAGCACGGACGGCTTCTTGTGCAGCACCCACTCGGCCAGCATCCAGGCCAGCGCGGCGGTTCCGGTGGCGATCTGGGTGACCAGCATGGCCATGCCGGCGTTGGCGTCGGCGGCCACCGCGGAACCCGCGTTGAAGCCGAACCAGCCCACCCACAGCATGGACGCGCCGATCAGGGTGTAGGTCAGGTTGTGCGGCGGCATCGCGGTGGTCGGGAAGCCCTTGCGCTTGCCGATCACGTAGCAGGCCACCAGGCCCGCGATGCCGGCGTTGATGTGCACCACCGTACCACCGGCGAAGTCGAGCACGCCCCAGTCCCACATCAGCGCGCCGTCGCCCGACCACACCATGTGCGCGATCGGCAGGTAGGCGAAGGTGAACCAGCCGGCGGTGAACAGCAGCAGCGCGGAGAACTTCATGCGCTCGGCGAAGGCGCCGACGATCAGCGCCGGGGTGATGATGGCGAAGGTCAGCTGGAAGGTCGCGAACACCGATTCCGGCACCGCGAACACCAGCGAGTCGCGCGACACGCCGGCGAAGAAGGCCTTGTCGAGCGCACCGAAGAAGGAGTTGAAGTTGAGCACGCCCTTCTCCATGCCGGTGACGGAGAACGCCACCGAGTAGCCGTAGGCCACCCACAGCACGGTCACGAGGCCCGTGATCGCGAAGCACTGCATCATCACGGAAAGGACATTTTTGGAGCGCACCATGCCGGCGTAGAACAGCGCCAGCCCCGGGATGGTCATGAACAGCACCAGCGCGGTGGCGGTCAGCATCCAGGCCGTGTCGCCCTGGTTGAGGGTGGGTACATCTTCGGCGAGAACGGCGGTCGGCATGGCCAGCATGGCCAGGCAGGCCGCGCGCCATTTGGCGTGCGTCATGGTGAAAGCCCCCGGGTTGAACGGCGCGGACTGCGCCCTGTTGCAATGCAGCAGGATCGTCTGGGTTGCTGGCTCTAGGCCGGATTTGGCGTAGTATCGGGCTCCCTCGGGCGTTCCCGGTGCCGCCCCCAGGGGCGCCCCAAGTGCCTGTCCCGGCGCGTTTTGTAGGCGATTTCCTACATGACGACGCGCCGGCGTCCGACAGACGGCGACCCGCGAACGGCCTACATTGCGCCGCAACAGCCACGGAGAACCCCATGATCGACGTCCGGTCCATCGACGAACTCGCCCAGCGCCTCGCCGCCCTCGTGCCGGGCGACGTCGGCGCCGCGCGCGACGACGTCGCGGGCACCTTCCGCGCCACCCTGCAGGCCGGGCTGTCGCGGCTCAATCTCGTCACCCGCGAGGAGTTCGACGTGCAGCGGCTGGTACTGCTGCGCACGCGGGAGAAGGTCGAAGTGCTGGAGAAGCAGGTGGCGGCGATGGAAGCGCTGCTGGCCCGCGTCACGCGCGGGCACTGATCCACCGCGCGGCCGCGCGCCGCGAAGGCTCGTGGTGCACGGGACGGAACGTGCGCGGATCGCCCGGTCCGCCGCACAGGGAAACGCCGACCCGTGGGGCCCCGGTCCGTCGACGTCCTGACACGCCGACGGAACCCCCGGGGCCCGTTTTGCTGTGCGTCCGCCGCATCCCGTGCGCGGGCGCGAGGATCGCCGCCCGCCCGGGCGGCCCGGCCACGGAGGGCCCGACATGCTGGCCACCATCCGCTCGCGCGCCCACGTCGGCGTCTCGGCACCGCGGGTGGACGTCGAGGTCCAGCTCTCCGGCGGCCTGCCCTACATCAACATCGTCGGCCTGCCCGAGGCCGCGGTGCGCGAGGCGCGCGACCGCGTGCGCGCGGCCATCGTCAACGCCCACTACGAGTTCCCGCAGCGTCGCGCGACGATCAACCTCGCGCCGGCCGACCTGCCCAAGGACGGCGGACGCTTCGATCTGCCGATCGCGCTCGGCATCCTCGCCGCCAGCGGCCAGTTGCCGCCGAAATCGATCGAGGGTCATGAGTTCCTCGGCGAACTGGCGCTGTCGGGCGAACTGCGCCCGGTGGTGGGCGTGCTGCCGGCGGTGCTCAAGGCGCGCCGCCGCGGCCGCGTGCTGGTGGTGCCCGAGGGCAACGCCGCCGAGGCCGGGCTGGTCGCCGGGGTCGAGGTGCGCACGGCGCGCTCGCTGCTCGAGGTCTGCGCCCACCTGCGCGGCGCCACGCGACTGCCGCTGGCCACCGATGCGGCACGCGCCGCCGCGGCGACCGAAGCGCCGGACCGGCCCGACCTGACCGAGGTGCGCGGCCAGCCGCAGGCACGGCGCGCGCTGGAGATCGCCGCCGCCGGCGCGCACAACCTGCTGCTGGTGGGCCCGCCCGGCACCGGCAAGACCATGCTCGCCACGCGCCTGGCCGGCATCCTGCCGCCGATGGACGAGGACGAGGCGCTGGAATCCGCCGCGGTGCGCTCGGTGGCCGGCGTGCCGGTGGACGCCGCGCGCTTCCGCGAGCGGCCGACGCGCGCGCCCCACCACTCGGCCAGCGCGGCGGCGCTGATCGGCGGCGGCTCGATCCCGCGCCCGGGCGAGGCCTCGTTGGCGCATCGCGGCGTGCTGTTCCTCGACGAGCTGCCCGAGTTCGACCGCCACGTGCTGGAGAACCTGCGCGAGCCGCTGGAATCCGGCCGCGTGCTGATCTCGCGCGCCGCACGGCAGGCGGAGTTCCCGGCCCGCTTCCAGTTGGTGGCGGCGATGAACCCCTGTCCCTGCGGGCACCTCGGCGATCCGTCCGGTCGCTGCCGCTGCACGCCGGACGCGGTGGCGCGCTACGGCGCGCGCATCAGCGGTCCGCTGCTCGACCGCATCGACCTGCACGTCAGCGTGCCGCGCCCCCCGCAGTCCACGCTGCGCGGCGGCGAGCCGCCGGCCGAATCGAGCGCCATCGTGCGCACGCGCGTGGTCGAGGCCCGCGAACGCGCGCTGGCGCGCGCCGGCAAGGCGAACGGCCTGCTCGGCCCGCGCGAGGTCGACCGCGACTGCGCGCTGCGCGATGCCGACGCCGCCCTGCTCGAGCGCGCGGTGGAGCGCCTCGGCCTGTCGGCACGCGCCTTCCACCGCATCCTGCGCGTCGCGCGCACCATCGCCGACCTCGCCGCCAGCGCACGCATCGAGACGCCGCACCTCGCGGAGGCGATCGCGCTGCGCCGACGCGAGCCCACGGCTTGAGCGGGCCCGGCGCGGCGCGGCGCGACGCTCAAACGCCCCGGCCGCGCGCGCCCCCGCGCGATCCGCCTTCCGCGGTCCACGCGCGCGCTTCCTCCGCCAGCCAGGCGCGGAACGCGCGCAACGCCGGGTGCGCCGCGCTGCGCGGCGGGAACACGAGGTAGTGCGCGTAATCCGATTTCAGGCGCTGCGGGAACAGGAAGCGCAGGCGCCCGGCCTCGACCAGCGGACGCGCCAGCGTCATCCGGCCGAGCGCCACGCCGAGCCCTTCGGCAGCGGCGCGATGCAGGGTCTCGGAATCGCTGAAGCCGGCCACGAAGCGTGCCGGCGCGCGCCCGCCGAAGGCCTTGAACCAATGGCCCCAGCGCTGCCCGGGATCGCCCAGCAGGGGCCAGTCGCCGAGTGCGGCGAGTGTCGGCTTGCGGCGGCCGCGCAGCAGCGCCGGGCTCGCCGTCGGCGTGAGCCAGTCGTCGAACAGGTGCACGGCTTCGAGTCCGGCCCAGCCGCCGGGGCCGAAGCGCAGCGCGGCGTCGATGCCGCGCTCGCGCTCGAAGTCGACCAGGCCGATGCTCGACTGCAGGTTGATCTCCACCTGCGGGTGCGCGGCCATGAAGCGCGGCAAGCGCGGCACCAGCCACGCCGAGGCCATCGACGGCAGCACCGACAGGGTGAGCACGTCGCCGCGCGGCGCGGCGAACGGCCGCACGGCCTGCTCGATCGCCGCCAGGTGCGGGGCGATGCGCTGGTGCAGTTGTTCGCCGTCGTCGGTCAGGCGCACGCCGCGTGGTCCGCGCTCGAGCAGGCGCTTTCCGAGGCGTTCCTCCAGCGTGCGCACCTGGTGGCTGAGCGCGCTCACGGTCAGGTGCAGCTCGTCCGCGGCGCGCGTGAGGTTGCGGTGCCGCGCGGCGGCGAGGAAACCCTGCAGGGCGTGCAGTGGAAGGCGCGTCATGTTGAATCTGCTTCAAGCCTGGCTTGAGAAGAGGTCGCTTTTCGCAGCGGCAGCATGCGCCTAGATTCCAATCCACTCAAGTCGCATTGGGGCCCAGTGCCCGAGGAGATCGCATGGAATTGTTCCGCGTCACCGGCCTGCTGGTCGAGGAATCCCGGCCCGAATCCGTCCCGCGCTTCGCGCCGCGCTACGGCTGGCGCCAAGCGACGGCCCGCTGGCTCGGCGAGTCGACCGAGGCCGCGCGCGAGGCGGTGGCGGCGTGCTGCGGCGCCGACCGCCGCACCGCCTGCACCGAGTGCTGAGGTGCCGCGATGAACCCGTGGAAGGACCTTCTGTTCCTCGGCGGGCACATCGCCACGCCGGACGGGCTGGCGGCGCTGGGCGCGAATGCGGCGGACGACGTCGTCCCACCAACCACGGCGATGTCGGAGCCCGCGCACACGCCGCCACCGCTGGCGCAGGCTGCACCGGGCGCTGCGTGACCGGCTCACCGATCCGGGGCGCGACGCGTGCGGTCGCGCGCAATCGCGGTCTTACGGAAACCCGCACCGTCGTAGGAGCCCGCTTGCGGGCGACCGCACGATCCGGTGCTTGCCGCGGTGTGTCGGGTGGCGGTCGCGCGCAAGCGCGCTCCTACGAAAGCCGGCACCATCCGGGTCTTGCCGCGACGGGCGCGGTGGCGGTCGCGCGCAAGCGCGCTCCTGCGAAAGCCGGCACCATCCGGGTCTTGCCGCGACGGGCGCGGTGGCGGTCGCGCGCAAGCGCGCTCCTACGAAAGCCCGCACCATCCGGGTCTTGCCGCGACGGGCCCGGTGGCGGCGACTCGCCACCCGCGCTGCCTGTGGCGAGTCACCGAAAGCAGGGATAATCGTCCGATGCCCCTCGCCCCGCCCGCCCCGTGACCGCCACCGACCTGCGGCGCACGGGGCTGTTGCTCGCCGCGATCGCCGCCGTGCTGTTCTCGGCCAAGGCGATCCTGGCCAAGTTCCTGTATCGCTACGGCATCGACGCGGTGACCCTGATCGCCCTGCGCATGCTGTTCGCGCTGCCGGTGTTCGCGATCGTGGCCGCGCTGGAGACCTGGCGTGCGCGCGAACGCGGCGACCGCCTGACGCCTCGCGAGCGCTGGCAGATCGTGCTGCTCGGGCTGCTCGGCTACTACCTGTCGAGCTTCCTCGACTTCTGGGGCCTGCAGTACATCAGCGCTTCGCTGGAGCGGCTGATCCTGTTCCTCAACCCCACCCTGGTGCTGTTGATCGGCGTGCTGTTCCTGCGCCAGCGCGTCTCGGGCCGGCAGTGGGCGGCGATGGCGGTGAGCTACGCCGGCATCGTGCTGGTGTTCTGGGAGAACCTGCGCCTCGGCGGCAGCCACGTGGTGCTGGGCAGCGCGCTGGTGTTTGGCGCCGCGCTGTCGTACGCGCTGTACCTGCTGCTGTCGGGCGAGCTGGTGCGCCGCGTCGGCTCCCTGCGGCTGGTGGCCTACGCGATGTGCGTGTCGACCGTGGCCTGCCTGGTGCAGTTCTTCCTCGTGCATCCGCCGGCGATGCTGGTGCAGCCGATGCCCGTGTATGGCCTGTCGCTGCTCAACGCGATCGCCTGCACGGTGGTGCCGGTGTACCTGACCATGTTCGCCATCGCGCGCATCGGCGCCGGTACCACCTCGCAGACGGCGATGATCGGCCCGGTCTCCCTGGTGTTCTTCGGCTGGTGGCTGCTGGACGAGCCGGTCACCGTGCTGCAACTGGCGGGCACCGCGGTGGTGCTGGTCGGCATCGCGCTGCTCGCGCGTGCTCCCGCGCCGGCCAAGGTACCTGTCGCGGAATGACGCCGCGAGCGGTGCGAACGACCGCTCACTCCGTCATCTGCGGGTCCTCGCACAGCGAGGCGAACTCGTCGGTGAACACATCGTCGCGCGCATCGAGGATCAACGCGAAGGCGCGCGCCGGCGCGAGCAGTACGCCGGTGGGTGCGCCCGACAGCGCCAGCGCGAAACGTTCGGGCGGCTCGATCGCGTCGTCGGGCAGCAGCGGCACCTCGACCAGTTGCGGTGCGTCGCTGCCGGCCGGCCAGGCGATCCGGCCCGACGTCGCGGTGTAGTCGGCACCCGCGGTGGCGCCGCCGGGCGGACCGAGGTCCTCGGTCGCAAAGTCCAGCGCCAGCGGCGCCGTGGTGTCGCCGGTCCGGCGCAGCACGAAGCGCGCCGCGCCGGCGGTTTCGTGCAGCAGCGGCCGGCACGCGATGACGCCGACCCCGGAAGTCGCGGGCCCGCCGGGCGCGCGGTCGAGGATGCGCAGCGTCGCGTCCGTGCGCAGCAGGCGCACGCCGGGTGGCGCGGTGAACGCGACGCGGATGGCTTCCACGCCTTCGGCGGCCGCATCGGCACGGATCGCGAAACTCAGCCGCGCGATGCGCTGCCCGATGGCGAACGTGACCTGCCCGCTGGTCGGGCCCTCGTAGTCGTCGCCGGGCGTGGCGAGCCCCCCGCCGACCGCGAATCCGACCGCCAGCGGCACATCGACCGGACCGAAGCGGAGCAGCGCCAGCGAGCCTTCGATTTCGCCGCTCGCGGGCTCGCGCACGGTGGCATCCAGCGGCGACACGCCGACCGGAACGTCGGGCGGCGGCGGCGGCTGGCCGCCGTCATCGTCGAGGATGGCACCGCTGCCGACCACGCCCAACGCGCTGCCGACGGCGGCCACGACGAGTTCGAGCCGCTCCGTCGGTTCGGCCAGGGTGTCACCGAGCACGGGCACGTCGACGGTCGCGATCGGCGCGGCGGCCATCAGCGTCACCGTGCCCGACACTACCGTGTAGTCGCTGCCGGCGACCGCGCCGGCGTCGCGCGTCGCATAGGTCAGCGCGAGGCTCGCGGGACCCGGCAGGCCCGGCGGTCGCTGGATCAGGAAGCGCAGCGGGCGCGTGCCGCTGTCGCCTTCGACCACGGAGGCACCCAGCACGAGCACGTGACCCGGCGGCATCTGGGCGATCGCCGGCAGGGCAGCCAGCGCCAGTGACAGCAGCAACACCGGGCGGATCATGAAACGACGGAAAGCCCACATGGCGATGTCCCCCCTCGCATGGCGCACGCGCTGCGCCGAACGGCGAAACCGGCGTGCGACCCACCATGGAGGATGTCACCCAGCGACTCGTGGCGCATCCCATCGACGGGGGATGAAGCCCGCGACGGGCGGATGTTCGATCCGGCGTCCTTGATCCATTCCTCCTGGAACACCGCGACGTCGCGATTCCGAGGAGTTCACCGATGCCCACGTTCCGCCCCGCCCTGCTCGCCCTCATGCTGGCCGGCGCCACCCAGCCCGCGACCGCCGCAACCTTCGTCGTCACGCGGACGGACGATCCGCCACCCGACGCCTGTCTCGCGACCGACTGCTCGCTGCGCGAGGCCGTGATCGCCGCCAACGGGCTGCCCGGGCCCGATGTCGTGGTGCTCGCGGCGGCCACCTACGTGCTGAGCCACGTCGGCAGCCCGCAGGAGGGCGCCCAGTTCTACGATCTCGACGTCACCGACCGGCTGGAAATCGTCGGCGCCGGATCCGCGCAGACCATCGTGCGCGCAGCGTTCCCCAACCTGGCCCATCAAGCGCGCGTGATCCAGGTGGTCAACTCGGGTCTGACGCTGCGCGGGCTGAGCCTTCGCGACGGCCGCATCGCGGGGATCATCCCGGTGGCCGTAGGCGGCTGCCTTCTCGCCTCCGGTTCACGCTTGACCCTGCAGGACGTTCAGGTTTCCGATTGCATCGCCAGCCCGGGCCTCGGCGGCGCGATCTTTCTCAACGGCGGCAGCGCGACCTTGCTCGCGGTCACGATCAAGAACAGCTACTCGAACGTCGGCGGCGGCCTGATGCTGGTCAACGGGGCGCAGACCGATGGCAGCGGCGTGGTCGTGCAGGACAACGTGGCGCTGGCGAACGGCGGCGGCGTCGCCGCGCGCGGCACCGGCAATGCGCTCCGCTGGGCGATCGACTCCCAAGTCGTGGGCAATCGCTCAGGCGGTTCCGGCGGTGGCATCCGTGTGGACGAGTACGGCAGCCTGCTGGTCGAGCCCGCCGCAGACGCGACGCCAGGTCTCGATGAACTGCTGCACGTCAGCGCCAACACCGCAGGCACCCACGGCGGCGGGCTGTCGGTTGCAGGCACGCTGACCGCGCAACGACTGAAGGTGACGGCCAATATCGCCAACTCCACCAGCAGCGACGGCGGTGGGCTGCACGCATCCGGCACCGCGACCGTGATCGACAGCGAGTTCACTTCCAATGGCGCGGTGCGGGACGGCGGCGGCGTGGCGATTTCCGGCAACGGCAGCTCGCGCATCGAGCGTTCCAGCTTCGTCGACAACATCGCAGGCCGCAACGGCGGCGCGGTGTCGCTGAGCCAGACCACGGCACGGCTGGTCAACGTCTCGACCTTCTCGAACGAAGCCGCGGCTGGCGGCGGCGGCGTGTCCGTGATCGCACCCGCGACGATCGTCCACCTGACGACGCTGTCCGACATGGGCGGCGGCCTGCGCCTCGGGGCGCCGCTCGAGATGCGCAACAGCGTCATCGCCGGCGGCTGCAAGCAACTGGGTGGTTCGATGACCTTCCCCACCAGCAATCGCCAGGCGGGGAATGGCGACCTGTGTCCGGCGATTCCGATCACGCCCCTCGCGCAACTCGCGTTGGGCTACGGCTACTACGGTGGTCGCTTCAACGTGGTCGGGATCACTTCGCCGAGCGCGGCGCAGATCAGCTTGGGCAATCCCAGCCCGTTGGCTCCGACCGACATCCGCGGCTGGACGCGGGTCGGTGCGGTCGACCTCGGCGCCATCGAGTACGCCGCCGTGGCGCCTTGATCGCGGCCTGGGTTCAGGCGCGCGGGAACGACGCGCCGAACCCGCCCTCGATGCGCGATCCGCAGGCCGGGCACCTCAGGTATCCGGGCTGCGGGTCGCGCGGATGCGCGGCGGGCACCTGCCAGTGCACGCCCGGCAACGGCATTTCCCGCAGCAGGCGCGGTCCGTCGAGCGACCATTCAGTCCACAGGAAACCCGGTTCGCCGACCGTCATCGGCGCCCCGGCCGCACGCAGCGCCTGCTCCACCGGCTGCAGGTGCGCGCAGGTCACGCGGCGGGACGGGTCGAGCAGGAAATCGATCTGCGCATCGCTGAGGAATTCGCCCTCCAGCGCGCGCGCGGCGAATGCGCGGCGGCGCGGGTGGGCCAGCAGTTCCCGATAGCGTGACTCCCACCGCGCGACCGTGGCCGGATCGGCGACCTGCCGACGCTCGGCGAGCGGCGCCCAGTGCGCGCGTGCGGGATCGCGCCGCAGCGCCTCGAGATCACGCCGGCGGCGCGCCATCCGCGCCGCACCCGCGTGGGCGTCCCAGCGCGCGCGCGCCCACACAGCGGCCTGCGCGGCGAGCAGACAGCCGACCACCAGCAGGCCGGCCGCGATGAAGGCCGCGATCGTCTCGCCCATCCAGCCGGCGAACCACTGCGTCGCCGCCAGCGCCAGCGCGAACGCGCCCCAGACGTAGAACAGGGCGACGATCGCGATCGCGAGGCTGAATCCGGTGGCCAGCGCCAGCGCGCGGAGGCGGTGCATCGCGCGAGGATACCCCGCGCGATGGCCGCCGCCGGTGTCGGCTCAGGGCCGCGGCAAGACGCGCGCGCGCACGATGCGCGTGCGGTTGAAGTCGGCCGGATCGGTCTCGCGCCAATAGATCGGCAGGCCTTCCAGACGGTCGATGGAATTCCCCAGGAACCAGTAGCGCGGCGACACCGCGAAGCGGCCCTCGGGACTGCCCGGCGCCTGGATCCAGGCTGGCGCGCCGAACACGCCGCCGCCGCGCCGCACGCCCATCACGCGGAAGCGCCCTGCATCCAGCGCCTGGAAGGTCACCAGCGCCGCGCCGCCCGGCGCCATGGCCACGCGCGGGAACCGCGTGTCGACGTCGCCTTCCAGCACGCGCAGTGGATCGGACCAGGTGCCATCGGCCGCGCGTTCCGCCACGAACACGGTGGTGAAGCCGGCACCCGCCGCCGGCGCGTCGCGCCACGCCATCAGGACGCTGCCGTCGTCCGGATCGGCCGCGAGGTCGAGCAGCGCTTCCTGGGTGAGGCCGTAGGAGGCTTCCTCCACCCAGGTGGACGATGCCACGGGCAGTCGCGCGATGCGCAATGCCCGTGTCCCGCTGGCGGAAGCCGCGTTGCCGACCAGCACCGCGTTGCCCTGCGGGTCCATCGCGACACCGACGTTCGCTGTGCTCGGCGAAATCGTGCCGTTGCTGCGCACCGGCGCGACGGCCGACCAGACGCCGGCCGCGGACAGGGTGGCGGCGCAGGTCCACGACTGGCCGCCGCCGTCGATCGACTCGTAGGCCAGCACGGCGGCGCGCGCCGGTGCCGGGAGGAGGCCGCGCGAGGGCGCGGCGCGCGCGCGCTCGGCGAACACGGAGGCATCGGCGCAGGCCGCGGCCGCCGACAGCGGGACGTCTTCGACCTGCGCCACGCTCCACGTTTGCGTGGCACGGTTGTACTGCTGGGTGAAGCGCACCCCGCATGGCGTGCCGCTGGACTGGCGCCGCACCGCCAGCGCCACCCCGCCCGCGGTCGCTGCCGCCACGGTGTCGAGTATGCAGTCCGGCCCGTCGCTGACCACGAAGCGCGGCGAGGCCGGCGCGATCACGCCTTCCACGTCGACGAACAGGCCGATGGCGTTGAGCCGGTTGCCGGAGAACGCCCCGCAGTTGCTGCCCGCGGTCTGGTCCCGGAACAGGATCCACTGGTAGATGCCGCCGAGATTGACGACCCGCGGGCGGCCGAAGACCCCGGTGGCGAGCACCTCCGGCACGCCGGGGGCGGTGATGCCGAGCAAGCGCAGCGTGCCGTTGTCGTTCACCACCGCGCCGCGGTTGAGCGGTTCGGCCTGCGGCAGGTCGAGGTCGGTGCGCCAGTCGAGCGCCACCTCCGGCGCGGTCCAGATCGTGCGCACCTCGAGCTGCGCGCTGTTGGAGCGCACGCAGGTGCGTTGCGCGCCGATCACGTTGCAGGCCTCGGCGCGGAACTGCGCGCCGTTGTCGGCCGCCACGGCGACGAATCGGAGCTCGTTGCCGTTGCCGACGGGCAACGGGGCGCCCGGGCCGATCGGCGTCCAGTTCGCACCGCCGTCGTTGCTGCGCTCCCAGGTGACTTCGAGCGTGTTGGCCGCCTGCACGCCCAGGAAGAACACGGCCGTGCCCCACTGCGGGACGCTGACGTCCCCCGGCTGGACGAGGATCACCGGCGCCGCCGGACCGCCGAGATTCAGCCGTGCGATGTTCGACAGCAGGCAGCGGAATGGCCGCGTCGAACACACCTGGACGCGGAAGCGCGCGCCGTCATCGGCCACGGCGACGCTGGGCAGCGTGTAGCTGGCGCTGCGTCCGTTGGCCACCGGCTGGAACGGCGCGGTCGGTCCGTTGGCGCGGAACCACTGGTACGAGACGCCGCCGGGCGGCGTGTTGGTCTGCACGGTGAACGTCGCGGACTGTCCGGTCGTGCCGGTCTGGTCGGTCGGCTGGCTGGTGATCTCGAACGGTGCCGTGGCACCGGCCGGGTCGTAGACGCGGATCGGGATGAAGGCGGCGAAATCTCAGGCCTGTCCGAACACCGGATCGACGTTGACGTAGGACGCCGAGGCCCAGATGTTGCGCACCCGCCCGAAGCGGTCGGCATCGGCCGCGCCGGCGATCTGCGCCGGCGTCACGGTGACCCCGAAGATCCGGTCGACGTTGCCCGTGACCTGCTCGCCGCGCGGCGCGCCGGGGCCGAAGGCAAAGCCCGCGGAGCGCGCCAGCACCGCGCCGTTGATCGCGCTGCCGGTGTCGAGCGTATCGGTTCGCGCGGTCAGCAGCGCCGGGCGGTTCCAGCGCAGGCGGAAGGTCAGCAGGGTCGGTTCGGTGACCGTCAGCACCGGCTGCTGCGGGTTCTGCGCATCGATCGGAATCACGATGCTGCTGCCGTCGAGCAGTTCGAGGCTCAGGCTGTGGCCGCTGGGGCAGGCGCCCGCCGGCAGCACCGGCGTGCAGCGCCCCAACGCGAACCATGACAGCGTCTCGACGCCCGCGCGCAACACCGGCCCCGGCACGCCCGCCTGCGCGACCACCGACCAGCGCGTGCCGCCGACCTCGGCCTTCATCAGGAACACCGGCTCGCCGCCGGGCGGCACCGGCAGTTCGACCATCGCCGTGGCATCGAAGCCGGTCCCGTGCGGCGTGATCGCGTAGACCGAGCCGGCGAGCGCGATCCCCGCCGGCACCGGCGGTGCGCCGGCCGCGTCGGCGGCGATGCGGAACGCCACCGGCTGGGCCAGCGCGCCTTCCTCCACCACCAGTCGCACGCCATCCGGCCCCGGCACCACCCCGCCGGACGGGCCGATGGTGGCGTTGCCGGTTTCGAAGCCGCTGGCGAACAGCAGGTCCGACTGGGCGTGGGCCTGCAGCGGTCCCAGCGCCAGCAAGGCGGCGAAGGCAAAGGCGACGATCACGCGCATGGCACTCCCCGGGGCGACGAGCGGCGAACCGGGTTACGTCGCGCGATGGCGCGGCCTATCGGGCCGCACCGGCCGCTCAGGGCTCGAAGTCGTCGAAGAACACGGCGTTCGGCGCGTGGGTGTAGACGTAGCCGGCGCCTTCGCCGGGATTGCCCCAGGGCGCGGGGCTGGCGGCGCTGGGCGCGCCGATGATCGCGGTGCGCCCCGACAGCGCGACGGCGCTGCCGAACCCGTCGAAGATCGCAAGATCCTGCGGGCGCCAGCGCGCATCCTGCCGCCAGCCGTTGCCGCGGCGCTCGAACATGTACGCGGCTTCGCTGGGGCGCGGTGGGCCCCCGTTGCCAGGGAAGTTGCCGATCACCGCGGTCTCGCCCTGCAGGGCCAAGGACCAGCCGAAGAAATCCTCCGCCTGCCCGTCCGAAGCGACGAGCTGGCCGCGCGGCACCCACTGGCCGTCGCTGTGCTGGAACGCATCGACCGCACCGCGCGCGGCCGCGCCCGCCAGCGTGCGGCCCGGCGCGCCGACCAGCAGGTGGTCGCCATCCAGCGCGAGGGACCAGCCGAACTGGTCGCCGGGCGTGCGGAAGTCGAGGCGCGCCGTGCGCGTCCAGCCGCTGCCGCCGCGCTCGAACACCCAGGCCGCGCCGAGGCGCCAGGCGCCCGCGACCAGCCGGTTGCCTTGCAGTGCCAGCGAACCGCCGAACTGTTGCAGGAATCCCGTTTCGCCGGAGACGAGGCGCGCCTGGACCGACCAGGTCGAACCGCTGCGGCGGAAGATCTCCACCGCGCCCTGCCCGGAGTCGGTACCGATGCGGGCACCTGGGATTCCGGCCGCGATGGTATCGCCATCGATCGCGACCGCACTGCCGAAGAAGTCGAACAGCTCGCCGCCTCCCGCGACCAACCATTCCTGGACGTTCCACTGCACGCCCGTGCGGACGAACACCCAGGCCGATCCCTGTGGCTGATTGAATCCGGGGAAATTGAGGACTCGATAGCCGGGCGCCCCAACCACGATGGTGTCGCCATCGATCGCCACGGCGCGCCCTAACGAAGCGTCAGGTCCGGTACTGGGCGCAGTCAGGCGCTGCTGCAGCGACCACTCGCCGTTGCTGCGCACGTAGACATAGACCGCCCCTGCGCCTGCGAACCCGAAGACGCGTTCGAATGGCGCGCCCAGCACCAGCGTGTCACCGTCGATCGCCACCGCCTCGCCCATGCTGCCGTTCGGTCCACTGCCGGCGCCGAGGACGATGGGCGCACCCAACGTTGCGTCGGCACCCTCGAAAACGCTGGCCGCACCCGAAATCGTCGGTGCGGCGCCCGCATCCGGCGCGCCGACCACCAGGCGCGCGCCGTCGAGCGCAACCGTGCTGCCGAAGGCATGGGGCGAAGTCGCTGGAGGCGTGATGCGATGCACGCGCGTCCACACGCCGGCGACACGCCGCCAGACCTCCGCCGAGCCACGCCCGGCGACGCCGTCCACGTGCGCCATGGGCTGTCCCACGGCCACCAGATCGCCGGACACCGCGACGGCGTCTCCATAGGCCGCGCCGGATTCGCCCGCGGGGGGATCGAACACCGCCTGCTGCAGCCAGGTCGCACCGACGCGCACGAAGACGAAGGCCTGTCCCCAGCGTGGCTCGCCGAGCACGATCGTGTCGCCGGCCAGTGCGACGCGCGCGCCGGCGCGTCCGCCGCCCGCGGCACCGGGCACGAGGACGGCCTGCTGGGTCCAGGTGGAAACGTCGCGCTCGAAGACATAGGCGCCGCCGACCGCCGCGCGTTGGGGCGCGCCGACCACGGCCCGCGAACCCGACAGCGCGACTGCGCTGCCGAACGCATCGTTCGCCGCGGCATCGGCGGCGGCCAGCCGCGCCTGCTCCGACCACGTAGTCCCGGCGCGCTGGAACACCCAGGCGGCGCCCAACCCGGCGATCCCGCCCACCGCCACGCCCGGCGCGCCGACGAGCGCGCGGTCGGCCTCGAGCGCGACCGAGGCGCCGAACCGATCGCCGACATCGCTGCCGGCCGCGTCGAGCCGCGCCTGCCACGTCCATCCGGACGCGCTCCGAACGAACACGTGCGCCGCGCCGCGGTCGGCATCGGCGCCCACGTCGTCACCAGGCGCACCGACCAGCGCGGTATCGCCGGACAGCGCCACGCCGGCGCCGAAGCGGTCGCCCGCGGCGCCGTCGGGCGCCAGCAGCTTGGTGTCGAGCCGCCAGCCGGCGGGCTCGCGCACGAAGACGTAGACCGACCCGAGGATGCCGAGCCGCGCGATGCGGTCTTCCGGCGCGCCGACCAGCAGGGTGTCGCCGGACAGCGCGACCGCGCTGCCCAGCGCTTCGCCGAACACCCCGTCGCTGTCCGGACCGACCGGCCGCGCGAGTCGCGCATCGGGCGCGACATCCGCGAGCAGGGCCTCGACCGAGTTCCAGCGGCGCGGATCGGGTGCTGCCTCCGCGGAGCGCGGCGCGAGCAAACACACCACCAGCAATCCGAACGCAATGGCGACCCACGCGCGCATCGTCACTCCTCCTTGAGACGCCCCGCAGGGCGGACCCGGCCCGCGCACCGCGCGCGGGCCGGCGCCAACTTACATCGCCTTGATCAACTCGTCCGCGAACTCCGAGCACTTGATCTCGGTCGCACCCTCCATCAGGCGCGCGAAGTCGTAGGTGACCTTCTTGTTGCCGATCGCCACGTCCATCGCCTTGATGATGGCATCCGCGGCCTCGGTCCAGCCCATGTAGCGCAGCATCATCTCGCCGGAGAGGATCACCGAGCCCGGGTTGACCTTGTCGAGGTTGGCGTACTTCGGCGCCGTGCCGTGGGTGGCCTCGAACACGGCGTGGCCGGTCATGTAGTTGATGTTGCCGCCGGGGGCGATGCCGATGCCGCCGACTTGCGCTGCGAGCGCATCCGAGAGGTAATCGCCGTTGAGGTTCAGGGTGGCGATCACGTCGAACTCGTCGGGGCGGGTGAGCACCTGCTGCAGGGTGATGTCGGCGATGGCGTCCTTGATCACGACTTTTCCGGCGGCGATCGCGGCCTTCTGCTCGGCATTCGCCGCGGCCTCGCCTTCCTTCGCCTTGGTGCGCTCCCACTGGTCCCAGGTGTAGACCTTGTCGGCGAACTCGCGCTCGGCCAGGGCGTAGCCCCAGTTGCGGAACGCGCCCTCGGTGAACTTCATGATGTTGCCCTTGTGGACCAGGGTCACCGACTTGCGCTGGTTGATGATCGCGTACTCGATGGCGCTGCGGATCAGCCGCTCCGAGCCGTCCTTCGACACCGGCTTGATGCCGATGCCCGAGGTCTCGGGGAAGCGGATCTTGCCGAACTCCTTCGGGAACTCGGCCTTGAGGAAATCGAGGAATTTCTTGTTCGCCGCGCTGCCGGCCTCGAACTCGATGCCCGCGTAGATGTCCTCGCAGTTCTCGCGGAAGATCACCATGTCGACCTTGCCCGGGTTCTTCACCGGGCTCGGCACGCCCTTGAACCAGCGCACCGGGCGCAGGCAGACGTACAGGTCCAGCATCTGGCGCAGGGCGACGTTGAGCGAGCGGATGCCGCCGCCGATCGGCGTGGTCAGCGGGCCCTTGATCGACACCAGGTAATCGCGGCAGGCCTGCACGGTCGATTCCGGCAGCCAGGTGCCGAACTGGTTGTTCGACTTCTCGCCGGCGTAGACCTCCAGCCAGTGGATCTTCCGCTTGCCGCCGTAGCACTTGGTCACCGCCGCATCCAGCACCCGCACCGAGGCGCGCCAGATGTCCGCGCCCGTGCCGTCGCCCTCGCTCAATGATAGCAGCCCATCGCCGAGGTCGGCTAGCTGGGACAGTACTGGTATCTCGGTCGAGCCCGCTATCCCGAGGAGTACATGTGTGGCCTCACTATTCTCTCGAAGCCACCTCGAGGCGACATCCGCCGTGTAGGGAGAGAAGTAAATAATCCCTGGAATCTGATACCACCAGACGACGCCGCCTTCTGTGGCTAGGATTACTACTTCAGGTAACCTGACCCGACCGTTCTCTTTCGGATCTTCGTCCGGCGGATCACTTTCTTCGGACAAGCCACTGGGGTCACGCAGCCGTACCGGATCACCGAGTGGCTTAGTAAGCGAGCCAAAGCTGGCCAGCTCACGAAATACAAAGAGGGCCGCAAGGTCTTCTACAGCCGCAGCGAACT
>JAJTHZ010000104.1 GCA_021299185.1 Lysobacteraceae bacterium | reverse complement strand
CAACAACAAGATCCGCGTCATCCAGCGACGCGCCTACGGACTGCGCGACGAGCACTACCTCCGGCTCAAGGTGCTCACCTGTATGCTGCCGGAGCTGTAGGATCACAAGAATCTACCCACACGATTCCACGAAGACCCTCTTCTCTTATCGCGTCGAAACCGATGCTCGCGCCTCGCAGACAGTTGAGTTCCTTCTCGCCGAAGGACCTCAAGGCGCGGCGATCGATGCCGCCACCAATACGCTCAACTGGTCCGTGCCCGCGTCGTTCCTCGGACAGCAGCCCTGGTTCACGGTGGTGGCAAAAGATCAATTTGGCAACTTCGACCTTCAGGAGTTCGCGGTCAAGGTCGACCAAGCCAATGTTGCGCCTGTAATCACGGTCCCCTACTCGCGCCAATTCAGTAGTGCCTCGTATCGCGCCAACGCCCAATGGCGGGACGCCAACCCGTTCGACACGCTGAGATGGAGCCTTGTCCAGGCTCCCGCCGGCGCGACGATCGATGCGGAGCGCAGTCACATCACGTGGGCTCCGACCGAGTTTCATCCGCAGACAGGCTTCGATCCAAACGGCATCTTTAGGCTGGACCCCTATTGCGTCAAGCCCGGTGGCCGAAGCGACCTGATCCGTCTCCGTGTTTTCAGAAGTTACGCGCCAACTGGCGCAAACTGGTCGTTCCCGGCAATCGGGCGAGTAAGCGATACCAACGCTGACGGTCGAGTCGATGCTGCGGACAGACTCGCTGCTTTGGTGATCGACGACGCTACGAAAACCGTGCGCGGGATGTTCCTCAATGACGGGACTCCGGCATTCCCAAGCTTTGCGATCCCCCAACCCGACACGAGTGTGGTGCCGGTGCTTGCAAATCTCGTCGGCGATACACAGCCCGAAGTCGTCTACGTGGGAGGCACACCGCGGACTCTACGAGCGTATCGCCTTGACGGATCGTTGTTGTGGGCTGCAGCCACGCCACCTGGCGCTCTGGGCGGCTCGTCGGGCGCGACGGCGCTGGCGGCTAGGGACCTCGCCGGCGACGGCAATATCAGGATCCTGGCTGGGCCCAACATCTATGGCTCACTAGGCGTGCTTGTCGCAACGCTCGGTGAAGGCGGATCCTCCGGCTACCACCGCTTCGTCGACGTCGATGGCGATGGCACAACCGAGATCGCTTTCCGCAACGCGGTGTACAACCGGGACTCGAGCCTGCGTTGGGCCATTCCGCTCGGCGTGTTCCGCGACGCGCAGATTTCGGTTGGCGACCTCGACGGTGACCCGCAACCCGAGTTCATCATCCACTCGGGACTTGTCGGCAATCCGTTCGCCGGAGGGCAGCTTCGCGGCGTGGACGGCAATGGCGCGGTTCTGTGGGGCCCGTTGTCAACGGATCGGTTCAGCGCGAACGTCACCGTCGCGGACCTCGATTCCGATGGCCGCGAGGACGTCTACCTGCCGGATTCCGTGATGGCGGTCTCCAGTGAGGGACGCGTCATGTACAACCTGCCGTCGGGTCGAACCACGGCGGCAATGGCCACCGACCTCAACGGCGACGGCGCGGTGGAACTGCTTGAGTACGACAGCAACAGCGCGCTCGTCGCGCGCGCAGGCATTATCGGAACCGATTTTCCGATCATGCCCGGGGCCGCGGCGATCGGTACGTCCGGTCAGTCGATCCCTCCGGAGTTCATTGATACGAACGCTGACGGCACGGTCGAGCTCGTTCTTCCAAGCGCGCGCGGTATCTACATCGTGGAGCCGGCAAGGGGCGGGTGGAATACTGGTGAGGTTGCACCGGTACAGCAGACTGCCGCAGACCTCTACGTTCACTCGCCAAGCGAAACCATTGCGAACGGCGTTCGCACTGTGTCCGTCGTCGTAGGGAATCGTGGCTTGCGCCCGGTGCCTGCAGGGGTGCTGCTGGAACTCAGAAGGGGCTCGCAAAGCGCGGATTCTGGACTGATCGTGGCACGTACGATCGGCGCCCTCAACGCAGGCGAGGCGCTGACCGAGCAGTTCGTCGTTCCGTTGGATGGTGAGCCACTGGGTCAGTTCTATGCACGCGTCGATCCAGCCGGGACGGTTGTCGACTGCGATCGCACCAATGGTTCTGCCAGCGCAGGTGTCTTTCGCGCAAGGGTCACCGACAGCGGCGGTTTGTTTGCCGAAGACCGCTTCTTCGCATTCGCCACCCAGCTCATGTCCGCCCCCCGCATCTCCGCGATGCAGCCCGTCTCCATCGTTGAAGGCATGCAGCTCACGTACCAGGTGCGGTTGCAGGAGACCCCTCCCGGCTCACGCTACATCTTTGAGATCGAGTCGGGACAAGCGGGCGCCGAAATCCATCCGCAAACCGGTCTGTTCCGATGGACGCCACCGCGCGGAAGCACCGGACGCTTCACCTTCGTCCTGCGCGCTTTCAATCTTCGCTACGACGCGAATCGACAGAACCTCATTGTTGATGTCACGCCGACACCCAATCGCGATCCGGTTGTGACTTCAACTCCGGTAGTCGCGGCCATACGCGACGCCGTGTACTCCTATGACGCCGAGGCGATCGACCCCGACGGCGACGCGCTCACGTATTCGCTCCCGGTCGCGCCGCAGGGCATGGTCATCGACGCTGGCTCCGGCGTCATCAGCTGGACACCGACGCAGGCCCAGAGTGGACCGCAAGCCGTAACGCTGCGGGTCAGCGACGGCCGCGGTGGCTCGGCTACACAGTCGTTTACCGTAACCGTCGGTGCAGGCGCGAACTCGCCGCCATCGATCACCTCCACGCCCACTTCGGTCGGTAAGGCAGCGCGGCTCTTCGTCTACAGCGCAACCGCCACCCCCCCCATGCCAATGACCCCTGAGACAGCTACCTCTTCCCAATTACTGAAGGTAGCCTTGACTCATGAACCTGTCACCCGCTGTTGATTCTGCTTTGCCTGCTGCGGCTTCCGAGGCTCCCGGTTCGGTAGCGCGCCCT
>JAJTHZ010000255.1 GCA_021299185.1 Lysobacteraceae bacterium | reverse complement strand
GCAGCAGGTACGCCACGTAGGCCGCGTACGCCACCAGCAGCAGCACGCCGTTGGCGCGCGTGATCTTGAGGCCCATCAGCATCATCGGCACCAGCACCAGGGCGAAACCGATCATCACCGGGATGTCGAGCCACATGAGCGTGGGGGCCGCGGTCGGCAGCGGCGTGATCAGCGCGGTCGCGCCGAGGATGAACAGGACGTTGTAGATGTTGGAGCCGAGCACGTTGCCGATCGCGATGTCCGCATGCCCGCGTCGCGCGGCGGCGACCGAGGAGGCCAGTTCCGGCAACGAGGTGCCGATGGCGACGATGGTGAGCCCGATCACCAGTTCCGACAGGCCCCACAAGCGGGCCAGCGTGGTGGCGGCCTCCACCGCGAGGTGCGCACCGCCCATCAGGCCGACCAGGCCCAGCGCGATGAACAGCGCGGCCTTGCCGCCCTCGTTGCGGCGCGGGTTCTCGGCGGCGTACTCCTGCTGCACGTCGGCCGGCTCGTTCTTCGAGGTCTTGAGCAGGAACCACAGGAAGGCGGCAAAGGCGAGCAGCATCAGCACGCCCTCCCAGCGCTTGATCTCGCCGAACGAGGCCAGCCCCCAGAGCAGGAAACTGACGCCGATCATGATCGGCAGTTCGACCTTGACCATGCGCAGGTGCACCGCCAGCGGCGCCACCACCGCCGCAAGACCGAGGATCACGCCGACGTTGGCGATGTTCGAGCCCACCACGTTGCCGATCGCGATGTCGGTGCTGCCGGTCAGCGCGGCGTCGAGATTCACCGCCAGTTCCGGCGTCGACGTGCCGAAGCCCACGATCACCAGGCCGATCACGAACTGGCTGATGCCGAAGCGTTCGGCGATGCCGGACGCCCCGCGCACGAACAGGTCCGCGCCCTTGGCGAGGATGGCGATGCCGGCGGCGAGGATCAGCAACTGAAGCAGCATGGGCGCGAGTTCCGTGGCGGAATCTTCGAGCCTAGCCGAATCCCGTGATCATCTCGTCACCGACCACCACTGGAAGGCCTGCAGGGCGACGAAAGCCGCCAGCAGCACCGCGCCTTCGCCGCGGCTGACCCGCAGGTCGCCGCGCAGCAGCGGGTAGAGCACGGCGGAGAAGGCCAGCAGCGCCGGCAGTTCCAGCCGCAGCAGCGATTCGGCCACCGGATAGGGCTGCCACAGTGCGCTGGCGCCCAGCACCAGGGTGAGGTTGAGCAGGTTGGAGCCGATCACGCTGGCCAGCAGCACGTCGCCGTGGCCGCGCAGGGCGGCTACCAGCCCGAGCCCGATCTGCGGCAGCGAGGCGCCGAGGGCGACGAAGGTCAGGCCGGCGAACAGGTCCGACACACCGAGCGCGCCGGCCAGCCCGACACCGTGGGCGACGGTGGCGCGCGAGGCCCACCACAGCACGAGCACGCCGACCGCGATGCGCAGCAGGTTGCGTTCGAGGCCGATGATCTGGTCGCCCTCCGCCTCGAACTGCGTGCGCACCGGCGCCGCGCTCGCAGCGGCCGGCTGGCGCACGACCAGCAGCACCAGGGCGCCGAAGCCGAGCAGCAGCACTGCGCCGTCGAGGTAGCCGATGCGGCCGTTGTGACCCATCGCCAGCAGGGCCAGCGCGGTGGCCATCAGGGCGATGCCCAGCGGCTTGAGCACCGGGGCCTGCACCTCGAGCGGGCGCAGCAGCGCGGCGAGGCCCAGCAGCAGCCCGAGGTTGACGATGCTCGTGCCGACCATGTTGCCCAGCGCCAACGCCGGATGGCCGGCGCCGACCGCGGCAACGTTGACCGCCACGTCGGGCACGGAACCCCCGAAGGCGGCCAGCAGCACGCCCACGCCGAAAGCCCCGGCGCCGCGCGTGCGGGCCAGTCCGGCGAGCCCCCGCACGGCGGAGTCGGCGCCCAGCGCGAGGCCGAGGATGCCGAGGACGAACCACAGCAGGTCGTGTCCCATGGCGTCGGCTCAGAACAAGGGCGCGAGCAAGCCCCACGCCGCCGCGCCGAACAGCACGACGTTGGCGAGAAAGGCGATGCCGAAGCCCGCGCTGCGCTTCGCCGCGGCGCGCGCGTAGCCGAAGGCGTACCAGAAGCGCCCGGCCACCCAGGCCAGCCCGATGTAGCCGGCCCAGTAGGCGTTCCAGTGCAGCGCCGCCAGCCACAGGCAGGGCAGGAACATCAGGGTCGCCTCCTGCGTGTTCATCTGCGCGCGGAACACGCGTTCGAAGTCCGGGTGGCCGGTGGTCGCCGGCGCATGGATGCCGAACCGGCGGCGCGCGCTGCCGACCATGAACATGGTGGTCATCAAGAGCGCCACGGTGAGCAGGGTCACCAGCGCGGGCCACGCAGCCGTCATCGCGATCCTCCCCGGCGTGCCGCAGGGCACGCTCGCGCAGGATCATATCGGAAGCATGGCGGCCTCAGGCCGCCGCCGCGCGCACCGTCGGCACCGTGACCTGCACGAGGTCGTCGACCACGCCGCGCAGCGCCTCGATGCGGCTCGCCCCTGCGTCGCGCAGTTCGGCGTAGCGCGCGAGCTGGGCGTGCGCGCTGGTGCCGCACGCAACGATGGTGCGCAGGCGGCGCAGGCTGGATTCGCAGGCCAGCGCACGGGCGTCGTCGGCGACCAGCGCGAGCAGTTCGTCGAGCCAGGCGGTGGCGGGCCGCGCGCCGCCCGCATCCTCGTCGATGAACGACGCTTCGATGCCGTGGCGCTTGGCGCGCCAGCGGTTCTCGTCGATCAAGCGCCGGGTGTGCCCGTGCCACACCGTGCCCACCTCGGGCCGGCGCAACAGCAGGCGCAGCAGGCAGCGGTACAGCGCCGCGATCGCGAGCGCGTCGTCGAGTTCGGTGCAGCAGTCGGCGATGCGCAGTTCCAGCGTCGGATAGCGCAGCGCCGGCCGGATCGCCCACCACAGGTAGGACGCGTCGCGGATCGCGCCGGCGCGCTCCAGGCGGGCGGCGAAGGCCATGTAGTCGACCTCGTCGACGAAGGCGTCGGGGATCCCGGTGCGCGGCCATTCGTCGTAGCCCGCCTGGCGGTAGGACAGCAGCCCGGTGCGCTGGCGGTTCCAGAACGGCGAGGACGTCGACAGCGCGAGGAACAGCGGCAGCCAGCGCATGGCGCGGTTCATCAACTGCACGCGGTCGTGCCCGGGCGGCACGGCGACGTGCACGTGCAGGCCGCAGAACACGTTGCGCCGGCCGAGGATCTGGAAATCGTCCATCAGGCGCGCGTAGCGCGGCTTGTCGGTGTTGTGCTGCTCCGACCACGCCGCCAGCGGATGGGTGCCGGCGGCCATCAGGCGCAGGCCGATCGCCTGCGCGACCTCGCCCACGCCGCGGCGCAGCGCGAGCATCGTCTCGCGGGCGTGCCCGCAGTCGCGCAGGATCGGCGAGGCGATCTCGACCTGCGACTGCAGCAGTTCCGGCGACACCACGTCGCCGAGCCGCTTGCGGCAGGCCTTGAGGAAATGCCGCGGCACGCGGGCGGCGACGTTGCGCGTGCGCGGGTCGACGAGGAAGTACTCCTCCTCGATGCCGAAGGTGAACGCGTGGGCGTCGGCCATGGCGGGCTCCGCTCGGTCCGGGGGCGATCGACCCTAGCGCGGCGGGTGTTGGATCCGGTTAAGGCCGGGGGCGGCGCGATGTCACCGTGCCATCGTGCGGCTGCCACGGGACTGCAACATGCCGGTCGCACAGTGGACGCCCAGTCCCCGCCGGAGATCCGCGATGAGCACCCGCGAAACCGCCACCGAACTGCTGTGCGCCGCGCTCGAAGGCGGCACCCTGCGCCTGCGCGAACCGGGCGCGCCGGTCGACGTGCGCGCCGACGCGCGCGCCATCGCCCAGGCCTACCGCACCCTGGTCAAGGCCCTGCGCAAGGGCGAACCGAAGATCGACGACGAGGACGCGGCGAAGGCCCCGAAGGCCGCGAAGGCGGCGGCGAAGGTGCGGGCGCGCAAGCGCTGAGCGCGAGGGCCCACCACTCTGGGGCCACCACTCAGGGCCCAGGGCTCAGGGCCCAGGGCCCAGCAGAAGCGGGCTGCAGGCAGGGCTACTCCCGCGGGCAACCCGAACACTTCACGCAGGACCGAAGCCAGAGCCGCCGATTCCAGCGCGCACTACAAGGTTCTGGGCCCTGGGCCCTGTGCCCTGGGCCCTATACCCTGGGCCCTATACCCTGGGCCCTATACCCGTACTACCCCATCCCCTCATCCCGCCCTCTTCCGCGGAATGTACAAATCAGTGATGGTCCCCTCGTAAGCCTCGGCCGCCATCCCCACCGACTCCGACAGGGTCGGATGCGGGTGCACGGTCAGTCCGATGTCGCTGGCGTCCGCGCCCATCTCGATCGCGAGCGCGGCTTCCGAGATCAGGTCGCCGGCATTCGGACCCACGATGCCGGCGCCGATGATGCGGTGCGTGTCCTCGTCGAACACCAGCTTGGTGAAGCCTTCGGTGCGATTGATGCCGATCGCGCGACCCGACGCGGCATAGGGGAACTTGCCGATGCCGACCTTGAGCCCCTTGGCCTTGGCCTCGCCCTCGGTGACGCCGACCCAGGCCACCTCGGGATCGGTGTAGGCGACCGACGGGATCACGCGGGCCACGAACTCGCTTTTGTGCCCGGCGCAGACCTCGGCCGCGACCTTGCCCTCGTGGGTGGCCTTGTGGGCCAGCATGGGATTGCCGACCAGGTCGCCAATGGCATGGATGTGCGGCACATTGGTGCGCATCTGGCGATCGACCGGAATGAATCCGCGGTCCGTCACCGCCACGCCGGCAGCCGCGGCGCCGATCTTGCCGCCGTTCGGCGAGCGGCCCACCGCGCACAGCACGCGGTCATAGACCTGCGGGGCCGGCGCGCCCTCGCCCTCGAAGGTGGCCCGCAGGCCGCCGGCCGTGGCGTCCAGCTTGACCACCTTGGTCTTGAGGTGGATCGCCTCGTAGCGCTTCTTCACCCGCTGCTCGAACGGGCGCACCAGGTCGGGGTCGGCGCCCGGCATCAACTGGTCGAGCAGTTCGACCACCGTGACCTTGCTGCCCAGCGCGTCGTACACGCAGGCCATCTCGAGGCCGATGATGCCGCCGCCGATCACCAGCAGGCGCCGGGGAATGTCCTGCAGCAGCAGCGCGTCGGTGGAATCCATCAGCCGCGGATCGCCCCACGGCAGGCCGGGCAGCTTCACCGCCTGCGAGCCCGCGGCGATGATCGCGCGCTCGAAGCGCACCAGCGCCGGGCCGTCGGCGGTGTCGACCTCGACCTCGTGCGGCGACACGAAGCGACCGCTGCCGGTGAGGCGGCGCACCTTGCGCTGCTTGGCCATGCCGGCCAGCCCACCGGTCAACTGGCCGACGACCTTTTCCTTGTAGCCGCGCAGTTTCGACAGGTCGATCTGCGGCGCGCCGAAGGAAATGCCCATCACGTCGCCATGCGCGGCCTCGTCGATCACGCGCGCGGCGTGCAGCAGGGCCTTGGACGGGATGCAGCCGACGTTGAGGCAGACGCCACCCAGCGACGGATAGCGCTCGACGAGCAGCACGTCGAGCCCGAGATCCGCGGCGCGGAACGCGGCGGTGTATCCGCCGGGACCGGCGCCGAGCACCAGCACCTGGCATTGATGGTCGGCCTTGCGGCCGCTGGCGGCCGCCGCACCCGGCGCCGGCGGGCCCACTGTCGCCGGCATCGGCGACGGGGCGGGCGCAGCGGCGGCCTTTGCGGCGACGGGCGCGGGTGCCGCGGCCTCTCCCGCGACCTCCAGCACCGCCACCACGGTGCCCTCGCCGACCTTGTCACCCACCTTCACCGCCAGCGACTTCACCGTGCCGGCGGCGCTGGACGGCACCTCCATCGTGGCCTTGTCGGACTCCAGCGTCAGCAGGCCCTGGTCCTTGCGCACCACGTCGCCGGGCGAGACCAGCAGTTCGATCACCGGCACGTCCTTGTAGTTGCCGATGTCGGGGACCTTGATCTCGATGGTGGCCATGCGCGATTCCTCGGGCTTGCGGTGTGGTGCGGTGGCGCGCGGGGCGCCGCGGGTTGCAGGTCGATCGCGTGCGCTCAGCCGGGCTTCTTCGGGGTCTCGGCGGCGGCTTCGGCGGACCGCTCCCGCGCGCGTCGCAGCGTGTCGCGAAAGTCACCCAGGCTGGACGCGAGGCTGCGCGGCGGCGCCTCGGGTGCCGTGCCCGCGTCCGGGGGCCCCGCCGGCGCGACGGGCGTCGCGATGACGTGCTCCAGCGGCAGCGCGGCCACGG
>JAJTHZ010000214.1 GCA_021299185.1 Lysobacteraceae bacterium | reverse complement strand
CGGCGCCGATGCCGCGGCCTCGGATGCAGGCCGTCGCGGCGCCGCGCTGGCCTGCACCGCGGGCTGCGCGGCGGGCTGCGCGGCGGGCTCGACGGGCGGCGGCAATGTGGTGGCGGGCGCTCGCGGTGGCTCCGGCGGGAAGTCCTGGGCACAGGCGATGCCCGTCGCCATGCCCCATGCCAGCACCATCACCAGCGCCCGCTCAGCGCGCATTGCGGCCCTCGCGGCAGCGCCGGCACACGCCGTGCACCTCCAGTGTCTGGGCCTCGGGCAGGAAGCCCGTCTCGCGGGCTTGCTCGTCCAGCAACGCGGCCACGCGGTCGTCGCACAGTTCCGTCGCGCCCGCGCACACGTCGCAGATCAGGAACGGCACCGTATGCCGCGTGCGCGGATGGTGGCAGGCGGTGAAGGCATTCACCGACTCCAGCCGATGGATGAAGCCGTTTTCGCGCAGGAAGTCGAGCGCCCGGTAGACCGTCGGTGGCGCGGCGCCGCTGCGCTCGGCCTTGAGCCGGTCGAGCAGGTCGTAGGCCTTGACCGGCTTGCGTTCGCGCGCGATCAGTTCCAGCACGCGACGGCGCAGTTCGGTCAACCGCAGGCCGCGGTCGGCACAGGCCCCTTCGACCTCCGCCAGCAGGCGGTCGGGTTCATCGGGGTGGTCGTGCTGGTGTCGATGCTTGGCCATGGACCGCCGGCGGGCCGGCGTTCGCGGCCCCGGGGGGATGCTACCAGCCGCCGCCGCGGTCGGCGCTCTTCATCGCCGCGCGCGGCGAACGGCGTTCGCTGCGGTTCACGTCGGCGCCACAATGGCGGCAGGTGGTGGCGCTGGACGAGATCATGCGGCTGCATGCCGGGCACTCGCGCAGTCGCGGCGCCAGCCGCGAGACCCACAACCACCCCAGCGGGCCGAACATCACACCGAGCAAGGGACCGAGGATCCAGCGGTTGCGCCGCCACGCCAGCCAGGCGCCGCCGACGAAGCCGAACGCCGCCCACGCCGCCAGCCACGGCCAGTGCTCGGCCAGCAACAGGGTCGTCGCGTGCATCATGCGTCGGCGCTGCGGGCGATCGCGCGTTCGATCCGGCGCAGCGCCTCGTCGCGGCCGGCGAGGTAGACCGTGTGTTCGATCGAGGGCGACACCGCGGTGCCGGTCAGGGCGACGCGCAGCGGCTGCGCGACCTTGCCCACGCCTTCGCCGATGTCCGCCGCCGCGGCCTTGATCGCCGCATCGACGGCCTCCGGCCGCCAGTCGCCACCGGCCACCGCCGACAGGCGCGACAGCGCGGCCGCCATCGCCGCGCCGGCGCGGCCGCCGAAGTGCTTGGCCACCGCTGTTTCGTCGTATGCCGCCAGCGGCTCGAACCAGACCCGCGCGCGCTCGGCCATCTCCTTCAGCGTCTTCACGCGGTCGCGCAGGGCCACGATCACGTCGGCGGCCTTCGGGCCGCGCGCCAGGTCGTAGCCGGCCGCGCGCAGATGCCATTCGAAGTGCGGCGCGAGGGCCTCCGGCGGATCGCTCTTCAGGTAGTGCTGGTTGACCCAGGCGAGTTTGTCGAAGTCGAAGCGCGAGGCGGCGCCGTTGACGTCCTCGATCTTGAACAGGCGCACCATCTCCTCGCGCGAGAAGATCTCCTGGTCGCCGTGCGACCAGCCCAGCCGCACGATGTAGTTGAGCACCGCGTGCGGCAGGTAGCCGTCGTCGCGGTACTGCATCACGCTGACCGCGCCATGGCGCTTGGACAGCTTGGCGCCGTCGGGGCCGTGGATCATCGGCAGGTGGGCGAAGGCCGGCTGCGGCGCGCCCAGCGCGGCGTAGATGTTGATCTGCCGCGGCGTGTTGTTGACGTGGTCGTCGCCGCGCACCACGTCGGTGATGCGCATGTCGACGTCGTCGCAGACCACCGCGAAGTTGTAGGTCGGATGGTCGTCGGAACGCCAGATGATGAGGTCGTCGAGTTCCTCGTTGCTGATCTCGATCCGACCCTTGACCAGGTCGTTCCACACCACGCTGCCGCCCTGCGGGTTCTTGAAACGGATCACGCGCGGACGATCGGCCGGCGGCGCCTCGTGCTGGCGCTCGCGCCAGTAGCCGTCGTAGCGCGGCTTGATGCCGGCGGCCATCTGCCGCTCGCGCATCGCGTCGAGCTCCTCGCGCGTCTCGTAGGCGTAGTAGGCCTTGCCGGCGCGCACCAGGTCCTCGGCCACCTCGCGGTAGCGGTCGAAGCGCTGCGTCTGGAACACCGGGCCCTCGTCCCAGCCGAGATCGAGCCACTGCATGCCGTCGAGGATGGCCTGCACCGACTCCTGCGTGGAACGCTCGCGGTCGGTGTCCTCGATGCGCAGGATGAACCGTCCGCCGCGCCGTCGCGCCTCCAGCCAGCAGTACAGCGCGGTGCGCGCGCCGCCGATGTGCAGGAAGCCGGTCGGACTGGGGGCGAAGCGGGTGCGGCAGGTCATCGGGGTCGTGGATCGCGGGGGCGATCCGCGATTGTACCGCCGCCGCCGTCGCCGGGCACCCCGCGCGCCCGCGACCCGCCCTGTCGCCGCCGCCGGCACGCGACTACCCTTGGCCGATGAACGCAACCACCGACGCCGCCACGCCCTCGCCGACCGATGCCGCGTCACGCAGCGCCTGGGAGACCCTCCGCCTCTTGTGGCCGCACGTGTGGCGCTACCGGCGGCGGGTGGCGGTCGCCTTCGTGTTCCTGGCCGCGGCCAAGGTCGCGCTGGTGGGCTCCTCGCTGGTGCTGGCGCGGCTGGTCGACGGGCTCAACGTCACGCCGCGCCCGGAGGTGCTGCCGCTGGCCTTCCTCGTCGGCTACGGCATCGCGCGCCTGTCGGCGACCCTGTTCCAGGAACTTCGGCAGGTGGTGTTCGCGCGCGTGATGGCGCGCTCCTCGCGCCTGGTCGCGCGGCGCGTGTTCGAGCACCTGCACGCGCTCAGCCTGCGCTTCCACTTGGAACGCCGCACCGGCGCGGTATCGCGCGACCTCGAACGCGGCATGTCGGCGATCAGCGACCTGCTGGACTGGACGATCTACACCATCGCGCCGACCCTGCTCGAGATCGTGCTGGTCACGACCATCCTCGCCGTGAAGTTCGACCTCACCTTCCCGGCGATCACGCTGGCGACCATCGCGGTGTACGCCGTGTTCACCTTCCGCGTCACCGAGTGGCGACTGCGCTGGTACCGCGCCTACAACGAGGCCGACACCCAGGCCAACGCGCGCGCGGTCGATTCGCTGCTCAACTACGAGACGGTCAAGTACTTCGACAACGAGGCCTGGGAGTCGCGCCGCTACGACGAGGGGCTGGTCAAGCTCGAGGACGCGATGGTGCAGAGCCTCAAGCGCCTGTCGGTGCTCAACGTGGGCCAGAGCGCGATCGTCGCCGTGGGCCTCGCGCTGCTGCTGTGGCGCGCCGCGGCCGGCGTGGTCGAGGGCCGCATGAGCATCGGCGACCTGGTGATGGTGAACGCCTTCCTGCTGCAACTCGCCGCGCCGCTGAACTTCCTCGGCATGGTCTACCGCGAGGTCAAGCAGGCGCTGACCAACATCGAGCGCATGTTCAACCTGCTGGAGGAACCCCAGGAAGTGCGCAACCTGCCCGACGCGCCGCCCCTGCCGCAGGGTGGCGGCAGCGTGCGCTTCGAGGGCGTGGACTTCGGCTACGACCCGCGGCGGCAGGTGCTGCACGGGGTCGACTTCGAGATCCCCGCCGGGCACACGCTGGCGGTGGTCGGCGCCACCGGTTCGGGCAAGTCGACCCTGGCCCGGCTGCTATTCCGCTTCTTCGACGTCACCGGCGGGCGCATCGTGGTCGAGGGTCGGGACATCCGCGAGGTCGACCAGGCATCGCTGCGGCGCGCGATCGGGATCGTCCCGCAGGACACGGTGCTGTTCAACGACACGATCTACTACAACATCGCCTACGGCCGGCCCGACGCGACGCGCGAGCAGGTCGAGGCGGCGGCCCGGGCCGCGCACGTCCACGAGTTCATCCTGCGCCTGCCCGACGGCTACGAGACCCAGGTCGGCGAGCGTGGGCTGAAACTGTCGGGCGGGGAGAAGCAGCGGGTGGCGATCGCGCGCACCCTGCTGAAGGACCCGCGCATCCTGATCCTCGACGAAGCGACCTCGGCGCTGGACACGCGCACCGAACGCGCGATCCAGGACGAACTGGCCGAGATCGCGCGCCACCGGACGACCCTGGTCATCGCCCACCGCCTGTCGACCATCGTGGACGCGCACGAGATCCTGGTGCTGGACGCCGGCCGGGTGGTGGAACGCGGGGCGCACGCCGACCTGCTGTCCCGGGGCGGGCGCTACGCCCAGATGTGGACCCTGCAGCAGGAGGCGCCCGAGTCGGTGCCGGTGCCGGCCCCGACCTGACGGCCGTCGGCCGGGGTGGCACCACCCGGGCGGCGCTTGTGCGAAAATCGCGCGCTTGACAGGGGAGCCGGGCGCCCGGGGCGCGCCGGCATCGGGCGACTTGCGCGCCCTTCAGATCGACCGGATCCGACCATGGAACGCCTGCTCCGCATTGCCGCCGTCAGCGTCGAGGCGGCCGACCTCGAGCGCATCCGCCATGCCGTGGAGGCCGTGCGCGGCCGGCTGACCGCCAGCGTTCGCTGGGCCGACGCCGCCGACGCCGACGTGCTGCTGATCGACGTCGACTCCATCTACGGCCACATGGACTGGGTGCGGGCGCGCGGCAACGGCCGCAACATCGTCGCGCTCAGCGATCGCGCCGCGCAGGAGGGCGAAAGCGCGATCCAGCGACCGGTGTCGGACGCCGGGGTCGCCGCGGCGCTGGCGTACTGGATCCAGCGATTGGGGCTCGCAAGTGCTGCCGACGGCGCCAGGGCAAGCACGCCGCCCGCGGCCGAGCCGCGACGCCCCGCGGTCGCCGCGACGCCTGCGGCGACGCCGGCGCCCGTGCCTGCCGCAGCGACGGTGCCGGCGCCGGTCGTCACCGACCCGGCGCCGCTGCCCGCTGCGACGGCCGCGGTCGATCCGATCGACGCCGTCGCACCGCCGCCGGCTGCAGTGGCCAGCGAACTGCCGCTCGCCGAGTACTGCACGATCGAAGCGCTGCCGCGCGCGGCGCGCATCGTGCTCGACGGGGCCCCGGCGCTGACCATCGACAACGAGCGCGGCGTTTACTACGGCCCCGGTGGCCTCAAGGCACTGGAGGCCTATGCCCGCGGCAGCATTCCGCGGGAGGCGTGGGAACCGGTCTCGCCCGCCGTGCTGGAGGGCCTGCGGGCGGCGGGCGGCGGCCAGCCGACCGCGCGCCTCGTCTGGCTGGGCGCGCTGCTGGCGGGCAACGGGCAGTGGCTGGGCGGCGACGCGTCGACCCGTGTGCGCCTCGCCAAGTGGCCGCAGATCGAGCGCGAGTTCCCGCGCCATTTCCGCATCGCGACGGTGATGATGAAGGGCTTCGCGACGATCGACGAGATCGCCCAGCAGTCCGGCGCGCAGCCGACCGAGGTCGCGGACTTCGCCAACGCCAGCCTCGCCGCCGGGCACGCCGAAGTGGAAGCCCCTGCCGTGCCGGCGGCGACGCCCGAGACGGCGGGCGGCGGGCTGCTCGGTCGGTTCGGTCTGCGCGCCCGCAAGGGCTGAAAGCACGCGGCGTCGCACGCGGTTCGGTTATCCTCGCGCTCCCGCGATCGAGGAAGACCCGCCATGCTGCAGCGCCTGTTCCTGTTCCCCGCCCTGCTGGTCGCCGGCGCCGTCGCCGCACAGGCGCCCGCCACCACGCCCGCGCCGCAACCGGCAGCGCCTGCGGCCGAGGCCGCCCCCGCCCCGGCCGCCAACCCGCGCGTGCTGATGCGCACCAGCCTCGGCGACATCACCATCGAACTGGCGGCGGACAAGGCGCCGAAGTCGGTCGAGAACTTCCTCGCCTACGTGGAGGCGAAGTTCTACGACGGCACGGTGTTCCACCGCGTGATCGACAACTTCATGGTGCAGGGCGGCGGCTTCACCGCCGACCTCAAGCAGAAGCCGACCCGGGCCCCGGTGCCCAACGAGGCCGACAACGGCCTGTCGAACGTGCGCGGCACGCTGGCGATGGCGCGCACCAACGACCCGAACTCGGGCACCTCGCAGTTCTTCATCAACGTGGTCGACAACACGCGGCTCGACCACGTCAGCAAGGAGAACGGCTTCACCTGGGGCTATGCCGTGTTCGGCAGGGTGGTGTCAGGGATGGAGGTGGTGGACCAGATCAAGGCCACGCCGACCGGGCCGGGCGGCCCGTTCCCGCGCGACGTGCCGGTGACGCCGGTGGTGATCCAGAGTGTCGAAGTGCTGCCCTGAGGGTGGCTGATCGCGCTGCACGCAGCGCGCCCACACCAGGTCTCGCCGGTGTACGCACGGGGATTCGGGCGTTCGGCGACGCGCGAGGTCCCTCGCGCGGCCGGTTGTGGGAGCGGCGCGTGCGCCGCGATGTTTCGAGGCCGTCCGCAGCCAGTGGGATCGGCGCAAGCTTGGTCGCGCTGCACGCAGCGCTCTTACAGGGCGCGTCGATGCGCGGGCCGGTGTGGGACGGCCGATTGCTGGGCGACCGGTCGTGGCAGCGGCGCGTGCGCCGCGGTCCGACAGTTCGGGGCGCAGCCGGGGTTACAGTGGGCAGTGCCGGTTTTGCTGCGAGGACGGGTCGATGCGCCCGGCCCGTAACCGGGGCGTGGACCTTGACTGAACCGCCATGCCAACACTGCTGATTTCCGACCTGCACCTCGACGTGGCGCGGCCCGGGATGATCGTCGCCTTCGAGCGTCTGCTGGCCGGTCCCGCACGCGCGGCCGATGCCCTGTACATCCTGGGCGACCTGTTCGAGGCATGGATTGGCGACGACGAGGACGCCGAGATCGCGGGCCGGGTGGCGGAAGCGCTGTCGGAGTTCGCCGCGTCCGGGATTCCCGTTGCGTTCCAGCACGGCAACCGGGACTTCCTGCTGGGTCGGCGCTACGCGGCCCGTTGCGGGATGCGCCTGCTGCCGGAAGCCGCGGTGGAGCCGATCGGGGGCGTGGCGACCCTTCTGCTGCACGGCGACACCCTGTGCCTCGACGACACGGCCTACCTGGCGTTCCGCGAGCGCGTCCGGTCAGCAGCGTGGCAGTCGGCCTTCCTCGCCGCCCCCCTTGCGGAGCGGCGGGCATTCGCCGCCCAGGCGCGCGCCGAGAGCGCGCGCCATACCGCCGGCACGGCGCCGGTGCTGATGGACGTCAGCCCGCGGGCAGTCGTGGATGCGATGGCCGGGCACGGCGTGACGCGGATGGTGCACGGACACACGCACCGCCCTGGACTGCACGTGTTCGCGCGGAACGGCCTGCAGCATGAGCGCTGCGTGCTGCCCGACTGGTATGACGCGCCGGCAGGACTGTGGATCGCATCGGACCGGACCTGGTTCGCACGGTTCGATTGATTTCGCGATGCGGCGGCACGTCGCACGGGCGCTGCGCAGATGGCGGCTCCGACCCTTCGGCGTGCGGCAGGCGGGGCCGCGGTGCCAGCACGAGAGGCGCGGGCGACGCGGCGGACACCGCCGCTGCCCGAGGCCTGCGGGCCCAACGATTGCGAAGTCGTGTACGCGACCCGGAGATGACCTGCCTAGATGGGCCACCCATGCGGCGCGACGGACGGTAGTGAGGCGGTATCGCGATGTTGCGTATCGCGACGTGTCCGTCCAGTCGCGATGCCACGGCGCGGCGCGGAGTCCGGGTGCCGGAGCGTCGCCCACAAAGAAAGAGGGCGCCCTCGCGGCCGCCCTCCTTCATACCACTTGCAAACGTGCTGATCAGGCGCTGCGACGGTACAGCTGGAAGCCGACCAGACCGAAGCCGAGCATCATCAGCACCATCAAGGCCTTGCCCGCCATGCCGAGGGTCGGGATCGACGCAACCTGCGAGCTGCAGGTCAGGTTGAACGTCGGGTTGAAGCCAGCCGCCGAGGTCGTGCAAGCCAAGGTGCCGGTCGGGCCGGAAGTGCCCGCCGCAGTCGGCGCAGTGCACGACACGCCAACCGAGCCCGTGCCGCCGATGGCCACGTTGACCGGGAAGGTCGTGGCAGTCGTGTAGCCCGCGCTCGGCGTGCAACCCGTCACCGTGTACGCCAGCGTGCCACCGACGTTGGTGAAGCTGACGCTGCCCGTCGCCGTTGCACCCGGAGCGCCGATCAGAGCCACCGGACCCGGAGCCGCCGGCACGCTGCCGGGGTTCGGAGCGGTGGTGCCCGCCAGACACGTGATGGCCGCGGTCAGACTCGCCGGGTTCGGACCCGGGGTCGCCGTCTGCGTACAGGTCAGGGTCGCCGTCACGTCCGCCGCGCCACGGACGCAGCTCACGCCGATCGGCGTGGCCGGCCCCACAGTGGCAGGCGCGTTGATCGTCCGCGTGCCGCCGCTCGTCACGGCAAAGGCACTCGCGCCCGTTGGGGGGATCGAGCACGCCAGCGCCAGCGATGCCGTGGCGACACCGGCGCTGGCAACGCTGACCGGAACGCTACCGGTGGCCGTCAGGTTGATCGGGCCAGCCGGCAGGGTGAGGGCGGCGAGCGGACCAACAGTCGGCGCCGTGGGGCCGCTGTTGAGCGTCAGAACGCCGTTCGTCGTCGTGCCCGGCTCAGCAGGACCAGCCTGGCTGAAGAAGTTCGACGAGGCGAAGTTCAGGTTGATCGGACCTGCGGTAGCGCCGCCGTTGTACGTCACGGAAATCGTGCCGGCACCGAGATCGGTGGTCGGCGCGTTCGCGTTCGAGAAGCACGTTACCGACGACGCCGTAACGGTACACACGGTCGTACCGTTAGGGATCGTCCCAGTTGCGGCGGTGATGGTGAGGTTCGCCGCAGGCGCCGCATTCAACACGAAGTCGAAACCGCCCGAATCAGCACCTGGCGTAAAGTTGATGGTGAACGTCTGGCCCGCACCGTTGATTACGCCAGACTGCGCCGGCACCGCCAAGTTTTGCGCAAAGGCGGACGGCGCTCCGACAAGGAGCGCCGCCACTGCGACCAGCTTATAGATTACGTTTTTCATTGATCGTCACTCCCCAAGGGGTCCAAGGTGAAAAGCTGAAGCAACTTACTTAGCGACCGGCTCTGCGGCCATGTCCCCCATGTCGACGCCATCCACCTTCGCAGAACCCGGGGTGCTGACGCCGTTATCGTTGCTGGTTTCGAAGCCGGAGACGCGCAGGCCGCTCTTGGCGAGCCCGGACGTCAACGCGATGGTACCCACCGGCGTCACGCCAGCGGGAAGGAAAGTGCCAGGCTGGTCAGCCACGGCGAAGACGAGAACCTTGCCGCCAGAGAATGCGCACTGAGCGCTGAAGCCCTTGGGCAGCTGCGAGACGCAATTGCTGCTGCGGATGGCTTTTGCCTCGACACCGGGCAGCTCGATTGCGAAGCTGAATCCAGCAACCGTGCCATCGGACACGAGATCGAGACCCATCACTGATGCGCCGCCCTTGCCCTGCTCGACCGTGGCGAGCAGCTCGGCACTGGAAGCAGCGCCCGCGAATCCAAGCGCCAAAGCCGCGATGATGAACTTCTTCATGGTCTTCTCCTGAGTCTTTGGATTGATGCGTCAAACGCCGCTGGTGCAGGCGCCCTGGCCACCCAGGAAGAGGTTACGCACGATGATGCCGTCGCCCGAGTTGACGGACCCATCTTCGTTCGCGTCCGGCTGACCTGCCGCAAGCGTTGCGGACAAGAACTCGTTACGGATCGAAATGCCGTCGCCCGAGTTCCGCGTCCCATCATTGTTCGCATCACCACGGCACAAGCGGCCGATGGCGGTCGAACGACGCGATTCGTAGGCATCCGCGACAATCGCGCGCGCACCCGCCACACCGGTGCCGGAGATCCAGCCGAGCTGCGCCGTGTCGATGGCGCCGCCGGCGGTGCCGCCGGTGATGCTGGCCGTCGCGTCGGCCGTGCCGGCCGCGCCACGCACGGTCGCGCTCAGGGTGCCCGTGTTGGCCCAGTTGAGTTCGATCGAGTACCAGGCGTTGGTGTTCGCCGGAACGGTCTGCGCCGTGGCGCCTGGGATCGCGAACGAGAAGGTGCCCGGCGAGCCCTGGTTGTAGGTGACGCTGATCTGCTCGGCGTTCGAGGCGTTCAGCGCGCGATAGACCACGGCGGAGCCGGAGGTCAGGCCGGTGTAGACGTAGAAGCGGGCGCGGAACGCCGGTTCGGCGGTCGGCGTATTGTCGGCGACAAAGCTGCCGCTGGCCGCAGCGCGAAGGCCGCACTGACCCGAGTAACGCGGCACCGACGTGGCGTCCGTCGGGCGCCCCGCGACCGGCGTGCCGCCCACGGTGCCATTCCACGCAGCGATCGAGCAGGCGAAGGTCGCCGGCGCGCCCACCAGGCCCAGCAGCGCCGCAGTCGCGAGCGCGAGATTCTTGATCTTCACGGTAAAACCTCCCGTCAGGTGAAGGTTAACAATTGGATAGTAAGCCGACGGCACCCGAAATGGAAGCGGGGGCCGGGACTTATGCCGAGGTCCTGCGAGCCGACATGAGCCCGGAACCGCCCGTAAGTGTTACCCGGGACAGGGCCGGTCGCCGTGCACCCCCTCACAGATCACGCCATCCTGCCGCATGGATCAGACGATCCGATGACAGTCCGGGCGTGCCGCCGGGGGTGCTGGCGCTCCGTGGATCGCAACTCCCAGCCGCTACAACGCAGCCGAGGGGCCAATCCGGTCACGGCCCGAGGAAGGCGCCCTGGGCCGAGCGGTTCCGGGGCGTCGGCGCGTCTCCCTGCCCCACCCTACAGCGCCTGCAGGGCCGCCATTTCGGCGGCGTCGAAACCGGCCTGCGCGCGCGCCGGGTGATTGAACGGCGGGCGCACGGCGCCGGCCGCGTGCTGGCGGACCAGGGCGAGGAAAGTAGCGCCCGGCGCCAGGCCCCGTTCCGCGCAGAGATGGGTGAACCAGCGGGTGCCGGCCGCCACATGGGCGACCTCCTCGGCCAGGATCACGGCCAGGACGTCCGCGCTGGCGGGATCGCCGGCCTCGCGCAAGCGCGCGATCATGCCGGGCGTGACGTCGAGCCCGCGGGCTTCCAGCACGCGCGGCACCAGGGCCATGCGGGCCAGTGGGTCGGCGGCGGTCCTGACCGCCATCTCCCACAGGCCGTTGTGCGCCGGCAAGTCGCCGTAAGCCGCGCCATGCTCGCCCAGCCGCGCGGCCAGCAGGCCGAAGTGGCGCGCTTCGTCGTCGGCCACCGACACCCAGTCGTCGTAATAGGCGCGCGGCAGGCCGCGGAAGCGGTAGACCGCGTCCCAGGCCAGGTTGACGGCGTTGAACTCGATGTGTGCGACCGCGTGCAGCAGGGCGATCCGGCCCTCGACGCTGCCCAATCCGCGGCTCGCCAGTTGGCGCGGTGGGACCAGCACGGGACGCTCCGGTCGCCCGGGCACAGGCAGGTCGCGCACCGCGGGCAGGTCGTCGCCCACGAGTTCGAGCCGCCCTGCCCGCCATTCCGCCGCGACCTCGGCGGTACGGGCGCGCTTGCGGGCGACATCGCATTCCAGCAGGCAATCGAGCGCGACGGCGGCGAGGGTGGTCATGGGGATGGATGCTGCCGCAGGTCCGCCGCCGGTGGAACCGGCGGCCCTCATCGTGGTGACGCGCGACCGCGGGGCTGGGTCGATGCGTTGGAGCCGGGGCGCCGGCTCAGGACGCCTTGCGCCGCGCCTGCTTGGCGAGGTCGTTGCGCTCGGCGGCGATGCGGTCGAGGTAGCCTCCTCGACGCCCGTCACGTACTGGCCGGAGAAGCACGAGGTGTCGAACGCGGACAGGCGCTCGTTGCCCTCGGCTACCGAGGCGACCAGGTCGTCGAGGTCCTGGTAGATCAGCCAGTCGGCGCCCAGTTGCTGCTGCACCTCGACTTCGCTGCGGTCGTGGGCGACCAGTTCCGACACCGCGGGCATGTCGATGCCGTACACGTTCGGGTAGCGCACCGGCGGCGCGGCGGAGGCGAAGTAGACCTTGCGCGCGCCGGCGTCGCGCGCCATCTGGATGATCTGCCGCGAGGTGGTGCCGCGCACGATGGAGTCGTCGACCAGCAGCACGACCTTGTTGCGGAACTCGAGCTCGATCGCGTTCAACTTGCGGCGCACGGATTTCACCCGCTCGCCCTGCCCCGGCATGATGAAGGTGCGGCCGACGTAGCGGTTCTTGACGAAGCCCTCGCGGTACGGCACGCCGAGTATGTTGGCCAGCGGCAGCGCGGCGGTGCGGCTGGTGTCCGGGATCGGCATCACGCAGTCGATGTCGTGATCGGGCCGCAGGCGCAGGATCTTGCGCGCGAGGTACTCGCCCATGCGCAGGCGCGCCTTGTACACCGACACGTCCTCGATCATCGAATCCGGGCGCGCGAGGTACACGTACTCGAAGATGCACGGCGTGTGCGGGCGCGCCGGCGCGCACTGCCGCGCGTGCAGGCTGCCGTCGAGGCCGATCACCACCGCCTCGCCGGGCGCGACGTCGCGCACGCGGCGGAAGCCGAGCAGGTCGAGCGCGACGCTCTCGGAGGCGACCGCGTACTCGTCGCCTTCGCCGGTGGCGCGCACGCCGAGCACCAGCGGCCGGATGCCGTGCGGATCGCGGAAGGCCACCACGCCGAGGCCCAGCACCAGCGCCACCACCGCATAGCCGCCGACGCAGCGTCCGTGGACGCCGCCGATCGCCTTGAACACGTGCTCGGGCTCGAGCCGCAGGTGGGCCTGCAACTGCAGTTCGTGGGCGAAGATGTTGAGCAGCACCTCGGAATCGGAGCCGGTGTTGATGTGGCGGCGGTCCTGCTCGAACAGCTCCTGCCGCAGCGCGTCGGTGTTGGTCAGGTTGCCGTTGTGCGCCAGGGCGAGGCCGAACGGCGAGTTGACGTAGAACGGCTGCGCCTCGGCCGAACCTTCGGAGCCGGCGGTCGGATAGCGGCAGTGGCCGATGCCGTAGCGGCCGGTGAGGTTGCGCATGCTGGCCTCGCCGAACACGTCGCGCACCAGGCCGTTGGCCTTGTGCAGGCGCAACTTGCTGCCGTCGACGGTGGCGATGCCGGCCGCGTCCTGGCCGCGGTGCTGCAGCACGGTGAGCGCGTCGTACAGCGCCGCACCCACGTCGGTCCGTCCCACGATGCCGATGATGCCGCACATGCTGGACGTTCCTCAGGTGGTGGACGGGTCGGACGCCGGCGGCGGGGCGGGCGGCGACGGGGCGGTGGCGGAGAAATCGAGGTACTCGCGCAGCGCGGCCGGCAAGTGCGGCGCCAGCGCCTGCGCGATGCCCTGGAATACGGGGATGGTGCGCGATTCCTGCCACCAGGGATCGCGCGGCAGCGCCGTGAGCCCGGCCAGTACCACCAGCACGGTCACCAGCAGCACGCCGCGCGCGATGCCGAACACCAGGCCCAGCAGGCGATCGGTGCCCGACAGGCCGGTCGACTGCACCGCCTTGCGCAACACCCACATCAGGATCGCGCCGGCGATGATGCCGGCGAAGAACACCAGGCCATGGCCGATCGCGGCGCGCAGCGACGGCAGTTCGATGCTGGCCGCGAACCACTCGCCGACCATGCCGCCGAACACCAGCGCCAGTGCCACCGCGCCGACCCAGATCGCGATCGACAGCACTTCGACGATGAAGCCACGCACCACGCCGATCACCACCGACAGGGCGATGATCACGACGATGGCGAGGTCGGCGGCATTCATGGGCCCGGGTCAGGGATGGGCGACGACCTGGCCGTCGAGGCCGAAGCGCGCCTTGACCGCGTCGCGCAGGCGCTCGGCGTTGGCGCGCTGGATCTCGGGACCGATCCGCACGCGGTACAGGGTGCCGCGCTCGCCGCGCAGGGTCTCGACATAGGCGGTGAAGCCGCCACCACGCAGCCGGTCGCGCAGCGCGTCGGCATCGGCGGCGCTGGCCAGCGCGCCGACCTGCACCGCCCACCCGGTCGTGCGCGGATTACGACCCGCGAGGGCGTCTCCCGCGGGCGGTGCGGCGTCGACTTCGACCACCGACGAGGGCACGTCGGCGCGCGCGGCACGCGCGGCCTGGCGCACGCGTTCGGCGCTGGTGCGGTCGGCATACGGGCCCGAGCGCACGCGCAGGCCGGGCTTGCCGTCGATCTCGACGCGCTCGGTTTCGGCGCGGATGCCGGCACGACCCAGTTCGGCCGCCAGCGCCTGCGCGTTCTCGGCCCGCGCGTACGAGCCGAACTGCACCAGGTAGCGCCCACCCGCGGCCGGCGCGGGCAGCGCGGCCGGCCGTGCGGCCGCCGGCACCGGCGGCGCGCTGGGCGGCG
>JAJTHZ010000225.1 GCA_021299185.1 Lysobacteraceae bacterium | reverse complement strand
GTCCTCGATCGAGACCTGAGCAAACATTCCAAGTTGCTGCACGTCCGGACTGCGCATCGGCGAATTCGCTCAAAATCGATCAGCTCCGATCATCGCACCATGCGAAACTTTGTGCGACGGACTTTCTCGACGGGCTGCTAGAGCGCGTAGGGTGCAATGAGCGCAGCGAATTGCACCGCTGCGATTACCCGGTGCAATTCGCTGCGCTCATTGCACCCTACGCAAATCGCGGAACCCTTTCGCGAACGCGTTAGTCGCCGCCTGAAGCGGCTCCCACAAAAGAAAAACCCCCGCCGGCGTGGGGCCGGCGGGGGTCGGTACGGCGTGGATCAGAAGCGGTAGGTCGCGCCGAGCAGGTACTGGCGACCGTATTCCTCGTAACGCTGGGTGATGCCGTTGTTGAGGAAGAACTGGCGGTACGGCTCGTCGGTGACGTTGTTGACCTGCAGCAGGATCGACAGGCCTTCCAGCGAACTGCCTTCCTGGAAGGTATAGCCGATCTGCACGTCGGTCACGGTTTCGCCGTCGATGTAGACCAGCGCGCGGTCGGCGCCGAAGCCCTGGATCTCACCCAGGAAGTCGGAGCGCTTGCGCTGGCCCACGCGGGCCTGGAAGCCGTAGTTCTCGTAGTACAGCGAGATGTTGGTGACCTTGTCCGACAGGCCGGCGATCGGCTCGTCCGGGCCGTCCGGGCCGAGACGCTTGATCGACGAACTGGTGTCGGAGTGGTTGCCCTGGATGCCGAAGCCCTCGAGCACATCGGTGAAGATGTCGAACGGAACCGAGACCGTGAACTCCCAGCCCTTCAGGTTGCCGCCGGTGCCGTTGGCCGGGCGCGAGAAGGTGCCCACGGCCTGTGGCGTCGGGCCGGTGTAGCCGGTCGGAATCGGCAGGCCCCTCGCGTCGAAGAACCCGTTCTGGTCGAAGATGTAGGTCCGCAGGTCCTTGTAGTAGTACGCGAGGCTGACGTAGCCGCGCTCCGCGAAGTACTTCTCGATCGACACGTCGAAGGCGTTGGCCTCCCACGGACGGAGTTCCGGGTTGCCGCCGCTGCGCGACCAGCGGCCGATGTTGGCGCCGGAGAACTCGAGGCTCGTGTTGTTGTTCGCGCGCATCTGGTCGATGCGCGGGCGGGCCAGCTGGCGGCCGGCGCCGAAGCGACCGATCCACTCGTCGCCGAAGTCGAACACCAGGTTCATGCTGGGCAGGAAGTCGGTGTACTTGTCGCCGCCGGTGAACGGCAGCGCGTTGGCCGCATTGCCCTGCAGGACGGTGAAGCCGTCCGACGTCTGGTCGGCGCGCACGGCCTGGAAGCCGAGGTTGCCGCGCAGCGGGATGCCGAACACCTCGGTGTTGAGGTTGGCCTGCGCGAAGCCGGTCGTGATCTTCTCAGTGACCGTCCACTGCTTGTTGACGATGTCCGCGTTGATGTTGTCGCGGAACCGGTAGTAGCGCTGCAGCACGGCCGGGATGTTGTACGACAGCGTGCCCGGCAGGCCGAGGTGGCCGAGGTTCACCGGACGCACGATCAGCGACGGGTCCACCGCCACCGGCGCGCGGTTGTTGAGCAGGTCGAGGAAGGCCTCCGGCACCGAACGCTGCTTCTCGCGGTCGGCATAGTTCACGCCGAACTCGATGCTGCTGAACATGCCGTCGACGAAACTGCGGGTGAAGTCGAGGCGGACCGAGCTCAGCTCGTCATCGATCTGCGGCTTCTTGATGTAGCCGTCCTGGCCCCAGCCGCCCGGGTCACCCAGCACCAGCGGGGCCGGGTCGCGGTAGTCGCGGCTGAAGGTGAAGTTGGGGATCGTGTTCGGGTTCAGCCTGAAGGCCACGCTGTCGGTCACGCCGGCGCGGGTGCCCGCGTAGGTCTCGAGGATGCTCTCCTCGCGATCGGCGCTCGAGTGGCTGAGGTCGAAGCTCGACGACCAGTCCTCGTTGATCGTGAACACGTTGTTCCAGCCGATGGCGAACAGCTTGTCGTCGCCCTCGTTGAGGTCGTTGCGCAGCACCGGGCGGATGCCGTTGAAGGTGCCCGCGGTGGTGACGCCGTCGGTGACCGTCGGGTTGGCCAGCGACACGCCGCCGCCCCAGCCCAGGCCCACTTCCATGAAGCGGGTGGTCTCGGCCTTGTCGAACTGCGAGTAGTAGACGTCGAGCGTGGTCGACCAGTTCTCGGAGGCGTTGTACTCCAGCACGCCCATGAAGCCCTGGCGCACGTTGTCGGCCGACGTGCCCTGCAGCTTGGCGCCGCCCAGCGTCAGCGCACCGTTCGCGGGAGCGATGTTGTTCGGGAAGCCCCACGCCTCGTAACGCTGCGCCTGGCCCGGCGAGTCGAGTCGCGCGTAGCCCAGCGCGATGCCGAGGTTGCCGTCCATGAACTGGTCGACGTAGAAGGCGCTCAGGCGGTTGCCGTAGTCGCTGCCTTCCTCGTTGATCTCGCCCAGCGAGTTCTTCTCGCCGCGCACGTTCACCGAGGCGATGCGCTCCTGGAACATCAGCGGGCGCACGGTGCGCAGGTCGACGGTACCCGACAGGCCCTGGCCGACGAGGCTGGCGTCGGGGGTCTTGTAGACCATCACCTGGTTGATCAGTTCGGACGGGTACTGGTCGAACTCGACGGTGCGGTTGTCGCCGACCGACACCTGCTCGCGGCCGTTGAGCAGCGTGGTGCCGTAGTCACCGGAGAAGCCGCGGATGCTGATCGTGGACGCGCGACCGGCCACACGCTGCGCGGCGAGGCCGGGCAGGCGGGTGATCGAGTCGGCGATCGAGATGTCGGGCAGCTTGCCGATGTCTTCGGACGAGATCGCCTCGACGATGGAATCGGAGTCGACCTTCAGGTTGATCGCGCGCTCGATCGAGCCGCGGATGCCGGTGACGGTGATCGCCTCCAGCTCCTTCGCCTTCTCTTCGTCGGTCTTGGCCGCGCCTTCCTGCGGATCGGCGACCTTGAGCTCGTCCTCGGCGGATGCCGCCTGGGCCTGCACGCCGCCGGCGGCGACCAGGATGGCCGACGCGAGCGCCACGCTCAGCGTGTTGCGCTTCAACTTCAACATGAACCCCTCCCCTCGACGAGAACTGCACGCGGAGTGCGGGACCGGCCCGATGCCTGCCCGAAAACCGAACCTTCCGGGACGAAGCCCCGAATGGCTGGCGATGCTAGCCGTCCGCCTCGGAACGTAGGTCGATTTGCAAACGTATTCATAACGTTTGCAGACGTGGCCGTCATGCGAGGCTGTGTGCGCTCCGCCGCAGCACGCGGCGCCCGCGCAACGGGAGCGCGCAGCCCATGATGTCAGACCATCGAGACACCCGCGTGTGTCGCGTGCACGACGATGTCGCAACGCAGCATCAACGCGGCGCCTTGCGGATGCTGGGTTTCGCCCTCTTCGGTTGGTGCGCCGCACAAGGCGTCGCATCGGCGGATGACGCGGGGGCACTGCACGTGCCGTCACCGGATTGGCGCGACCAGGTCATCTACTTCGCCCTGCTCGACCGCTTCGACGACGGCGATCCGTCGAACAACGACCAGGGCGTGGGCGAGTTCGATCCGACCGACCGCAGCCGCTACAGCGGCGGCGACCTGCGTGGGATAACGCGCCGGCTCGACTACATCCGCGACCTCGGCGCCACCGCGCTGTGGATCACGCCGCCGGTCGCGCACCAGTGGTGGGACCCGGCGGTCGGCTACGGCGGCTACCACGGCTACTGGGCCACCGACTTCACCGCGGTGGACCCGCACTTCGGCACGCTGGACGACTACCGCGCGCTGTCGCGCGCGCTGCACGGCCGCGGCATGTACCTCGTGCAGGACATCGTGCTCAACCACGTCGGCAATTTCTTCCGCTACCCGCGCGAATGGTCGGCCGACGATCCCGCACGCGGCTGGACGCGCAACGTCGACGCGCAAGGCCGCGGCGCGCCGGTGCAGCCGCCGTTCGACCGCAACGACCCCACCGATCCCGCGCAGCGCGCGCAGGCGATCTACCACTGGACGCCGCCGATCCGCGACAACACCGACCGCGCGCAGGAACTGCGCTTCCAGCTCGCCGACCTCGACGACCTCAACACTTCGAATCCGCAGGTGCGCGACGCACTGCGCCGCTCGTACGCGCACTGGATCCGCGAAGCCGGCGTGGACGCGTTCCGGGTCGACACCGCGTTCTACGTCGAACCGGAATTCCTCGACGACTTCGTGTATGGCGGCGACGACGCCGCGCCCGGCGTGCTGGCCGTCGCGCGCGCCACCGGCCGCGAGGCCTTCCACGTGTTCGGCGAGGGCTTCGGCATCGACCCGCCCTACCAGGACCGCAAGGCACGCAAGATCGCGCGCTACATGGACGGCGTCGCCGGCAGCATGCCGGCGATGATCAACTTCCCGCTCTACGGCAGCGCGCAGGACGTGTTCGCGCGCGGCGCGCCCACCGCCGTGCTGGGCCACCGCATCCGCAGCATGCTGGCCCTGCACCCGCGCGTGCACTGGATGCCGACCTTCGTCGACAACCACGACGTCGACCGCTTCCTCGCCGGCGGCGACGCGGCGGGGCTGCGGCAGGCGCTGCTGATGCTGATGACCCTGCCCGGCATCCCGACGATCTACTACGGCACCGAACAGGGCTTCACCCGCCCGCGCGAGTCGATGTTCGGCGCCGGCTGGGGCAGCGGCGGGCGCGACCGCTTCGACGCCGACGCGCCGCTGTACCGCTACCTGCAATCCGCGATCGCGCTGCGCCGCGCGCACCGGATGTTCAGCCGCGGCACGCCCGAGGTGCTGCACGAAAACGCCGCCGGACCCGGCGCGATCGCCTGGCGCACCACGCACGAGGGCCGCAGCGCGCTGGTCGCGTTCAACACCGCGCATGCGCCGGCGCTGCTGGACAACCTCGACACCGGACTGCCGCCGGGCACGCCGCTGCGCGGCGTGTTCGCGATCGACGGCGAACCCCGTCCGGCGACGGTGGGCGCGGACGGCCGGATCCACCTCGAGCTGCCGCCGCGCGGCGGCTGGGTCTGGATCGCCGGCGAGCGCGATGCCGCGCCGGCCGCGCCCGATGCCGCGGCACCCACGGTGCAGATCGATCCGCTGCCGGCAGACGCGGTGCCGGGCGATCTCGACGTCACCGGCAGCGCCCGCGGCGTGGAATCCTTCCTGCTGGTGGTCGATGGCGCGCTCGATGGCGCGGTGCGCGTACGCCCGGACGCCGAGGGCCGCTGGCAGGCCCGCATCGATACCGCCAGCATGGTCGATCCCGCGGTGGCGCATCGCGTGGTGGCCTGGCATGCGGCCAGCGGCCGGGCCTCCGCACCGGCGACCTTCCGCGTCGCGCGACGCTGGACGCTGGCCGCGCGCGTCGACGATTCGGCGCGCGACGACCACGGCCCGCACCGCCGCTACCGCTATCCGACCGATCCGTCCTGGGGCGAGAACCGCCAGGCCGACCTGCGCGGCGCACAGGCGGAGACCTCGGGCGGCGCGCTGCGCCTGTCGCTGGACCTCGCGACGGTGACGACCTCGTGGAACCCGGCCAACGGCTTCGACCACGTCGCCTTCGGCATCGCGATCGGCTTCCCCGGCGAGCCCGGCGCGCGCGCACTGCCGCTGCAGCACGCCGAATTCCCCGGCGGCAGCGGCTGGCGCTATCGCATGCGCGCGCACGGCTGGTCGAACGCACTGTTCGCCGCCGACGGCGCGTCGGCCACCCACGAAGGCCGCAGCGTGGTGCCGGCGGCGAGCATCGCCGTCGACCACGCGCGCCACCGCGTGGTGTTCACCTTCCCCGCCGCCGCGCTGGGCAGCCGCCGCACGCTCGCGGGCGCGCGCATCCACGTCACCACCTGGGACTACGACGGCGGCTGGCGCGGTCTTGCCGCTGAAGCGGGCTCGCACACCTTCGGCGGCGGGGATGGCACGCGCGATCCGTTGGTGATGGATGAGTTGGTGCTCGAGGTGTCTGGGGCGGGCGCGGGGGCGCCGTAGGGCGGTGCTTGCTGTGCTTGTGGCGTTTGCGGTGCTCGTGGAGATCAAGGGTATAGGGCCCAGGGTACAGGGCCCAGGGCCCAGAACTTTCGAGCGCGCGGCCGAGCAGCGATTGATTGATTCGCTGCGGGCTTGATGTGCATTGCGGCGAACGCGCAAGTCCGAAGCGACGACCACGCACTCGCCAGCGCCGGCTCCTCCTGGGCCCCGGGCCCTGCTGTGCTTGTGGTGTTTGCGGTGCTTGTGGAGATCAAGGGTATAGGGCCCAGGGTACAGGGCCCAGGGCCCAGAACTTTCGAGCGCGCGGCCGAGCAGCGATTGACTGATTCGCTGCGGGCTTGATGTGCATTGCGGCGAGTGGCAAGTCCGAAGCGACCACATCGCACTCGCCGCCGCAGACTCTTCCTGGGCCCTGGGCCCTGGGCCCTGGGCCCTATACCCTGGGCCCTATACCCTGGGCCCTATACCCTGGGCCCTATACCCTGCCCCCTCACCCACCCCCGCGCCGACACGTAAGAAACCCATTCATCGTCAACCTCCCCACCCGCGGATCGTCGCTCAGCCGCGCGGGGTCGGGGATCACGCCGGCGTGGAACAGGCCGCCGTCGTAGAACACCAGGCGGTTGAAGCGCGGCGGCACCACGGCGACCTGCTCGAACCAGGCGTCGTCGCGCGGGTAGCCCGGCGCGATGCCGTAGGTGGCGGTGAAGGCCTGCGGCGCCAGCACGCCGGAATCGTGCACCATCCGATCGACCTCGGGCAGCGGGCGGCGCGGGCGGAAGAACGCCGTGCCGCCGAGCGCGGGATCCTCGAACAGGTACAGCACCGAGGCGGCCACGCACTGCGGCGGCGCGAGGCCGAAGCGGTCGCGGTGCGCGAACCACTGCGGCGGGCCGAGCTGCTGCGGCGCGAAGGTGACCATCGCCAGCCGGCTGTACATGCGCTCGACGCGGCGGATACCGAGCCGCGCGCGCACGTGCTGCAGGAAGAAGTCGTTGAGCGCCGCCGAGACCGCGTCCGGCAGGCGCAGCTCGAGGCCGGGATAGGCGTTGTGACCCATCACCGCGAACGCAACGCGATGCGCGGCGGCAAGTTCGACCACTCGCCGCGGCTCGCGCAGCGCATCGTCCACCACGTAGGCGTGGTGGCCGTCGAACAGCGGCAGGACCTCGATCCGGGGTTGCGGGTTGTACACGGCGGTGGGGGCGACGATCCGACGTCCGATGTTAGCCGCGCAGGTCCCGCCGCGCCGCGTTCCGTGGCAGGATCGCGGCGACCGGAGGTGCCCTCGTGCTCGCCACGTCCCTGCTGATGCTCGCCCTCGCCGCCACCGATCCGCCCGCGCCGCTGCCGCAGGTCGCCAGCGGGCGCATCGAGCGCCTCGCGGATTTCCCGTCCACGCACGTGCCGCCGCGGCACGTCGATGTGTGGCTGCCCGAGGGCTATCCCGACGATGGACCCTACGACGTGCTCTACATGCACGACGGCCAGATGCTGTTCGACGCCGGGGTCACCTGGAATCGCCAGGAGTGGCAGGTCGACGAGGTCGCCGGGCGGCTGATCGCCGAGGGCGCGGTGCGGCCCTTCATCGTGGTCGGCGTATGGAACGCGGGCCCGCGCCGCTGGGCGGAGTACTTCCCGCAGCCGGCGTTCGAATCGCTGGATGCGGCGCAGCGCACCGTGATCGCCGCGCAGGCGGCCGAGATGAAGCAGCCGCTGGCCGGCGACGGCGTGCACTCGCGCGACTACCTGCGCTTCCTGGTCGAGGAACTGCAGCCCGTGATCGCGCAGCGCTTCCGGATCGCCACCGGCCCGGCGCACACCGCGGTGATGGGCTCCAGCATGGGCGGACTCGCCTCGCTGCATGCATTGTCGACCTATCCGCGGGTGTTCGGCGCGGCGGCGTGCCTGTCCACGCACTGGCCCGGCGGCGTGCCGTCCGAAGACAGCCCGCTGCCCGCCGCGCTGCGCGCCTGGGTCGCGGACCAATTGCCCGAAGCGGGCGCGCATCGCCTGTGGTTCGACCACGGCGACGCCACGCTGGATGCCCTGTATCCACCGCTGCAGGGCCAGGTCGATCCGCTGATCGCCGCCAAGGGCTACGTGCAGGGCCAGGACTGGATCACCCGCGCCTTCCCCGGCACCGACCACAGCGAGAAAAGCTGGGCAGCCCGCCTGGACCAGCCGCTGCGGTTCCTGTTTCCGCCTGCGGATTCGCAATAGCGGTTCGTCGCCAGCCATTGGCGCCTGCGCGCTGTTCCGCGGCGCGCGGGGTAGCGGTCGCGCGCAAGCGCGCTCCTACATCAGCGCGCAATCCCGTAGGAGCCCGCTTGCGGGCGACCGCAACACCGCGATCTAGCCGCAACCTGCGAGGGGGCGGTC
>JAJTHZ010000022.1 GCA_021299185.1 Lysobacteraceae bacterium | reverse complement strand
CGCCCGGCCGGCGCGCTGGCGCGCGCCGTGGCCGATCCCACGCCCGTGCGCACGCCGCCCGCACCGGTCGCACCCCCGCCGACCGAGCCGACGCCCGCGCCGCCGGCCACCGCGGAGCCCGAGCCGGTCGCGCGCATTGCCGACGGTCCGAGCCGCAATGCCAGCGGGGTGCGCTGGCGCTGGCCCGCCGACGGCACCCCGGTCAACCGCTTCGCCGCCGGCGACCCCGCGCGGCAGGGCATCGATGTGCGCGGTCGCGCCGGCGCGCCGGTGGTGGCCGCCGCCGATGGCGAGGTGGTCTACAGCGGCAATGGCCTGGTCGGTTACGGCGAGTTGATCATCATCAAGCATTCGGCCGAGTTCCTGTCCGCCTACGGCCACAACCGCCGCCGCCTGGTGGCCGAGGGCCAGCGCGTCAAGGCCGGCCAGGCGATCGCCGAGATGGGGCGTGCGCCAAACGGTTTCGACGCGCTGCACTTCGAGATCCGTCGTGCCGGGCGGCCGACCGATCCGCTGCAGTTCCTGCCGCCGCGCTGACGGCCACCCCGGCGTCCGCGATACGATCAGCGTCCCCGCCGGGGGCATCCATGCACCGCGAGACCGACCCCGATCCGCTGCTGACGCCCGCCGACCTCGACGTGCTGGTCGGCGCGGCCGAGGCGCAGGACGCGGAGTCGCGCGATTCCACCACCGCCTATCTCAACGAGATCGGCCTGATCGCCCTGCTGTCGGCCGAAGACGAGCAGCGCCTCGCGCGCGCGGTGCGCGCCGGCGAGGCCGACGCGCGGCGGCGCCTGATCGAGGCCAACCTGCGGCTGGTGGTGTCGGCGGCGCGCGCCTATGTCGGCCGCGGCATGGCGCTGCTGGACCTGATCGCGGAAGGCAACCTCGGCCTGATCCGCGCGGTGGAGAAATTCGACCCTTCGCGCGGCTTCCGCTTCTCGACCTACGCCATGTGGTGGATCCGCCAGGCGATCGAACGCGGCCTGATCCAGCAGAGCCGCACCGTGCGCCTGCCGGTGCACGTGGTGCGCGAACTGGCCGGCGTGCTGCGCGCCAGCCGCGAACTCACGCGCAGCCTCGGCCATTCGCCGAGCCTGGAGGTGGTCGCGCAGACGGTGGGCAAGTCGCCGGACGACGTCGCGCAGTTGTTCAGCCTCAACGAACGCATGACCTCGCTGGAGCAGCCGCTGTCGGCCGACGACGATCGCGCGCTCGCCGGCGCGCTGGCCGACGAGGCGGAACACGGGCCGCTGGCACTGCTGGCCGACGCCGCCGCCGACAACCGGCTCGATGCCTGGCTGGCGCGCCTGAGTCCGCGCCAGCGCGCGGTGATCGAGCGCCGCTACGGGCTCGGCGACCAGCCCGTGCAGAGCCTGGCCGAAACCGCCGCCGCGCTGGGCGTCACCCGCGAGCGCGTGCGGCAGATCCAGCTCGAGGCGCTGGAGCGGCTGCGCCGTTTCTGCGCCGCCGAGGGCCTGCTGCGCGAGGACCTCGGAGGGCCTTGAGCCCGCCCGGCGCCGACGCCACCCGGTCCGCGGATGGCGCTGGCAGGGCCCGATCAGCGCAGGTCGAGGCGGAACGCGATCGGCACCAGGCCGACCGCTTCGACCGCGACCCCGTCGCGCAGGGCGGGCTGGAAGCGCCAGTGGCGCAGCACCTGGCGCCGCGCCGCATCGTCGAGCGCCGGATGTCCGCTGCTGCGGGCGATCGCGACCGACACCGGCAGGCCGTCGCTGCCGACCCGCACGCGCAGCAGGACCGTGCCTTCGGCGCGCGACTTCAGCGCGGCGCGCGGATAGTCGGGCTGGGGTGCCTCGACGTAGGCCAGCGCGCCCTCGGTCGCCGCCGGGGCCGCCGGTCCAGGCGCGGGGACGGCTGCGGCGACGGGAGCCGCCGGGGGCAGGGCAGCGACCGGTGTCGACGCGGCGACGTCGGGCACCACCGGCGTCGGCAGAGGCGTTTCGACCACCCGCGGCACCGCAGCCGGTGCCGGTCGCGGCGGGGCTTCCACCGGCGCGGGCGCGGGCGGGAGCGGCAGCACGGCGGCCGCGACCTCCACCGCGGTGACCACCAGTGCGGGCTCGAACGTCGACAGGCGCGGGCCCTGCAGCGTCGGCGCCAGCGCCGCGGGCAGCAGCAGGGCGCCCAGCACCAGCAGGTTGACCGTCATCGCCCCGGACAGCGCGGTGGCGCGGGCGATGCTGGGACCGCGGGGGGCGTACAGCGGAAGGCGTGCTTCGGCCATGCTTCATCCTCCGTCGTCGGGCACCACGGCGGACGCCGTGGCGTCAGGACCATCGTGCACCAGGCACGCCGCCCTGGGCAGGCCGGCCGACCGGCGGTGGTCCCGCGGCGATGGAACGCCGGGACGGCTGCGCCGGGGTTCGGCGCTCAGCCGCCGGGCAGGATGAAGGCCGCCACCACGCGCCGGCCCTCGGCGCCGAGCACGTTGAAGGTGCGCGCGGCGGCGGCGTTGTCCATCGGCTCGATGCCGATGCCGCGGGTCAGGAAGGCGGCCAGGAACGCCGCCGGCGGGAACACCTGCCGCGCGCCGGTGCCCAGCAGCACGACCTCGGGATCCAGCGCCAGCAGCGGCGCGGCCTCGCCCGCGCCCAGCGTGCCGGCCGAGGCCACCGGCCAGGGGTCGAGCACCCGGTCGAGCGCCAGCACGAAGGACGCAGTGAACTCGCGGTCGACCACCACGATCCGGTCGGCCGCGCAGCGGCGCACGAACAGTTGGCCGCCGCGGTCCTGTTCGACCAGCTGCATCGCCCGCCCTCAGCCGCGCGGCAGTTCGATGCCGGGCGAATCGGGATTGCGGCGATACAGGCAGATCATCTTGCCGATCTTCTGCACCACCTCGGCGCCGGTGCGCGAGGCCAGCACCGTGGCCGCCTCGGCGCGCGCCTCGCGGTCGTCGCCGGCGACGTGCACCTTGACCAGCTCATGGTGGGCCAGCGCGAGCTCGAGTTCGGCGACCACGGCGTCGGTGAGGCCCTTGCCGCCGATCATCACGGTCGGCCGCAGCGCGTGCGAAAGGCCGCGCAGGTAGCGGATCTGGGTATTGCTCAAGGCCATGGCGGAACGGGCGGCGAGGGGCCGCGGAGGGTATCATGCGTGATGGGGCCACCGCCCCGCGCCGGACGTTGCCATGCCCTCCCGCAGCAAGAGCAGCCAGCGCTGGCTGCGCGAGCACTTCAGCGACCCCTTCGTGCAGCGCGCGCAGGCCGAGGGCCTGCGCTCGCGGGCGGCCTACAAGCTGGAGGAACTGCTCGACCGCGACCGCATCCTCGCGCCCGGGATGGTGGTGGTCGACCTCGGCGCGGCGCCCGGCGGCTGGTCGCAGATGGTGGCCCAGCGGCTGCCCGGCAAGGCGACCGTGATTGCCCTCGACATCCTGCCGATGCCGGCCATCCCCGGGGTCGAGATCCTGCTCGGCGACTTCCGCGAGGACGCCGTCCTGCGGCGGCTCGAGGCTGCGGTCGCCGGCCGCCCGGTCGACCTTGTGTTGTCCGACATGGCCCCCAACATGAGCGGAGTGGCCTCGGTCGACCAGGCGCGTTCGATGGAACTGGTTGAACTGGCGCGCGATTTCGCCCAGCAGCACCTCGCCGCGGGCGGGACCTTCCTGGTCAAGCTGTTCCAGGGCGCCGGATTCGATGCATACCTGAAGGACTTGCGTACCCGGTACACCAAGGTCACGATGCGGAAACCCAAGGCCTCGCGGGCCCGCAGCCCCGAGGTCTACGCCCTCTGCACCGGCTTCAAGGGACGATCGGGAGAGGGCAGGACATGACGACAGGAATGGCTTGATGAACGACATGGCGAAGAACGTGCTGGTATGGCTGGTGATCGGCCTCGTGCTGATGACCGTGTTCTCCAGCCTCAGCCAGCGCACGGGCGGCACCCCGGAACTCACCTACTCGGAGTTCCTGCGCGAGGTGCGCTCGGACAACGTGGCGCGGGTCACGATCGCCGAAGACCGGATGAGCATCGCCGGCGAGAAGCGCGACGGGACCACGTTCCGCACCAACGCGCCGTTCGACCCGAAGATGATCGACGACCTCGTGTCGCACGACGTCAGCATCAAGCAGGAGCCGCCGAAGCAGAGCAACCTGATGCTCGATATCCTGATCTCCTCGCTGCCGTTCCTGATTTTCATCGCGGTGTTCATCTACTTCATGCGCCAGATGCAGTCCGGCGGCGGCGGCCGCGGGGCGATGTCGTTCGGCCGTTCGCGCGCGCGCCTGCAGGGCGAGGACCAGGTCAAGATCACGTTTGCCGACGTCGCCGGCGTGGACGAGGCCAAGGAAGAGGTCAAGGAACTCGTCGAGTTCCTGCGCGACCCCGGCAAGTTCCAGAAGCTGGGCGGGCGCATCCCGCGCGGCGTGCTGATGGTCGGCTCGCCGGGCACCGGCAAGACCCTGCTCGCCAAGGCGATCGCCGGCGAGGCCAAGGTGCCGTTCTTCACCATCTCCGGTTCCGACTTCGTCGAGATGTTCGTCGGCGTCGGCGCCTCGCGCGTGCGCGACATGTTCGAGCAGGCCAAGAAGCACGCGCCCTGCATCATCTTCATCGACGAGATCGATGCCGTCGGCCGCCACCGCGGCGCCGGCCTCGGCGGTGGCCACGACGAGCGCGAGCAGACCCTCAACCAGCTGCTGGTCGAGATGGACGGCTTCGAGGGCAACGAGGGCATCATCGTGATCGCGGCCACCAACCGCCCCGACGTGCTCGACCCCGCGCTGCTGCGTCCGGGCCGCTTCGACCGCCAGGTGGTGGTGCCGCTGCCCGACCTGCGCGGCCGCGAGCAGATCCTCAAGGTGCACATGAAGAAGGTCCCGCTCGGCGACGACGTCGAGCCGCAGCGCATCGCGCGCGGCACGCCGGGCTTCTCCGGCGCGGACCTCGCCAACCTGGTCAACGAGGCGGCCCTGTTCGCGGCGCGCGAGAACTCGAAGCTGGTCGAGATGGCCCACTTCGAGCGCGCCAAGGACAAGATCATGATGGGCGCCGAGCGCAAGTCGATGGTGATGAGCGAGCAGGAGAAGAAGCTCACCGCCTACCACGAGGCCGGCCACGCCATCGTCGGTCGCGTGGTGCCCGAGCACGACCCGGTCTACAAGGTCTCGATCATCCCGCGCGGCCGCGCGCTCGGCGTGACCATGTTCCTGCCGGAAGAGGACCGCTACAGCCAGAACCGCACGCAGCTGGAGAGTCGTCTCGCCAGCCTGTACGGCGGCCGCGCGGCGGAAGAGATCATCTTCGGCGCCGACAAGGTCACCACCGGCGCATCGAACGACATCCAGCGCGCCACCCAGCTGGCGCGCAACATGGTCACCAAGTACGGCCTCACCGACGAGCTGGGCCCGATGACCTACGGCGACGACGAGGAGGAACTGTTCCTCGGCCGCAGCATCACCCAGCACAAGAGCGTGTCCAACGAGACCGCGCGCAAGATCGACGAGGTGGTGCGGGCGGTGATCGACAGCGCGCACAACCGCGCCAAGGCGATCCTGACCGAGAACCTCGACAAGATGCACATGATGGCCGAGGCGCTGCTGCAGTACGAGACCATCGACAGCGACCAGATCGACGCCATCATGGAAGGCCGCCGGCCCGATGCGCCCAAGGGCTGGACCGAAGCGCCCAAGCGCGGTGGCGGCGGCAGCAGCGATGCCGCGGCCGGTCCGATCGGCGGGCCCGCGCCGCAGGCCTGAGCGGGCCGACGCCGCAGCTCGTGACGACGAAGCCCTCGCCCGAGGGCTTCGTGCATTCTGGAGGACCGCGATCATGTTCGACACCCACCGCACGCTGGCCCTGAAGGGCGGCGCGACGCTCGCCCTCGACCGTCCGCGCATCATGGGCGTGGTCAACGTCACGCCCGACTCGTTCAGCGATGGCGGGGCGCTCGACTCGGTCGAGGCCGCGGTGGACCACGCGCTGCGGCTGGTGGCGGAGGGCGCCGACCTGCTCGACGTGGGCGGCGAATCGACCCGGCCGGGTGCCGCGGCGGTCGACGAGGCCGAGGAACTGCGTCGCGTGCTGCCGGTGGTCGAAGCCCTGGCCGGCCGCGCCGGCGTCCCGGTCTCGATCGACACCAGCAAGCCCGCGGTGATGCGCGCCGCGCTCGCGGCGGGCGCGGCGATGGTCAACGACGTGCTCGCCCTGCGCGCCGACGGCGCGCTGGAGGCGGTCGCCGAGGCGGGTGCCGCCGCGGTGCTGATGCACATGCAGGGCGAGCCGCGCAGCATGCAGCAGGCGCCGCACTACGACGACGTGGTGGGCGAGGTGCACCGCTTCCTCGCCGACCGCATGCTGGCCTGCCAGTTCGCCGGCATCGACAGGTCGCGGCTGGTGGTCGATCCCGGCTTCGGCTTCGGCAAGACGCTGGAGCACAACCTGGCGCTGCTGCGCGGCCTGGAGCGTTTCGCCACCCTCGGCGTGCCGGTGCTGGCCGGGCTGTCGCGCAAGTCGAGCATCGGCGCGATCACCGGCCGCGAAGCGCCGCGCGAGCGCGTGCATGGCTCGGTCGCCGCGGCGCTGGTCGCCGTGCAGCGCGGCGCCGCGATCGTGCGCGTGCACGACGTGGCGGCGACCCGCGACGCGCTGGCCGTGTGGCAGGCGGTCGCGTCGGGCATCCCGGTGCGCGAGGCGCGGCTGTCCGACCCTGACGCCGCGCGCCGCGCGCGCCTGCTGGCCGAGGACTGAGCGCGCCGCGGCACCATCGTTCACCCGCCGCCCGGTCGGCCGCGCGCGGGTGGCTGGCTCCCTTCACGCGCGCTTGGCATCATCGCCGGCTCGCGAACGGGGAAATGGCATGGGCGACCGCAAGTACTTCGGCACCGACGGCATCCGCGGCACGGTCGGCACTTGGCCGGTCAGCGCCGACTTCGTGCTGCGCCTGGGGCGCGCCGCGGGCGAAGTGCTGGCCGCCGCCGGCGGCGACGGTTCGATCCTGATCGGCAAGGACACGCGCCGCTCGGGCTACATGTTCGAAAGCGCGCTCGAGGCCGGCCTGATCGCCGCCGGCGCCGACGTGCGCCTGCTGGGGCCGATGCCGACTCCGGCGGTGGCGATGCTGACCCGCGATTGCGGCGCGAGCGCCGGCATCGTGATCAGCGCCTCGCACAATCCGCACTACGACAACGGCATCAAGTTCTTCTCGGCGCAGGGCGAGAAACTGTCCGACGACCTCGAGCAGGCGATCGAGTCGGCGATCGACGCGCCGTTCGCGACCGTCGCGCCGGAGCGGCTCGGCAAGGCGGTGCGCATGGCCGACGCGGCCGAGCGCTACCTCGGGTTCTGCCGTGCCACGGTGCCCGCCGGGTTCTCCCTGGCCGGGCTGCGCATCGTGGTCGACTGCGCCAACGGCGCCAACTACCACCTCGGCCCGCGCCTGCTCACCGAATTCGGCGCCAGCGTGCTGCCGCTGGCGGCAGAGCCCGACGGGCTCAACATTAACCTTGAGTGCGGGTCCACGCATCCGGCCGTGATGTGCCGCGCGGTGGTGGCGCAGGGCGCCGACCTCGGCATTGCCTTCGACGGCGACGGCGACCGCGTGGTGCTGGCCGACCGCTCCGGCGCGCTGGTCGACGGCGACGACATCCTGCACGTGCTGGCCTGCGACTGGCAGGCCAGCGGGCGGCTGCGCGGGCCGGTGGTGGGCACGCTGATGACCAACTTCGGCCTCGAGCAGGCGCTCGCGCGACGCGGCATCGGTTTCCAGCGTGCCGCGGTCGGCGACCGCTTCGTGCACCAGATGCTGGTGGGGCAGGGCGGGGTGCTCGGCGGCGAGGCCTCCGGCCACGTGCTGTGCCTCGACCGCGCCAGCACCGGCGACGCGCTGGTGTGCGCGCTGCAGGTGCTGGAGGTGATGGCGAGGCAGGGCAAGGCGCTCGACGAACTGGCCGCCGGCTGGTCGCGCCTGCCGCAGAAGACGGTCAACGTGCGCGTCGCGGCGGGCACCCGGCCGCTGGCCCATGAGTCCGTCCAACTGGCGCGCGCGCAGGCCGAGCAGTCGCTGGCCGGCCGCGGGCGCCTGGTGCTGCGCGCCTCGGGCACCGAGCCGGTGATCCGCGTCACGGTCGAAGCGGACGACCCGATGCTGGTCGACGGCGTGCTGGGCAAGCTGTCGGCGGCTGTGAGCGCCGCGGCGAGCGCCGATCCGGCGTGAGCGCGCGGCGCTAGAATCGGCGCTCCCGCACCGATCGCGCCGCGCCGCCATGAGCCAGCCCCGCATCCCGACCCTCGACATCCGCCGCTTCGAGACCGACCGCCGGGCGTTCGTCGACGAGATCGGGCGCGCCTACCGCGAGTGGGGCTTCTGCGGCATCCGCGGCCACGGCATCCCGGCCGACCTGGTCGCGGGCGCCTACCAGGCCTTCCGTGAGTTCTTCGCGCTGCCGGCCGAGACCAAGCTCAAGTACCACGTCAAGGGTGGCGGCGGCGCGCGCGGCTACACGCCGTTCGGCATCGAGACCGCCAAGGACTCGAAGTACCCGGACCTGAAGGAGTTCTGGCATGTCGGGCGCGAGATTGCGCGCGACTCGAAGCATGCGGCGGTGATGCCGCCCAACCTGTGGCCGGACGAAGTGCCGGGCTTCCGCCGCTACGGCTACGGGCTGTACGAGGCGCTCGACGCGCTCGGTCGCCGCGTGCTGCGCGCGCTCGCGCTGCATATCGACCTGCCCGAGGACTACTTCGAGGACAAGGTCGACCAGGGTAACTCCATCCTGCGCCCGATCCACTACCCGCCGATCACCGCGCCCGACGTGCCCAACGTGCGCGCCGGCGCGCACGAGGACATCAACTTCATCACCCTGCTAGTCGGCGCCAGCGCGGCCGGGCTGGAAGTGCTCAGCCGGCAGGGCGAGTGGGTGCCGTTCACCGCCGAAGGCGACACCATCGTGGTCAACATCGGCGACATGCTGCAGCGCCTGACCAACCACGTGTATCCCTCGACCACCCATCGCGTGGTCAACCCGCCGGGCGACCTGGCGCGCCAGCCGCGCTATTCGGTGCCGTACTTCCTGCATCCGAACCCGGATTTCCTGATCGACGTGCTGCCGGGCTGCGTGAGCGCCGGCAATCCCAGCCGCTACCCGCAGGCGATCACCGCCCACGGCTACCTGATGGAGCGGCTGCGCGAGATCAAGCTGGTGTGAGGCGCCGCGCGCTCAGCGCGCGGCGTCGTCCTGCACCCGGAAGTCCTTCGACCGCGCGGCGGTCATCCGCAGCGCGAGGCCGTCCGGCAGGTGCTTCATCAGGAACTTGATGAAGCGGTTCACGCGGCCGGGCACGCAGACGATCTCGCCGCGCTCGACCGCGTCGAGGCCGGCAGCGACCACGGGGGCTGCGTCCATCCACATGTACTTCGGCATCTTCGACACGATCGCGCGCGCGCCGTTGACGTCGTGGAACTCGGAGTAGGTGAAGCCCGGGCACAGCGCCGAGACCTTCACCCCCAGTGCGGCGTTCTCCAGCGCCAGCGACTGCGAGAACTTGATCAGCCACGACTTGCTGGCGCCGTAAAGCGTGTGCCCTGCAGAGCCCGGCACCAGTCCGGCCAGCGAGGCGACGTTGACGACGCGGCCGCGGCGCCGCGCGCGCATGCCCGGCAGGTAACGCCAGCACAGGTCGACCGGGCCCGCGACCATCACCTCGAGGAACGCGCGGTGCGAGGCCCACGGCTGGCTGGTCAGCGTGCCGGGCAGGCCGTAGCCGGCGTTGTTGACCAGGAACTCGACCGCAATGCCGGCGGCTTCGGTGCGCTCGAACAAGGCGGCGCCGGCGCCGGGGTCCGACAGGTCGAGCGCGATGACCAGCGACGGCGCGCCGTGCCGCTCGCGCAGTTCGCGCGCCAGCGCCTCGAGCCGTTCCGCGCGCCGCGCCACCAGCACCAGCGCGTGGCCGCGTGCCGCCAGCTGGCGTGCGAACTCGGCGCCGATGCCGGCCGACGCGCCGGTGACCAGGGCCCAGGGGCGGTTCGTGGGTTCTGCGTTCATGCGCGCTCGCGGTGCGGGGGATGCGCGATTCTACGGTCGGCGTGGACCGCCATGCGCGGGCCCGATATGCTGCGCGCCGCATTTTTTCGCTGGGGAACGGCATGCGCGAACGCATCGTGGCGGGCAACTGGAAGATGCACGGCACCGGCGCGCAGGCCGACGCGCTGGCCGCAGCGGTGGCTGCCGCGGCGCCGGGTGGCGTGCGGGTGGTGCTCGCGCCGCCGTTCCCGTACCTGGCGCGGGTCGCCCAGGTCGCCGCCGGGCGCGTCGACGTCGGCGCGCAGGACGTCAGCGCGCACGCGCAGGGCGCCTACACCGGCGAGGTCGCGGCGCCGATGGTCGCCGACTGCGGCGCCCGCTACGCCATCGTCGGCCACTCCGAGCGGCGCCAGTACCACGCCGAAACGGATGCCCTGGTGGCGGCCAAGTTCGCCGCCGCGCGGGCCGCGGGGCTGGTCCCGATCCTGTGCGTGGGCGAGACCCTCGACGAGCGCGAGGCCGGGCGCACCGAGGCCGTGGTAGGCCGCCAGCTCGATGCGGTGCTCGCCGCCGGCGGCGCCGATGCGCTGCGTGGCGCGGTGCTGGCCTACGAGCCGGTGTGGGCGATCGGCACCGGTCGCACCGCGAGCAGCGCCCAGGCCCAGGCCGTGCATGCCTTCCTGCGTGGCAAAGTGGCCAGCCTCGATGCTATAGTCGCGCGCTCGCTGCCGATCCTGTACGGCGGCAGCGTCAAGCCCTCGAACGCCGCCGAGCTGTTCTCGCAGCCGGACGTCGACGGCGGGTTGGTCGGCGGCGCCTCGCTGGTGGCGGCCGACTTCCTCGCCATCGCGGCTGCAGCGCGGCGCACGGACTGAACCATGACCCTGACCATCCTTAACGTCATCTACGTCTGCGTGGCCATCGCGATGGTCGTGCTGATCCTCATGCAGCGCGGCGCGGGCGCGCAGGCCGGTTCCGGCTTCGGCGCGGGTGCTTCGGCGACCGTGTTCGGCGCGCGCGGCGCGAGCAACTTCCTCAGCAAGTCGACCAAGTGGCTGGCGGTCGCGTTCTTCGTGCTCAGCCTCGGCATCGGCATGTTCGTCACCCATCGCAGCGGCAGCGCGCCCAGCGCCGAGGACCTCGGCGTGATGGGCGAAGCGCCGGCCGCCGCGGCCCCCGTCGACGCCGAAGTGCCCGCGGCGCCCGCATCGCAGGGCGACGTACCGCCGGCGCCCGCCGCGGCCGAGCCCGCTCCGGCCGGCGATCCGGCACCGGCGTCCGCGCCGGAGGCTGCCAAGAAGGACGGCAACGGGTAGAATCACGCAGTTTCCACGCCCAGGTGGCGGAATTGGTAGACGCACTACCTTGAGGTGGTAGCGGCCACAAGCCGTGGAGGTTCGAGTCCTCTCCTGGGCACCAACGCAGTACCGCGTGGCGCGACCGCGAGGCGCGCCACGCGCGCAATGGCCTCCCGCCGGGCCCGTCGGCGGGCGTGGCCACAGCAGGAGGCAGACGAGGCGCCGATGATCCTGTCCGAATACCTGCCGATCCTGCTCTTCCTCGCCGTCTCCACCGTGATTGGCGCCGCCCTGCTCGGGCTCGGCGCCCTGCTCGGGCCGCGCCGGGGCGGTGCCGAGAAACTCTCGCCCTACGAGTGCGGCTTCGAGGCCTTCGAGGACGCGCGCATGAAGTTCGACGTGCGCTACTACCTCGTGGCGATCCTGTTCATCATCTTCGACCTCGAGATCGCCTTCCTGTTCCCGTGGGCGCTGGTGTTCGACGACATCGGCGCGCCCGCGCTGGCCGCGATGGCGGTGTTCCTCGGGATCCTCGTGATCGGCTTCGTGTACGAGTGGAAGAAGGGAGCCCTGGAATGGGAGTGAGCGACATCTTCCACAACCCGGTCCCGGTCGGCGCGGTGGACGACATCCTGCGCCCCGAGGCGGACAACCCGTTGCTGGAGCGCGGCTTCGTGACCACCTCGGTCGACGCGCTGGTCAACTGGGCGCGCACCGGGTCGATGTGGCCGATGACCTTCGGGCTGGCCTGCTGCGCGGTGGAGATGATGCACGCCGGGGCCGCGCGCCTCGACCTCGACCGCTACGGCGTGGTGTTCCGGCCCTCGCCGCGGCAGTCCGACGTGATGATCGTCGCCGGCACCCTGGTCAACAAGATGGCGCCGGCGCTGCGCAAGGTCTACGACCAGATGCCCGAGCCCAAGTGGGTGATCTCGATGGGCTCCTGCGCCAACGGCGGCGGCTATTACCACTATTCCTATGCGGTGGTGCGCGGTTGCGACCGCATCGTGCCGGTCGACGTCTACGTCCCCGGCTGCCCGCCGACCGCGGAAGCGCTGGTTTACGGGATCCTGCAGCTGCAGAAGAAGATCCGCCGCACCAACACCTTCGCGCGCTGAGGAATCCGATGAGCGAGCCCCAAGCCAGCCTGCCCGAGCGCCTGGCCGCGCGCTTCGGCGAGCGCGTGCGCGCCAGCACTGCGCTGGGACAGGTCACCCTCGAGGTGCCGGCCGAGCAACTCGCCGAGGTCGCGCGCGCGCTGCGCGACGAGCGCGACTTCCGCTTCGAGCAGATGGTCGACCTTTGCGGCGTGGACTACCTCGGCTACGGCGAGGTCGAGTGGGACACCAGCGACGTCTCCAGCCAGGGCTTCAGCCGTGGCGTCGAGGGGCAGGGCCCCGGGCGCTTCCGCCGCGGCGAAAAGGCCGGCGGCGGCGGTCCGCGGCGCTTCGCGGTGGTGGTGCACCTGCTGTCCCAGGCGCACAACCGGCGCCTGCGCCTGCGCGCCTTCGCCCCCGACGACCTCCTGCCCACCGTGCCCTCGCTGGTCGGCGTGTGGCCGGCGGCGACCTGGTTCGAGCGCGAGGCCTTCGACCTCTACGGCATCGTGTTCGAGGGCCACCCCGACCTGCGCCGGCTGCTCACCGACTACGGCTTCGTCGGCCATCCGTTCCGCAAGGATTTCCCGCTGATCGGCAACGTCGAGGTGCGCTACGACGCCGAGAAGGGCCGCGTGGTGTACGAGCCGGTCTCGATCGAGCCGCGCGTGCTGGTGCCGCGCGTGGTGCGCCACGACTCCCGTTACGAGCAGGGCCGCGCCGAGTCGCAGGCCCAGGGCTGAACGCGATGCAGGAAATCCGCAACTACACGATGAACTTCGGCCCCCAGCACCCGGCCGCGCACGGCGTGCTGCGCCTGGTGCTGGAACTCGACGGCGAGACCATCGTCCGCGCCGACCCGCACGTCGGGCTGCTCCACCGCGGCACCGAGAAGCTCGCCGAGTCGAAGCCGTACAACCAGTCGATCGGCTACATGGACCGGCTCGACTACGTGTCGATGATGTGCAACGAGCACGCCTACGTGCGCGCGATCGAGCAGCTGCTCGGCATCGAGGCGCCCGAGCGCGCGCAGTACATCCGCACGATGTTCGACGAGATCACGCGCATCCTGAACCACCTGATGTGGCTCGGCTCGAACGCGCTCGACCTCGGCGCCATGACCCTGTTCCTCTATGCGTTCCGCGAGCGCGAGGAACTGATGGACTGCTACGAGGCCGCGTCCGGCGCGCGCCTGCACGCGACCTACTACCGGCCGGGCGGCGTGTACCGCGACCTGCCGGAGCGGATGCCGCAGTACAAGGAGCATCCGTGGCGCAAGGGCGCCGAGCTCAAGCGCATGAACGCCTGGCGCGAAGGCTCGATGCTGGATTTCCTCGACGCCTTCACCGCCGACTTCCCGTCCAAGATCGACGAGTACGAGACCCTGCTCACCGACAACCGGATCTGGAAGCAGCGCACAGTCGGCATCGGCGTGGTGTCGCCGGAGATGGCGCTGGCCTGGGGCATGAGCGGGCCGATGCTGCGCGGCTCGGGCATCGCCTGGGACCTGCGCAAGAAGCAGCCCTACGCCCGCTACGCCGAGGTCGATTTCGACATCCCGCTGGGCAGCAACGGCGATTGCTACGACCGCTACCTCGTGCGGGTCGAGGAGATGCGCCAGTCCAACCGCATCATCCGTCAGTGCGTGCAGTGGCTGCGCGCCAATCCCGGTCCGGTGATGGTGCGCAACTTCAAGGTCGCGCCGCCGTCCCGCGAGGAGATGAAGGACGACATGGAAGCCCTGATCCACCACTTCAAGCTCTTCACCGAGGGCTACGTGGTGCCGGAGGGCGAAACCTACGCCGCGGTCGAGGCGCCCAAGGGCGAGTTCGGCGCGTACATCATCAGCGACGGCGCCAACAAGCCGTTCCGGGTCAAGCTGCGCGCGCCGGGCTTTTCCCACCTTTCCGCCATCGACGAGATCGTGCGCGGGCACATGCTGCCCGACGTGGTCGCGGTGATCGGCACGCTCGACATCGTGTTCGGGGAGATCGACCGGTGAAGTCCGCATCCGGCATCCAGGCGGTCAAGGACGTCGATCCGCAGGTCGCGCTCAGCGACGACACGCGCGCGCGCATCGACGGCTGGCTCGCCAAGTTCCCCGCCGACCGCCGCCGGTCCGCCGTGATCCAGGCGCTGATGGCCGCGCAGGAGCAGAACGGCGGCTGGTTGTCCGACGAGATCGTGACCGCGGTGGCGAAGTACATCGGCATCCCGCCGGTCTGGGCCTACGAGGTGGCGTCGTTCTACTCGATGCTGCACCTCGGCAAGTGCGGCCGGCACAAGGTCAGCATCTGCACCAACATCTCGTGCTGGCTCAACGGCGCGCAGTCGCTGGTGGAGCATGCGGAGAAGCGGCTCGGCATCGCGCTCGGCGAGAGCACGCCCGACGGGCGCATCCACCTCGTCGCCGAGGAAGAGTGCCTCGCGGCCTGCGTCCGCGCGCCGATGGCGCTGGTGGACGGGCATTACCACGAGAACCTGACGCCGGAAAAACTGGACCAGGTGCTGGATTCGCTGAAGTGACGCCAAGCGCGGCGGCCGGCCGCGCACCGAGAAGAAGCAGACACCATGGGCAACGCGGTCTACCCCGGATTCGAGCCGAAGGCGCACAATGTGGTGTTCACCACGCTGCACTTCGAGCAGCCCTGGACCTACGAGAACTACCTGAAGACCGGCGGCTACCAGGCGCTGCGCCGCGTGCTGACCGAGCCGATGACGCGCGAGGCGGTGATCGACCTGGTCAAGCAGTCGGCCCTGCGCGGGCGCGGCGGCGCGGGCTTCCCGACCGGGCTGAAGTGGAGCTTCATGCCGCGCAACGCGCCGGGCACGAAGTACATCCTGTGCAACTCGGACGAGTCCGAGCCCGGCACTTGCCACGACCGCGACATCCTGCGCTTCAACCCGCATGCGGTGATCGAGGGCATGATCATCGGCGGCTACGCGATGGGCGCCTCGTGCGGCTACAACTACATGCGCGGCGAGTTCATGCGCGAACCGTTCGAGCACTTCGAGCAGGCGATCCGCGAGGCCTACCAGCACGGCTGGCTGGGCAAGGACATCCTCGGCAGCGGCTTCTCCTACGACCTGTACGCCGCGCTCGGCGCCGGCGCCTACATCTGCGGCGAGGAAACCGCGCTGATGGAGTCGCTGGAGGGCAAGAAGGGCCAGCCGCGCTTCAAGCCGCCGTTCCCGGCCAACTTCGGCCTCTACGGCAAGCCGACCACGATCAACAACACCGAGACCTTCGCCTCGGTGCCGGCGATCATCCGCAACGGCGCGCAGTGGTTCCTCGGCATCGGCAAGCCGAACAACGGCGGGCCGAAGTGCTTCTCGGTGTCGGGCCACGTGCAGCGGCCGGGCAACTACGAAGTGCCGCTCGGCACCCCGTTCAAGGACCTGCTGGAGATGGCCGGTGGCATGCGCCCCGGGCGCAAGCTCAAGGCCGTGATCCCGGGCGGTTCGTCGATGCCGGTGCTGCCGGCCGACACCATGATGGCGATCACGATGGACTTCGACGCGCTGCAGAAGGCGGGTTCGGGCCTCGGCTCCGGCGCCGTGATCGTGATGGACGACAGTACCTGCATGGTGCGCGCCTGCCAGCGCATCGCGCAGTTCTACTACCACGAGAGCTGCGGCCAGTGCACGCCGTGCCGCGAGGGCACGGGCTGGATGTACCGCCTGCTCACGCGCATCGTCGACGGCGAGGCCACGATGGACGACCTGCACCTGCTCAAGCAGGCGGCCGGCCAGATCGAGGGCCACACGATCTGCGCGTTCGGCGAAGCGGCGGCCTGGCCGGTGCAGGGCTTCCTGCGCCAGTTCTGGCACGAGTTCGAGTACTACATCGTCAACAAGCGCTCGCTCGTCGAAGCGCAGCCCGGCCTCGCGGCTTGAGCGCGGCAACGGAACACGGACTCCAGCGATGAGCGCACAGCCTGCCGCCCCCAACACGCCGCCCGATCACGTCAGCATCGAGATCGACGGCAAGGCCCTGCAGGTGCCGAAGGGCTCGATGATCATCCACGCCGCCGACAAGGCCGGCATCCAGATCCCGCGCTTCTGCTACCACGACAAGCTGCCGATCGCGGCCAACTGCCGCATGTGCCTGGTCGACGTGGAGAAGGCGCCGAAGCCGATGCCGGCCTGCGCCACGCCGGTGATGGACGGCATGAAGGTGTACACGCAGTCCAAGCGCGCGCTGGATTCGCAGCGCAACGTGATGGAGTTCCTGCTGATCAACCACCCGCTGGACTGCCCGATCTGCGACCAGGGCGGCGAGTGCGAACTGCAGGACGTGGCGATGGGCTACGGCCGCTCGGTCAGCCGCTTCGTCGAGCGCAAGCGCGTGGTGGCCGACGAGGACCTCGGCCCGCTGGTCGCCACCGACATGACGCGCTGCATCCACTGCACGCGCTGCGTGCGCTTCACCAGCGAGATCGCCGGCACCTACGAGCTCGGCGGCATGGGGCGCGGCGAGCATCTCGAGATCGGGACCTACATCGGCAAGGCGATGGAGTCGGAGCTGTCCGGCAACGTGGTCGACGTGTGCCCGGTCGGCGCGCTGACCAACAAGGTGTTCCGCTTCCGCGCGCGCGCGTGGGAACTGATCGCGCGCGAGTCGATCGGCTACCACGACGCGCTGGGCTCCAACCTGTGGCTGCACACCCGCCGCGGCGAAGTGCTGCGCACCGTGCCGCGCGACAACGAGCAGGTCAACGAGTGCTGGCTGTCGGACCGCGACCGCTACAGCCACCAGGGCCTGTATGCCGACGACCGCGTGGCGAAGCCGCTGGTGCGTCGCGACGGCCGGCTGGTCGAGGCGGGCTGGGAAGAGGCGATCGCCGCCGCCGCCGCGGGCCTGAAGGCCGCCGGCGCCAACCTCGGCGCGCTGGTGTCGCCGCTGGCGTCCTGCGAGGAGGGTCATCTGCTGGCCGCGCTGCTGCGCGGGCTCGGCAGCGAGGCGATCGACCATCGCCTGCGCGTGCTCGACTTCGCCGACGGCGCGGCGGGTGCCACCTTCGAGATGCCGCTCGCTGCGCTCGAAGGCGCTCGCGCCGCGCTGCTGGTCGGCCTCGACCCGCGCCACGACGCACCGCTGCTCGGCCATCGCCTGCGCAAGGCGGCCCGGCGCGGCGCCGCGGTGCACGCGATCAACCCGCTGGCCTACGACGGCAACTTCGAACTCGCCGGCGAGCGGGTGGTCCCGCCCGCGCAGATGGTGGACGAACTCGCCGCGGTCGCGCGCGTGCTGGTCGACGGCGGTGCCGAGGCGCCCGTCGCGCTGGCCGAGGCGATCGCCGGTGCCAAGCCTGGCGACGCGCATCGCGCGATCGTCGACGCGCTGCGCGCCGCGCAGCCGGCCGTGGTGCTGTTCGGCGACTTTGCCGTGCAGCATCCGCTGGCGTCCTGGCTGCGCGCGCTGGCGCGCTTCGTGGCCACCGCGACCGGCGCGGCGTTCGACGAACTCGCCGGCCCGGCCAACAGCGTCGGCCTGTCGCGCGTGGGCGCGCTGCCCGGCGCCTCCGGACACGATGCCGGCGCCATCATGCAGCGCCCGCGCAAGGCGCTGGTCGTGTTCCAGGCCGGCGCGCTCGATGCCGCGCGGCCCGCGGCGTTCGACCGCGCGCGCGAAGCGGCAGGCTTCCACCTGCACATCGGCGCGTTCGGCTGCGCGGGCGTGCAGGCGCACGCCGACGTGGTGCTGCCGATCGGCCTGCCGCCGGAGACCGACGGTACCTACGTCAACGTCGACGGCCTCGTGCAGCGCTTCGCGGCGGGCGCCAAGGCGCCGGGAGATGCGCGGCCGGGCTGGCGCGTGCTGCGTGCGCTCGGCGCGGCGCTCGGCCTGCCCGGGTTCGCCTTCGACGATCTCGCCGGCCTGCGCGCCGCGATGCCAGATCCGGCCGCCCCGCGCTCGGCGCAGGCCGCGGGGCTCGCCGTGCGGCGGCCGTCGGTGGAGGGGCTGGCGCGCATCGCCACCGTCCCGGTCTACCGCATCGACCCGGTGCTGCGCCGCGCCGCCGCGCTGCAGGCCTCGCCGCTGACGCCGAAGCCGGTGCTGCGCCTGCATCCCGGTGAAGCACAGGCCCGCGGCTTCGCCGGGGGCACCCTGCTGCGGGTGTCCGACGGCAGCGCCGAGGTGGTCCTGCCGCTGGAAATCAGCGACCGCGTGCCGCACGGCGCGGTGCACGTGCCGGCTGGGTTCCACGAGACGGTCGCCCTGGCGCCGACCGGCGCCGTGCTGTCGCTTGTGAGGGCCTGACCATGGTCGAGGTCGTCAAGGGCGCGATCGACGCGATCTTCGCCGGGCTGCCGATGGTGGCCGTGGTGGTGTGGACGCTGGTCAAGATCATCGCCATCACGGTGCCGCTGATCGTGGCGGTGGCGTTCTACACGCTCGCCGAGCGCAAGGTGATCGGCTGGATGCAGGTCCGGCGCGGGCCGGTCTACATCGGTCCGCTGGCGCTGCTGCAGCCGTTCGCCGACACCTTCAAGATGCTGTTCAAGGAACTGATCCTGCCGACCAACGCCAGTCGGTTCCTGTACTTCCTTGCACCGGTGCTGTCGCTGGCGCCGGCGTTCGCCGCCTGGGCGGTGGTGCCGTTCGGCGAGGGCATGGCGCTGGCCGACGTCAATGCCGGCCTGCTGTACCTGCTGGCGATGACCTCGATGGGCGTGTACGGCGTGATCCTCGCCGGCTGGGCGTCGAACTCCAAGTACGCCTTCCTCGGCGCCATGCGCTCGGCGGCGCAGGTGGTGTCCTACGAGATCGCGCTGGGTTTCGCCCTGGTCGGCGTGCTGGCGATGTCGGGCACCCTGAACCTGGGCGCGATCGTGGATGCGCAGAAGGGCGACGCCGGCCTGCTGGAGTGGTTCTGGCTGCCGCTGCTGCCGCTGTTCCTGATCTACTTCATCTCCGGCGTGGCCGAGACCAACCGCGCGCCGTTCGACGTCGCCGAGGGCGAATCCGAGATCGTCGCCGGCTTCCACGTCGAGTACGGCGGCGCCGCGTTCGCGGTGTTCTTCCTCGCCGAATACGCGAACATGATCCTGATCTCGTTCCTGACCACGATCATGTTCATGGGCGGCTGGCTGTCGCCGTTCCCGGCCTCGTGGGGGCTGCTGGGCGAGCCGGGTCCGTGGTGGCTGTTCGGCAAGGCCGCCTTCTTCATGTTCTGCTTCCTGTGGTTCCGCGCGACCTTCCCGCGCTATCGCTACGACCAGATCATGCGCCTCGGCTGGAAGGTGTTCATCCCGATCACCATCGTGTGGATCCTGGTCGCCGCGCTGATCGTCCACGCCGACCTGGTGCAGGTCGGCGCCTGAGGCCCTCGTCCATGAACCGCATCGTCAATTACCTCAAGAGCCTCATGCTGGTGGAACTGGTCAAGGGCCTCGCCCTGACCGGCCGCTATTTCGTGCGCCCCAAGTACACGCTGGCATACCCGTTCGAGAAGACGCCGCAGTCGAACCGCTTCCGCGGCCTGCACGCGCTGCGCCGCTATCCGAACGGGGAGGAACGCTGCATCGCCTGCAAGCTGTGCGAGGCCGTGTGCCCCGCGCTGGCGATCACCATCGACTCCGAGCAGCGCGCCGACGGCACGCGCCGCACCACGCGCTACGACATCGACCTGTTCAAGTGCATCTTCTGCGGCTTCTGCGAGGAATCCTGCCCGGTCGATTCGATCGTGGAAACCAACATCCACGAGTACCACTTCGAGGCGCGCGGCGAGAACGTGGTCACCAAGCCGCAGTTGCTCGCGATCGGCGACCGCTTCGAATCCGCGATCGCCGCCGCCCGCGCCCAGGACGCGGCGTTCCGCTGAGCCCGCCATGACGACCGAACTGGCCCTGTTCTACGCCTTCGCCGCCGTCACGGTTGGCGCCGCGCTGGGCGTGATCACGGTGAAGAACACCGTGCACGCCGCGCTGCTGCTGGTGCTGACGTTCTTCTCCTGCGCCTGCCTGTGGCTGCTGCTGCGCGCGGAGTTCCTCGCCATCGTGCTGGTGCTGGTCTACGTCGGCGCGGTGATGGTGCTGTTCCTGTTCGTGGTGATGATGCTCGACATCAAGACCGATTCGCTGCGCGAAGGCTTCGCGCGCTACCTGCCGGTGGCGGCGGTCGTGGCCGGCATCATGCTGGCGCAGATGCTGGCCCTGATCGGCTGGAACGCGATGCTGCAAGTGCCGGCGCCGGAGAGCGACGGCGCCACCCTGGCCGGGGTCGGCAACACCGAGTGGCTGGGCCGGGCGCTGTTCACCGACTACATCCTGCCGTTCGAGGTCGCGGCGGTGATCCTGACCGTCGCCATCGTGGCCGCGATCGCGCTGACCCTGCGGCGTCGACCGGGCGTGCGCCACCAGGACCCCTCGCGCCAGGTGCTGGTGCGCAAGGAGGATCGGCTGCGCGTGGTGAAGGTCGCCACCGAGGGCAAGGAGGCGGGCAAGTGATCACGCTCGCGCACTTCCTGGGCCTCGGCGCGGTGCTGTTCTGCATCAGCGTCGCCGGCATCTTCATCAACCGCAAGAACGTCATCGTGCTGCTGATGGCGATCGAGTTGATGCTGCTCGCGGTCAACATGAACTTCGTGGCCTTCTCGCATTTCCTCGGCGACGTGCACGGCCAGGTGTTCGTGTTCTTCATCCTCACCGTGGCCGCCGCGGAGTCCGCGATCGGCCTGGCGATCCTGGTCGTGCTGTTCCGCAACCGGAGCACGATCAACGTCGCCGAACTCGATAGTCTGAAGGGGTAGGGCAGTGCTGTCGAAGAACATCCTGCTCGCCATCGCGCTGGCGCCGCTGGTCGGCGCCGCCATCGCCGGCCTGTTCGGCCGCCAGGTCGGCCGCGCCGGTGCGCACTGGGCGACGATCCTCGGTGTCGCGGTCTCCTGCGTACTGTCGGTCTACGTGCTCAAGCAGCTCGCCTTCGACGGCGTGCCGGCATTCAACCAGAACATCTACACGTTCTTCGAGATCGGCGGCTACTCGGCGCACGTCGGTTTCCTGGTCGATCGCCTGACCGCGACCATGATGGTGGTGGTCACCTTCGTGTCGCTGCTGGTGCACATCTACACCATCGGCTACATGGCCGACGACCCGGGCTACCAGCGCTTCTTCAGCTACATCTCGCTGTTCACGTTCTCGATGCTCATGCTGGTCATGAGCAACAACTTCCTGCAGTTGTTCTTCGGCTGGGAAGCGGTGGGCCTGGTGTCCTACCTGCTGATCGGCTTCTGGTACAAGCGGCCGACGGCGATCTTCGCCAACCTCAAGGCCTTCCTGGTCAACCGGGTGGGCGATTTTGGCTTCCTGCTGGGCATCGCCGGCGTGCTGTACTGGCTCGGCACCCTCGACTACGCCACCGCCTTCGCCAACGCGGACCAGTTGCAGGGCAAGACGATCGAACTGTTCCCGGGCGTGCCCTGGGACGCGGCGACCTTCGTCTGCATCTGCCTGTTCATCGGCGCGATGGGCAAGTCCGCGCAGGTGCCGCTGCACGTCTGGCTGCCGGACTCCATGGAAGGCCCGACGCCGATCTCGGCGCTGATCCATGCCGCGACCATGGTCACCGCCGGCATCTTCATGGTCTCGCGCATGTCGCCGCTGTTCGAACTCTCGGCCACGGCGCTGGCGTTCGTGCTGTTCATCGGCGCCACCACCGCGCTGTTCATGGGCTTTCTGGGCATCATCCAGAACGACATCAAGCGCGTGGTCGCCTATTCGACGCTCAGCCAGCTGGGTTACATGACGGTGGCGCTGGGCGTGTCGGCCTACTCGGTCGCGGTGTTCCATCTGATGACACACGCGTTCTTCAAGGCGCTGCTGTTCCTCGGCGCGGGCTCGGTCATCATCGCCATGCACCACGAGCAGGACATGCGCCGCATGGGCGGCCTGCGCAAGTACATGCCGATCACCTTCGCCACCGCCTGGATCGGCACCCTGGCCCTGGTGGGCACGCCGTTCTTCTCCGGGTTCTACTCCAAGGACGCGATCATCGAGGCGGTGAAGGAAGCCGCGCACCACGGTGGCTGGGTGCAGCAGTACGCGATGTGGGCGGTGCTGCTCGGCGTGTTCGTGACCGCGTTCTACAGTTTCCGCCTGCTCTACCTCGCGTTCCACGGCAAGGAGCGCTTCGTGGTCGAGTCGCACCACGACGGCGACCACCACGGCGATGCCCACGACGACCACGACGATGCGCACGGCCACCACGAGCCGGGCCACCTCGCGCATCCGCCGCACGAGACGCCCTGGGTGGTCACGCTGCCGCTGGTGCTGCTCGCCATCCCCTCGGTGGTGCTCGGCTGGTTCGCGATCCAGCCCATGCTGTTCGGCGACTGGTTCGCCGGCGCCATCGTGGTCGACCCGGCGCGCGACGTGATCGCACGCCTCGGGGCGGAGTTCCACGGGCCCACCGCCTTCGCGCTGCACGGATTCCAGACGCCCGCGTTCTGGCTGGCCTTCGCGGGCTTCGCGGCAGCGACCGTCCTCTACCTGCTGCGCCCGGATCTGCCGTCGCGCTTCGCCGCCGCGCTGCGGCCGCTGGTGACGATGCTGGAGAAGAAGTACTGGTTCGACGAGGCCTACCAGGCGGTCTTCGCGCGCGGCAGCCTGCTGCTCGGCCGCGGCCTGTGGAAGGGTGGCGACGTGGCGGTGATCGACGACGGCCTGGTCAACGGCTCGGCGGCGGTGGTCGCGCGTCTGGCCGGCGTGCTGCGCTGGCTGCAGTCCGGCTACCTCTACCACTACGCCTTCGCCATGATCCTCGGCCTGATCGCGCTGTTGGGCGCCTTCCTGTGGTCGCGCTGAACGACAAGAACTAGAACAAGAGCCCCGAGCCGATGGAAACCTGGCCCCTGCTTTCCCTGCTGGTGTGGCTGCCGATCGTCGGCGGCATCGCGGTGCTCGCCACCGGCGAGTCGCGGCCGCAGCAGGCGCGCGTGATCGGCCTGGCGGTGGCGATCGCGACCTTCCTGCTCAGCCTGCCGCTGTACACCGGTTTCGATGCGTCCAGCGCCGCCATGCAGTTCGTGGAGCGCCACGCGTGGATCCCCGCGATCGGCTCCTGGTACCACCTGGGCGCAGACGGCATCTCGGTGGCGCTGATCGTGCTGACCACGTTCTGCACCGTGCTGGTCCTGCTCGGCGCCTGGCAGGCGATCGAGGACCGCGTGCACCAGTACGTCGCGTCGTTCCTCGTGCTCGAGGGCCTGATGGTCGGCGTGTTCTGCGCGATGGACGCGCTGCTGTTCTACGTGTTCTTCGAGGCGATGCTGATCCCGATGTTCATCATCATCGGCATCTGGGGCGGTCCGCGCCGCGTGTACGCGACGATCAAGTTCTTCATCTATACCTTCTTCGGCTCGATCTTCATGCTGGTCGGGCTGATCTACCTGTACCTGAAGGGCGGCTCGTGGGCGCTGTCCGACCTCGCCGCGCTGCCGCTGACGGCCACCGAGCAGATGTGGCTGTTCTTCGCCTTCCTGCTCGCGTTCGCGGTGAAGGTGCCGATGTGGCCGGTGCACACCTGGCTGCCGGACGCCCACGTCGAGGCGCCGACCGGCGGATCGGTGATCCTGGCCGCGATCATGCTCAAGATCGGCGGCTACGGCTTCCTGCGCTTCAACCTGCCGGTCACGCCCGATGCCTCGCACGAGTTCGCCTGGCTGGTGATCGCGCTGTCGCTGGTGGCGGTGATCTACGTCGGATTCGTTGCCCTCGTGCAGGAGGACATGAAGAAGCTGATCGCCTATTCGTCGATCTCGCACATGGGCTTCGTCACCCTCGGCGCCTTCATCTCGCTGTCGCTGGTGCGCGAGCAGGGCAACATGGATGCCGCGCAGCTCGGCCTGCAGGGCGCGATGGTGCAGATGATCTCGCACGGCTTCGTGTCGGGCGCGATGTTCTCCTGCGTCGGCGTGCTTTACGAGCGCATGCACAGCCGCATGATCGCCGACTACGGCGGCGTGGCGAACACGATGCCGTGGTTCGCCGCGCTGTTCGTGCTGTTCGCGATGGCCAACTCCGGCCTGCCGGGCACCAGCGGCTTCGTCGGCGAGTTCATGGTCATCCTGGCCAGTTTCCAGGCGAACCCCTGGCTCGCGATCGGCGCCGGCGTCACCCTGGTGGTCGGCGCGGCCTACACGCTGTGGCTGGTCAAGCGCGTGCTGTTCGGTGCGGTCGCCAACGACCACGTCGCGCAGTTGAAGGACATCGACGCCCGCGAGGCCGTGGTGCTGGGCGCGTTCGCGCTGGCGGTGCTGGCACTGGGCATCTGGCCGGCCCCGCTGGTCGAACTGATGGACGCCTCGATCGCGCAGCTGGCGCAGCAGCTGCTCGCGAGCAAGGCCTGAGGCGCACACGACATGCTCACCTGGAACGAACTCCTGCCGCTGGTGCCCGAGACCTTCCTGCTCGGCGCCACCCTGCTGCTGCTGATCGTCGACCTGTTCGTGTCGCAGCAGCGCCGCGGCCTGACCCATTTCCTCGCCATCGTGATCCTGGTCCTGACCGCGATCCTGACCGCCCGCCCGCACCCGGAGGCGCAACAGGCCTTCGGCGGCATGTTCATCCGCGACGGCTTCGCCGACCTGCTCAAGCTCGGCATCCTGGTCACGGCGATCGCGGTGTTCGTGTACGCCAAGCCCTACCTCAAGCCGCGCGGGCTGTTCCAGGGCGAGTTCTACGTGCTGTGCCTGACCGGCGTGCTCGGCATGATGCTGATGGTCTCGGCCGGCAACCTGATCATGATCTACCTCGGGCTCGCGCTGCTGGCGCTGTCGTCGTACGCGCTGGTCGCGCTGAACCGGGATTCGCCGCAGTCGTCGGAGTCGGCGATGAAGTACTTCGTGCTGGGGGCGCTCGCCTCGGGCATGCTGCTGTACGGCATGTCGATGCTGTACGGGGCGACCGGCACGCTCGACCTGTCGCGCATCCACGGCGCGGCGGAGATCGCGCGCCACGACCAGCGCATGCTGCTGCTGTTCGGCCTGGTGTTCGTGGTGGTCGGGCTCGCGTTCAAGTTCGGCGCGGCGCCGTTCCACATGTGGCTGCCGGACGTGTACCAGGGCTCGCCCACCGCGGTGACCCTGTTCATCGCCAGCGCGCCGAAGATCGCCGCCTTCGGCATGGCGTGGCGCCTGCTGGAGGGCGGGCTCGCCAGCCTCGCCAGCGACTGGCAGGGCATGCTGGCCGTGCTGGCGCTGCTGTCGTTGGCGATCGGCAACCTGGTCGCGATCGCGCAGACCAACCTCAAGCGCATGCTGGCCTACTCGACGATCTCACACGTCGGCTTCCTGCTGCTCGGCCTGCTGGCCGGCACCAAGGAGGGCTATGCGGCCGCGATGTTCTACGCGCTGACCTATGCCATCACCACCGCCGCCGCGTTCGGCATGATCGTGCTGCTCTCGCGCGCCGACTTCGAGGCGGAGGAGATCGACGACTTCAAGGGGCTGAACCAGCGCAATGGCTGGTACGCCGGCATGATGCTGATGGTGATGGCCTCGCTGGCGGGCGTGCCGATCTGGGTCGGCTTCATCGCCAAGCTGGCGGTGCTGCAGGCCGCGGTGCCGGAGTTCCTGTGGCTGGCGATCGCCGGCGGCGTGTTCGCGGTAATCGGCTCGTTCTACTACTTGCGCGTGATCAAGGTGATGTACTTCGATCCGCCGGCCAGCCCCGATCCGCTGGTGGTGCCGGCCGACGTGCCGTTCCGTTTCGTGCTGTCGGCCAACAGCCTGCTGCTGCTCGGCCTCGGCATCGCCAGCGGGCCGCTGTGGGCGTGGTGCCTGGCCGTGGTCCCTTCCTGAACCGCATCGAGGTCGCGCGGCTTGCGCCATCCGCGGGGGGTGGCTAGAATGCGCGACGCCTGATGCGGGGTGGAGCAGTCTGGCAGCTCGTCGGGCTCATAACCCGAAGGTCGCAGGTTCAAATCCTGCCCCCGCTACCAAGTTTCGTCGGGAAAGGCTCCGCAAGGGGCCTTTTTCGTTGGCGCCGGACGCGACCGCAAGGGCGCGCCGGTTCCTGGCGGCGGAGCACGCCGCCCACATTGTCGGAGCCCACGCGGGGTCGTGGCGCCGGCGACCGGGACGCGTGCTCGCGGCCTGGGCCGTGGGCGCCGTGGCCCTTTTTGCTTTTCTGGCGCACCGATTTGCTGGTGCAGTTCGACACGGAATCAACGCTTGAAGGCCGAGGATCTCGCCACCCTGTTCGCACCGGTCGTGTCCTCGCTGGGGCTGGAATGCCTCGGCGTGGAGTACAGCCCGTCGCGCGGCAACAGCCTGGTGCGCGTGTACATCGACGCGCCGGGGCGGATCGTCACCATCGAGGACTGCGAGTCGGCCAGCCGCGAGATCGCCGCCCTGCTCGACGTCGAGGACCCGATCCCCGGCCGCTACGAGCTCGAGGTGTCGTCGCCCGGCTTCGACCGTCCCCTGTTCACCGCGGCGCACTTCGCCCGCTTCGCCGGCCAGGCGGCCAAGGTGCAGGTCAGCCTGCCGATCGGCGGCCGGCGCCGGTTCCAGGGACCGATCCAGCGCGTGGAAGGCGACACGGTGGTGATCGCGCAGGACGGCGTCGAGGTGTCGATTTCGCTGTCCAACGTCCACAAGGCGAACCTGGTGCCCGATTTCTCGGCCTACGAGCCGAAGAAGCCGGGCAAGGGCGGGGCGAAACCCGCCGCCGGCAAGAAACCCAACAAGGCTTGAGAACGCGGCGCGCAGGCGCGCCCCGGGAGCACAGGAAGATGAGCAAAGAAATGCTGCTGGTCGTCGATGCGGTCGCCAACGAGAAGGGCGTGCCGAAGGAAGTGATCTTCGAGGCGATGGAGGCCGCGCTGGCCTCGGCGGCCAAGAAGCGCTATTCGGACGACGTCGCGATGCGCGTCTCGATCGACCGCCAGAGCGGCGACTACGAGACCTTCCGCCGCTGGGAGGTCGTGGCCGACGACATCGCGATGGAATCCCCGGACCGCCAGATCCGGCTGATGGACGCCGTCGACGTCAAGGCGGACGCGCAGGTCGGCGATTTCCTCGAGGAGCAGGTCGAGAACGCCGAGTTCGGCCGCATCGCCGCCCAGGCCGCCAAGCAGGTCATCGTGCAGCGCGTGCGCGAAGCCGAGCGCGCGCAGGTGGTCGATGCGTACAAGGACCGGGTCGGCGACCTGGTCACCGGCATCGTCAAGCGCGTCGAGCGCGGCGCGGTCTACATCGACCTCGGCGGCAACGCCGAGGCCTACATCCCGCGCGAGAAGGCGATCCCGCGCGAGAACGTGCGCCCGGGCGACCGCATCCGCGGCTACCTGCACGAGGTGCGGCACGAACCGCGCGGCCCGCAGCTGTTCGTCTCTCGCACCGCGCCGGAGTTCATGATGGAGCTGTTCAAGCTCGAGGTGCCCGAGGTCGGCCAGGGCCTGGTCACCATCATGGGCGCCGCGCGCGACCCCGGCGACCGCGCCAAGATCGCGGTCAAGGCCAACGACACCCGCACCGACCCGATCGGCGCATGCATCGGCATGCGCGGCTCGCGCGTGCAGGCGGTGTCCAACGAGCTCAACGGCGAGCGCGTCGACATCATCCTGTGGAACGACAACCCGGCCCAGTTCGTGATCAACGCGATGGCCCCGGCGCAGGTCGAGTCGATCATCGTCGACGAGGACAAGCATTCGATGGACATCGCGGTCGCCGAGACCGAACTGTCGAAGGCGATCGGCCGCGGCGGCCAGAACGTGCGCCTGGCCAGCAAGCTGACCGGCTGGCAGTTGAACGTGATGACCCAGGCCGACGTGCAGGCCAAGAGCGAGGCCGAGCAGGACGCCGCGCGCCAGCTGTTCCAGGACAAGCTGGAAGTGGACGCCGAGATCGCCTCGATCCTGGTGCAGGAAGGTTTCTCCTCGATCGAGGAGATCGCCTACGTGCCCGAATCCGAGCTGCTCGCGGTCGAGGAGTTCGACGAGGACGTGGTGGCCGAGCTGCGCGCCCGCGCGCGCGACTCGCTGCTGACCGCGATGATCGCCGAGGAAGAGGTGCTGGACGAGAACAAGCCGGCGCAGGAACTGCTCGACCTCGAGGGCATGGACGAGCACGTGGCCTACGCGCTGGCGGAACGCGGCGTGCGCACGCTGGAGGACCTCGCCGACCTCGCGACGGACGAGATCACGGACATCGAGGGCATCGACGAGGAGCGCGCCGCGCACCTGATCATGGCCGCGCGCGCGCCGATGATCGCGCGCCTGGAGCAGGGTGGCTGACCGTCGGCCGCGGGGTCGTCGTCGCTCGCCATCGCCCAAGGTTTCTGAGGAATGCACATGTCGGATGTCACCGTAAAGCAGCTCGCCAACGTACTGGGCATGTCCCCGGACAAGCTCATCGAGCAGCTCAAGGAAGCCGGGATCGGCGCCAAGACGACCGAACAGGTCATCACCAGCACCGAGAAGGTCAAGCTGCTCGGCTTCCTGCGCCGCCAGCACGGCAAGGCGGAAGCGCCGACCGGCGAGGCCGCGGCGCCCAAGCAGATCACGCTGCGCCGCAAGACCGTCAGCGAGCTGACCGTCTCGAGCGGCGCGGCGCGTGGCAAGACGGTCGCGGTCGAGGTGCGCCAGAAGCGCACCTACGTCAAGCGCACCGAGGTGGCCGAGGGCGAGGTGCCGGTCGACGCCGAGCGCGAGGAGGCCCTGCGCCTGCTGCGTGAATCCGAGGACCGCCGCGCGGCCGAGGAGCAGGCGCTGCGCGCCGCCGACGAGAAGCGCCGCCTCGAGGACGAGGCGCGCAAGGAGGAGGAGAAGCGCAAGGCCGAGGAGGCGCAGCGCGCCGAGGCGGCCAAGATCGCCGAGGAGGAGGCGCGCCGCCTCGCCGAGGGCGGCACGCGCCGCAAGGAAGAGGAAAAGCCGCGCGCGGCCGACAAGGACAAGCCAGTCAAGGTCACCGAGCCCGCGAAGATCCGCGAGCGCGACGAGCCGCGCCGCCACAAGGGCGTGCACGGCAACCACCGCATGGTCGAGGCCGAGGTCACCGAGGACTCGCCGGTCGGCCGTTTCGTGCGCGGCGAGTTGCACCTCGCCGATCCGGGTGGCGGGGCACGGCGCGCGCGCAAGGCGCGTCCGCGGCCGCGCCCGGTCGAACACCGTCCCGCTCCGGGCGCAGGCCCGCACGGGTTCTCGCGGCCGGTCGGCCCGCAGGTGCGCGAGGTCGCGATCGGAGAAGGCATCCAGGTCGGCGAGCTGGCGCAGAAACTCGCCGTCAAGGGTGCCGAAGTGGTCAAGCAGCTGTTCAAGATGGGCGTGATGGCGACCATCAACCAGGTCATCGACCACGACACCGCGGTGCTGGTGGTCGAGGAACTCGGCCACCGCGCGGTTCGCGCGCAGGATCAGGATGCGGAGTCCGTGCTGGGCCAGCAGTCCGGGCCGGTCGGCGACAAGTCGCCGCGCCCGCCGGTGGTGACCATCATGGGCCACGTCGACCACGGCAAGACCTCGCTGCTGGACTACGTCCGGCGCACCAAGGTCGCCGCGGGCGAGGCCGGGGGCATCACGCAGCACATCGGCGCCTACAACGTCCAGACCGACAAGGGCACGATCACCTTCCTCGACACGCCGGGCCATGCCGCGTTCACCGCGATGCGCGCGCGCGGCGCCAAGCTCACCGACATCGTGATCCTGGTGGTGGCGGCCGACGACGGCGTGATGCCGCAGACCATCGAGGCGATCCAGCACGCCAGGGCGGCCGGCGTGCCGCTGATCGTGGCGGTGAACAAGATCGACAAGCCGGACGCGAATCCCGAACAGGTGAAGCAGGGCCTGATCCAGCACGAAGTGGTGGCCGAGGACTTCGGCGGCGACACCCCGTTCGTGCCGGTGTCGGCCAAGACCGGGCAGGGCGTCGACGCGCTGCTGGAGGCGATCCTGCTGCAGGCCGAGGTGATGGAACTGCAGGCGGTCGCCGAAGGCCGCGCCACCGGCACGGTGGTCGAGGCCAGCCTCGACAAGGGCCGGGGCCCGGTGGCCACGGTGCTGGTGCAGTCGGGCCAGCTCTCGAGGGGCGACTTCGTGGTCTGCGGCCTCGAGTACGGCCGCGTGCGCGCGATGTTCAACGAGTCGGGCAAGCCGGTGGAAACGGCGGGCCCCTCGATCCCGGTGCAGCTGCTCGGCCTGTCCGGCGTGCCCGGCGCCGGCGACGACCTGATCGTGGTCGAGGACGAGCGCCTGGCCAAGGATGTCGCCCAGCAGCGCCAGGCCAAGCTGCGCGAGTCGCGGCTGGTCAAGCAGCAGGGCAACAAGCTCGAGGACATCATGGCCGCGATGGGCCAGCAGGGCGAGGGCCAGCGGGTCCTCAACCTGGTGGTCAAGGCCGACGTGCAGGGCTCCGCCGAGGCGCTGCGCGATGCGCTGACCAAGCTCAGCACCGACAAGATCCGGGTCAACGTGATCGGCTCGGGGGTGGGCGGCATCAGCGAGTCCGACGCCGTGCTGGCGCAGACCTCGAAGGCGCTGATCATCGGCTTCAACGTGCGTGCCGACGCCTCGGCGCGCAAGACGATCGAAGCGGCCGGGCTCGACCTGCGCTACTTCTCGATCATCTACGACGTGATCGACCAGGTGAAGCAGGTCGCCACCGGCTTGCTCGGCACCGAGATCCGCGAGGAGATCATCGGCGTGGCGCAGGTGCGCGAGGTGTTCCGCTCGTCGAAGTTCGGCCAGATCGCGGGCTGCATGGTCATCGAGGGCAACGTCAAGCGCAACAAGCCGATCCGCGTGCTGCGCGACAACGTGGTGATCTTCCAGGGCGAACTCGAGTCGCTGCGCCGCTTCAAGGAAGCGGTGGAGGAAGTGCGCAACGGCATGGAGTGCGGCATCGGCGTCAAGCAGTACAACGACGTCAAGGCCGGCGACCAGATCGAGTGCTTCGAGCGGATCGAGGTTGCCCGGACGCTGTAAGGGTGCCGTTGGTTTGCGCGTTGTCGCTTCGATGGGGATGAGGGCCCAGGGTACAGGGCCCAGGGCCCAGGGAAGAGCCGAAACGATGTGCCGCCGAGGCAGTTGTGCGTGCCGCGCGCTGGTCGTCCTGCGCGAACTGGCTACCGTCGGCTGGGCCCTGGGCCCTATACCCTGGGCCCGGACCCACAACGTAGCGGTTGCCGGCACTTCCCCTTTCCCGGAATGGTCGTCAAGCCGGGCCCTGGGCCCTGACCCACACCGCAGCCCGAACCGCCAAGCCACGTAGACCCCACCGAGTCCACCGCCATGTCGCACCGCGAATACAAACGCTCCGATCGCGTCTCCGCCGAACTGCGGCGCGAGGTCGCCGTGCTGGTGCACGACGCGGTGCGCGACCACGCGCTGCCGTCGGTGTCGGTGTCCGACGTGGAGGTCACGCGCGACCTCGAGCACGCCACGGTGTGGGTGACCGCGCTGCTGGGCGAGCAGGGACCGCCGGCGGTGAAGCTGCTCAACGAGCTGGCCAAGGAGTTCCGGCGCGAGCTCTCGCGCACGATGCGCATCCGCTCGGTGCCGCAGTTGCACTTCAAGTACGACGATTCGGTCGACCGCGGCGAGCGCATCGAACAGCTGCTGCGCGATCCGCGCTGACCGGGGCAGCGGGTTCCCGCGCGATGGCGGCCGTCCACGGCATCCTGCTGCTCGACAAGCCGCTCGGCCTGTCCTCCAACCAGGCGCTGGCGCGCGCACGGCGCCTGCTCGGCGCGGACAAGGCCGGGCACACGGGCGCACTCGATCCGCTCGCCACCGGCATGCTGCCGTGCTGCTTCGGCGAGGCGACCAAGATCGCCGGCCTGCTGCTCGGCGCGCGCAAGGCCTACGTCGCCCGCGTTGCGCTGGGTGCCACCACCGAGACCGGCGACCGCGAGGGGCGGGTGCTCGCCGCGGGCCCGGTGCCGCCGATCGACGGCGCGCTTCTGGACCGCGTGCTGGGTGCGTTCCGTGGCCGCATCCGGCAACGGCCGCCGGCGTACTCGGCGCTCAAGCGCGACGGCGTGCCGCTGTACCGGCTGGCGCGCCGCGGCGAGGCGGTCGAAGCGCCCGAGCGCGAGGTCGAGATCCATGCGCTGTCCGCACGCCTGCTCGATCCGCTCGCACTCCCTGCCGGTTGGTCGCCGCGTCGGCCGCCGGCGGAACTCGTGGGCCGGCCGCCCGGGACCACCGACGAGGCCTGGCCGCTGCTCGAACTGGACGTGACCTGCGGGTCGGGGACGTATATCCGCAGCCTGGCGGTCGACCTCGGCGCGGCGCTCGGCTGCCCGGCCCATCTCGCTGCGCTGCGACGCCCGTGGGTCGAACCGTTCGAGGGCGCGGCGATGGTCGGGCTCGACGTCCTGGAGGCCGCCGCCGCCGACGGGACCGCCGGGTCCCTGCTGCGCCCGGTGGCCGAGGGCTTGCAGGGCCGGCGGCGGATCGAGGTCGATGCGGATGGCGAGCGACGCCTGCGCCAGGGCCAGCCCGTGCCGCTGGGCGCGGCCGTGCCACCCGGTGCCTGCCGCGTGCATGGACCGGGCGGCGGCCTGGTGGCGCTGGCCACCGTCGAGCCGGGCGGCACGCTGCGCAGCCAGCGGGTATTCGCGCCCGGCACCTGAACCGCACCCGGCCCTTCGCTTGTCCGCAAGCCCTCCCCGCGGCTAGAATGCGCGGCTTCCAACTGGCAGAAACTCGTCCTTCGACGGGGCTTTGTCGCGTCCAGCGCCCAGCCCGGCGCCATCCGCGGGCCCCGTCATCCGATCGGAAACCACCATGTCGCTCACGCCCGAACAGACCAGCAAGATCATCAACGACTACAAGCGCGGCACCAACGACACCGGCTCGCCGGAAGTCCAGGTCGCGCTGCTGTCGGCCCGCATCGACCACCTGACCCAGCATTTCGCCGGCCACGCGAAGGACCATCATTCGCGCCGCGGGCTGCTGAAGCTGGTGAACCAGCGTCGCCGCCTGCTGAACTACCTCAAGGACAAGGACGCCGAGCGCTACAAGGCGCTGATCGGCCGCCTCGGCATCCGCCGCTAATCCAGGTAATTCAGAAAAGGATCGACGCAGTGGCGAAAGTAACCAAGACGTTCCGTTACGGGAATCACGACGTAACACTGGAGACGGGTGAAATCGCCCGCCAGGCCAGCGGTGCGGTGATGGTCCACATGGCCGGCACCGTGGTGCTGGTCACCGTGGTCGGCGCCAGCAAGCCGCTCGAGGGCAAGGACTTCTTCCCGCTCTCGGTGCACTACATGGAGAAGTTCTACGCCGGCGGACGCATCCCCGGCGGCTTCTTCAAGCGCGAAGGCCGCCCGACCGAGCGCGAGACCCTCACCTCGCGCCTGATCGACCGCCCGATCCGCCCGCTGTTCCCCGAGAACTTCCGCCATGAAGTACAGGTCATGGCGACCGTGATGTCGATGAATCCCGAAGTGGACGGCGACATCCCCGCGATGCTCGGCACGTCCGCCGCGCTGGCGATCTCCGGCATTCCCTTCGCGGGCCCGATCGGTGCCGCGCGCGTCGGCTACGCCAACGGCAAGTACCTGCTCAATCCGCTCAAGAGCGAGCTCGCCACGTCGGATCTCGACCTGGTGGTCGCCGGCACCGCGAACGCCGTGCTGATGGTGGAGTCCGAGGCCAAGCTGCTGCCCGAGGACGTCATGCTCGGCGCGGTCGTGAACGGCCACCGAGAGATGCAGGCCGCGATCAAGGCGATCTCCGAGTTCGCCGCCGAGGCGGGCTTCAAGCCCTTCACCTGGGCGCCGGCGCCGAAGAACGAGGACCTGCAGGGCGCGATCCGCGGCATGCTGGGCGACCGCCTGGGTGCCGCGTTCAAGATCCGCGAGAAGGCCGCGCGCCGCGACGCGATCTCGGCGCTGCGCAAGGAGTGCGTGGAGAAGCTGCGCACTGATCCGGGCAGCACGGTCGGCGGCTGGCACGAGAGCTCCATCATCAAGGAGTTCGGCGAGATCGAATACACCACGATGCGCGAGGAGGTTTTGAAGACCAAGACCCGTATCGACGGCCGCGACCTGGTCACCGTGCGCCCGATCAGCGTGCGCGTGGGCGTCCTGCCCCGCACCCACGGTTCGTCGCTGTTCACCCGCGGCGAGACCCAGGCCATCGTCACCACCACGCTGGGCACCGGCCGCGATTCGCAGATCATCGACGCGGTGGAAGGCGAGTCGAAGGACACCTTCCTGTTCCACTACAACTTCCCGCCGTTCTCGGTCGGCGAGATCAGCAACATGCTGGCGCCCAAACGCCGCGAGATCGGCCACGGCCGCCTTGCGCGTCGCGGCGTGCAGGCCGTGATGCCGTCGATGGAATCGTTCCCGTACGTGGTGCGCGTGGTCTCGGAGATCACCGAGTCCAATGGTTCGTCCTCGATGGCCTCGGTGTGCGGCTCCTCGCTGGCCCTGATGGACGCGGGCGTGCCGATCAAGGCGCCGGTCGCGGGCATCGCGATGGGCCTGATCAAGGAAGGCGACGCCTACGTGGTGCTGAGCGACATCCTCGGCGACGAGGATCACCTCGGCGACATGGACTTCAAGGTGGCCGGCTCCGCCGAGGGCATCAGCGCCCTGCAGATGGACATCAAGATCGACGGCATCACCGAGGAGATCATGAAGGTCGCGCTGGACCAGGCGCGCCAGGGCCGCCTGCACATCCTCGGCGAAATGGCGAAGGTGATCTCCACCTCGCGCGCCGAGATGAGCGAGTACGCCCCGCGCCTGCTCACCATCCGCATCCATCCCGACAAGATCCGGGAAGTCATCGGCAAGGGCGGCGCGACCATCCGCTCGATCACCGAGGAGACCGGCACCACGATCGACATCAACGACGATGGCACGGTCATCATCGCCTCGGTGAACCGCGACGCGGCGGAAGCCGCCAAGCGGCGCATCGAGATGATCACCGCCGACGTCGAGCCGGGGCGCATCTACGAGGGCAAGGTCGCCAAGCTGATGGATTTCGGCGCCTTCGTGACCATCCTTCCGGGCCGCGACGGCCTGGTGCACGTCTCGCAGATTTCCAGCGAGCGCGTGGAGAAGGTCAGCGACAAGCTGAAGGAAGGCGACGTGGTTCGCGTGAAGGTGCTGGAAGTCGACAAGCAGGGCCGCATCCGCCTGTCGATGAAGGCCGTGCTGGAGGACGCCGCGGGCTGAGCCCCGCGCGCCACCGCGCCGTCCACGACGGGCCCTTCGGGGCCCGTCGTCGTTTGGGGGATTTGGCGCGCCGGGCTTGGCGCGGGGTGCGGGAGTCGCTCCGGCGGCGAACCGCGCCGCCCCGATCGTCGCCGCGCCAGTCGCGATGTGGAGCGAACGGCGGCCAGCGAGGGGGATGATGACCAAGGCCCCGGGCACAGTCGCCGCTGAGGCGGCTCCCACAGTCTGCGCCGGCGTTCCGGCGAGTGCCGGCGCCGCGGCGCGGCCTACAACTCGCGCAGGTAGAAGCGGTTGCAGCCGAAATGGCCGGTCGCGCCCATCGGGCCATCGATGCGCGAAAAGCCCGTGCGCTCGTAGAGCCGTTGCGCCGTGTCCATCCCGGTCAGCGTTTCGAGATAGCAGCGACGGAAGCCCGCGGTGCGCGCGGCGTCGAGGCAGGTCGCGATCAGCGCGCGGCCCGCGCCCAGCCCGCGCAGCGCCGGCAGGAAGTACATCTTGCGCAGTTCGCAGGTGCCGGCGTCGCCGCCGTCGAGCGGCGCGATGCCGCCGCCACCCAGCACCGCGCCGTCGCGCTCGACCACGAAATAGGCGCAGCGCGGGTGGGCGTAGGCCGCGCTCATGTGCGCGACCTCGGGGTCGTGGATCGCGAACCCGGGGCCGCTGGCGCCGAATTCGGGCATGACGGTGCGGATCACCTGCGCGACCGCGACGTCGTCGCGGGGCTCGATCGGGCGGATGCGGAAGGTCGATTCCATGGCGGGAGGATAACCGTGGCTGGTGTCGTGGGCCGGTTGCGCCTCAGGCGCCGCCGCGCGCGATGTCTTCGCGCAATCGCTGCGCGAGGGCGGCGAGGGCGGCACTGCCGTCGAACAGGACGTCGATCCGCGCGCTGATGCGCCGCGCGAGATCCGCGCGCAGGTCGCGCTCGCCGGCGATCCGGGTCGCGAGGTCCGCCATTGCGGCCGGCGTGGCGGCGGCAAGATCGCCGTCGAGTCCGATCACCCGCAGCATCCCGAGCGTCTGCCGGCCGCGCATCAGGGGCCCGGGGCAGGCCACCACCGGCAGGCCGCAGCGCAGGGCGTCGATCGTGTTCGCGCCGCCGGACCAGTGCAGCGTGTCGAGCATGGTGTCGGCCACGCTGCACAGCCCGAGGAAGCGCTCACGCGCCAGGTAGGGCAGGAAGCGCAATTGCCGCGACGGGTCGGCGCCGGCCTCGTGCAGCGCGGCGCTGATGCGCCGTTCGAGCACCGCACGCACCACCGGCCGGTCGAAACGGAAGAACACCAGCACCGCCCGCGGGTCGGACGCGGCGATGCGCGCGAACACGGCGTCGCAATCCGGGTGCAGTTTCGGCGGCACGTGCGGCACCAGGTGCACGCGGTCGTCGTCGCGCAGGCCGAAATCGGCGCGGGTCGAGGGCGCGGGCGCGCCGGGGTCGAGGAACTGGGTGCCGGCGCCGGGCAGCAGCAGCAGCCGCTCGCGGTAGTGCGCCGCCGCGTCGGTGGCCTCCATCGCCTCGCAGGAGACGAAGCCGTCGACCGAAGGCAGGCCAGTGGTCTCCGGGTGGCCCCAGCCCGCGTACTGGCGTGGTGCGAGGCGCAGCGCGGCGAGCAGGGTGGTGCGCGGATCGATCCCGACGTCGGGGTAGAGCAGGGCGTCGAGGTCGGCGTCGCGGATCGCTTCCGCCATCGATTCGATCGAGCCGGCCAGTGGCACGACCTGCCGCGCCGGCGCGGTGATGTGCGCGGTGGTTTCGTCGGCCGGCGTGTCGACCAGGAATACCGTCACCGGCAGGCCGGCCGCGGCCAGCGCGCCGATCCAGGTGCCGAAGTAGTTGCCGATCACCGTTCGGTACAGCCGCGAGGATACGATCCCGATCCGCGGCAGGTCGCGGACCGTGCTGCGTCGAGGCTCGCAGGCGAGGTGCGGGACGAAGGTGCGCAGGGCGAGGTCCAGCCAGTCGCCCCAGCGTGTCAGCGGCTCGCGGTCGTCGGCGCCGTGGTAGGCGAGCATCTGCTGGGTCCAGGCGAGCTGCTCCAGCGCCGGCTCGCAGCGGGCCAGGCGATCATCGGCGTAGGTCGACACGAGGTCGTCGAGGCCCGCGAGGAAGGTGGCGCGCGAATCGTCCAGCGACTCGCGGCTGGCGTGCACCAGCGGCAGGGCGAGGCGCGCGCCGATCGCCGAGCGCAACGACGGCGATCGCCCGCCGTGATCGCCGACCGCCGCGGCGACCGCGAACGCCGCGCGCGCCGCGCGCCAGTCATCGCCTTCGCGCAGGCGGTCGCCGGTTTCGGCGGCGATGCGCAGTGCGCCGGGCACGCTCGCCGCGCCCGAGAGGGCATCCAGCGCCTCCGCCGAGCGGCCGAGCGTGGCCAGCGCCGTCGACAGGCGCAGGCGGTCGACGTGGCCGCCCTCGCGGGCGCGGGTGATCGCCGCAACCAGCAGGTCGTCGCCGTCGTCGGTGCCCGCCATGGCGCTCGCTTCGGCATGCTCCAGGGCGATCTCGTCGTCGCCGGGGTGCCGCTCGCGCAGGCGGGCGAGGACCTCCAGTGCCGGTTTCCACAGGCGGCCGGCGACCAGGAAGCGCGCCCGGTTGAACAATGCTTCCGGATGGTCGGGGACCAGGTCGAGGGCGCGGCGCATGTCGTCCTCGGCGGCGCGCAGGGCGCCGGCGCGGGCGCGCCGTGCGCCGCGGTTGTTGAGCGCCATCGCGAGACGCTGTCGTACGGCGGCATTGGCCGGGTGGCGGCGCGCCAGTTCCTCGAGGCCCGCCACCACGCGCTCGAAGTCATCGGCGCGCACGCCCTCGTTGGTCCACGCGACCAGGGCGGCATCGTCCAGCCGGGCGACCTCGTCGATCACGGCGCGGGCGCCCCGGCGTCGGCGAGCAGGCCTGCGAGGTGGTCGCCGAGCCGGTCGAGCGCCCGCCCGCCCTGCAGCACCTCGGGCAGGCGTTCGGCGATCGTGCGCGCGAGGTCGGCGCGGCGCGCGGGATCGCGGGCCACCGCGACTGCGGTGCGCGCCTGCTGCACGGCATCGGGACACACCAGGTCGTCGAGGCCCAACGCGCGCAGCATCGCCATGCTCTGCCGCCCGCGCATCAGCGCGCCGGGCACGGTGACGACCGGCAGGCCCGACAACAGGGCGTCGATGGTGGTGTTGCCGCCGGACCAGTGCGGCGTGTCGACCATCACGTCGCAGGCCGCGCAGATCGACAGGAACCGCGAGCGGCGGGTCATCGGCAGGAACAGGATCTGCCGCACAGGATCGGCCCCGGCGGCGCGCAGCGCGCCTTCGAGCCGCTGGCGCAGGCGCGCGATGCTGCGCGGGCGTTCGCCGCCGAACAGGACCAGCACCCCGCCGGGGTCGGCGGCCAGCGTCGCGCCGAGCATCGCGTCGGCGTCGGGGTGGATCTTGAACGGCGACTGCGGGACGAGATAGAGGCGTCCTTCCGGCAGGCCCAGTTCCGCGCGCGGCAGGCGCTGCGGTGGCTCGGGCGCCGTGTAACGGGTGCCGATTCCGGGCAGCCCCAGCAGCACCGGCTCGACGTAGTGGTCGCGTGCGTCCGGCGGCTCCATGTCGGCGCAGCCGATGAACGCGTCGATGCGATCGCTGCCGCTGGTGCACGGCTGGCCCCAGGCCATCGCCTGGCGGCGTGCCAGCCGCAGCGCGCCGAGGACGTTGATCCGCGCATCGACGCCGAGGTCGGGATAGACCAGCAGGTCGAGGTCGCGCGCGCGCACGGCGTCGGCGATCGTCGCCAGCGGTCCGTCGAGGCGGTGCAGGTGGTCGGCATCGCGCCCGATGCGGGTGGTGAAATCGTCGAACGCCGGACCGAGCTGGAACACCTCCACCTGCCAGCCGCGCGCGCGGGTGGCGCCGATCCATGATCCGAAATACGAGCCCGCGGTGCTGTAGCGGAAGGCCGAGGACAGGAACCCCACGCGCGGCCGTCCCGGCCGCCGGGGCGGCGACGGTGAGGCGCGCAGCGCCGGGGCGAAGACGTCGAGGCAACGGCCGACGAAGGCGCCGAGCCGCGCGGCCAGCGGGGCATCGTTGTGGCCCTGGTAGGCGAGCAGGAAATGGGTCCACTGCAGTTGTTCCAGGCGCGGTGCGCAGCGCGCGAGCATCGCGCCGTCGAACTCCGCGTCGAGCGCGGCGAGCCCTTCGGACCACTCGCGCCGATGCAGCGCCAGGTCTTCGCGGTCGCGGTAAACCAGCGGCAGGACCAGGCGCGAGCCGATCGCCCACTGCATGCCCGGCGCGATCCGTCCGCGGCCCAGCAGCCCGGCGACGTGCGCGAAGGCTTGCCGGGCGCGCGCGGCATCGGAACACTCGGCGAGCCGGTGCGCGAGCGCCGCGCCGGCTTCCGCGCGCGTGGCGTCATCGAGCGCGAGCACGGCATCGAGCGCGGCCTCGCCGTCGCCGGCGTCGGCCTGCGAGAATGCGAGTCGCAGGCGGTCGAGTCCGGGGACCGCGGCCAGCCGGGCCAGCGCCGCGCGGCCACGCAGCGGTGGCTCGTCCGCGTCATCGGCGATCTCGGTTTCGGCTAGCAGCACGGCGGCGCCGGGATCCTGCGGTGCCAGTGCGACCATCCGCCGCAGGTCGGGCAGCGCCAGCGCGTACTGGCCGGCGCCGAGGGCGAGGCGCGCGCGGTTGAACAGGGCGTCGGTGTTGTCCGGCCATGCCGCGATCGCGCGCGTGAACGCGCCCAGCGCGGCGGTGGTCTCGCCGGCGGCGAGTTGCCGCGCGCCGAGGTTGTTGTGCGCGGTCGACAGCAAGCGGGTGAACTGCGCATGACCGGGGTGGCGGCGCAACAGCGCCTCCAGCCACGGCACGGCGAGCGCCAGCGCGTCGTTGCGCAGCGCGCTGTTGACGGCGAGCACCAGCGCTTCGACCGAATCCGGCTGTCGCGCCACCGCGGCCTGAGCGGCGGTCAGTGCGGCGGGCCAGTCGCCAGCCGCGAAGGCGGCGCGCGCCGCGTCGAGCGGGGCCAGGCCGCCGAATGCATCAACCATGGCGCGGCGCCTCCGCGAGCAGTTCGTCCAGGTGGCTGCGCAGGGTCGCGAGCGCCGCCGTACCGTCCAGCAGCGCCGGCAGCGCCGCCTCGATGCGCGTCTGCAGCGCCACGCGGCGCGCGGGCTCGGCGGCGATCGCGCCGGCGCACGCGGCCTGGGCGTCGGCGTCGGCGCACACCAGTTCCGGCAGGTCGAGCGCGTGCAGCAGCGCGCTGCTCTGCCGCCCGCGCATCCGTGCGCCCGGCACCGTCACCGCCGGCAGTCCCGCGTGCAGGCAGTCGAGGGTGGTGTTGCCGCCCGACCAGTGGTGGGTGTCGAGCATCACGTCGGCGGCGGCGCAGATGGCGAGGAAGCGCGGGCGATCGACCAGCGGCAGGAAGGCCAGCTGCTGCGCCGGATCGGCGCCAGCGGCCGCCAGTGCGGTCGCGAGACGCGCGCGGATCCGGCGCGTCGCGCCCGGTCGTTCGCCAGCGAACAGCACGATGCGCGCCTCGGGGTCGGCGGCGGCGAGGCGCGCCAGCGCGCGATCGGTGTCCGGATGCACCTTGTAGGGCTGCTGCGGCACCAGGCACACGTGGCCTTGCGGCAGCCCGAGCGCCGCGCGCGGCAGCGGCGCCGGTGGCGGCGGTCGTTGCCACGCGGTCCCTGCGCCCGGCAGCAGCAGCAGGCGTTCGTGGTAGTGGTCGGCCGCGTCCTGCGGCTCCATGTCCGCGCAGCCGATGAAGGCATCGATGGTGTCCAGGCCGAACGTGCAGGGGTGGCCCCAAGCCATGACCTGGCGCGGCGCCATGCGCAGCGCGGCCAGCACCGACACGCGGCCGTCGACGCCGAGGTCCGGAAACAGCGCGAGATCGAGGTCGAGCCCGCGGATCGCGGTCGCGATCGCGCGCAGGTCGCCCTGCGGCCGCAGCAGGCGACCGCCGATGCGTCCCAGGCGTTCGGTCTCCGCGTCCCAGGCGGGCGGGAGTTGCACCACGGTCACCTCATGGCCGGCCGCGGCGGCGGTGCCGATCCACGAAGCGAAGTAGGCGCCGATGGTGGAGCGCCGGAAGTTGGCGCTGATGAAGCCGATCCGGCGCCGCGGCCCGCGGCTGCCGCGTGGCGCGGCGCCGAACTCCGGCGCGAAACCCAGCGCCGTGCGGCGCAGCCAGCGCGCATAGCGGGCCAGTGGCGTGCGGTCGTCCTCGCCCTGGTAGGCCAGCATCTGGTTCGACCACGCCAACTGTTCCAGCAGCGGCGCGCGACCTGCCAGCGTGGCGGGGTCGAGATCGCGCTCCAGCGTGTCGATGCCATGCAGGAACGCGGCGCGCTCGGCCGCGAGGTCGTCCGTCCCGCCGTACGCCATCGGCAGCGACAAGCGCGCGGCCAGCTCGGCGTACAGGCCGGGCGCGGCGCGGCCCGGCCCGCACAGCGAGGCGACGTGGGCGAAGGCGGCCCGTGCCTGCGGCGCCTGCGCGTTGGCGCCCAGTCGCCAGGCCAGGTCGGCTGCGGGCAGCGCGCGGTCCGGCCTGCGTTCGGCGTGCACGGCGGCCAGCGCCGCCTCCGCATCGCCACCGTCGGACAGGGCCGCCGCGGTCCGCAACGGATCCAGCGCCGCGAGCCCGGCGTCGCCCAGCGCCGCGCGCAGCCGCGCCTGCGGCTGCTCCGCGCCGAGCGCGATCTCGGTCTCGACGTGCAGCAGGGCGACCGCGAGGTCGTCGGGGCGCAGCGCGCGCAGGCGACCGAGGTCGTCGAGCGCGCGCGCCGGCTGCCGCAGGTCGATCGCCAGACGCGCGCGATTGAACAGCGCGTCCGGATGCTCCGGCTGCACCATGAGCGCGCGTGCGAACGCCGTGGAGGCGCCATCCACGTCGCCGGCGGCGAGGTGGCGCGAGCCGAGGTTGTTGTGCGCGGTGGCCAGCAGCCGCGCGAACTGAACCTGTCCCGGATGGGCGGCATGCAGGCGCTCCAGCCAGGCCACCGCACGCTGCAGGTCGCCCGCGCGCAGCGCCGCGTTGACGCCCAGCGCGAGCGCGTCGTCGCCGGCGCCGCCGGCCAGCGCGTCGTCCACCGCGCGCAGCGCCGCGGCGTCGTCGCCGCGCGCGAAGGCGCCGCGGGCCCGCTCGAGGGCGGCTTGCGCCGACGCCATCCGCGATCAGGCCGCGGCGCGACCCACGCGCGACTGCGTGTCGCGCCCGAGTTCCGCGCTGATCCAGCGCCCCGTCGCCACCAGGGCGTCGAGGTCGACGCCGGTGCGCACGCCCATCCCCTCGAGCATGTAGACCACGTCCTCGGTGGCGACGTTGCCGCTGGCGCCCTTGGCATACGGGCAACCCCCGAGGCCGGCCACGGCGGCGTCGACCACGCCGACCCCGGCGTCGAGGCAGGCGTAGATGTTGGCCAGCGCCTGGCCGCGCGTGTCGTGGAAGTGCACCGCCAGCGCGGCCATCGGCACCTCGTCGGCGACGGCGAGCAGCATGCGCCGCGCGCGGCCCGGCGTGCCGATGCCGATGGTGTCGCCGAGCGAGACCTCGTAGCAGCCGCTGCGGTGCAGGATGCCGGCCACGCGCACCACGTCGGCCAGCGGCACCTCGCCCTGGTAGGGGCAGCCGAGCACGGTCGACACGTAACCGCGCACGGCCACGCCGTCGGCGCGCGCGCGCTCCATCACCGGCCGGAAACGTTCGATCGATTCGTCGATGCTGGCGTTGATGTTGCGCTGGTTGAATGCCTCGGAGGCTGCGGTGAACACCGCGATCTCGCGCACGCCGACGGCCCGCGCGCGCTCGTAGCCCTGCAGGTTCGGCACCAGCACCGGGTAGCGCACGCCGGGTCGCTGCCGGATCGCGGCATAGACCTCGGCGGCGTCGGCCAGTTGCGGCACCCACTTCGGCGACACGAAGCTGGTCGCCTCGATGCTCGACAGGCCGGCATCGGCGAGGCGTTCGACCAGCGCGACCTTGGTCGCCACCGGCAGGATGGTCTTCTCGTTCTGCAGGCCGTCGCGGGCGCCGACCTCGACGATGCGCACCGTGGTCACGGCTGCGCCCCGACCTGGCGGCGGATGCCCGGCGGCAGGTCCTCCGCGCGCACGCGCTGCAGGCGCAGGGGCTGGTCGCGCCGGAACAGCCAGCGCTCGCGCAGCAGGGCGCGACCCGCCGCCTCGTCGACCTGCACGAGGTTCTTCAGCCCCTCGTCGTCCTTGCGCACCTGGCCATTGAGTTTGCCGTCGATGAGGGCGTGCGCCACGGCGCGATGGTCGACGCCGCGCAGTTGCGCCGATTCGCCGCGCAGTTCGATCCGGTAGACGTGGAAGCCGCCCGACGCCTCCGGATGGCCGGTGTCGCCGCCCTCGTCGTCGGCGGCGCGATGGAAGTCCTCGTCGGTGAGGCTCAGGTAGAGCGTGCCGTCGATGCGGCCGATCGAGGGCGACAGCGCCACGGTCCGGCGTGCGATCGCGTCGAGGTCGAGGCCGCCCTCGCCGCCGGGTGCGGCGCGCAGCAGGCGCAGGTTGCAGTCCGGCTCGAGGTGGACGTACTCCGGGGCGCCGTCGCCGTCGTCCTCGATGCGCCAGGTGCCGGCGAGGCCGGGTTCGCAGGCGCGCGCCTCGCCCAGCGGGTCGGCCGTGAAGCGCGTCTCGTCGCAGGCGGCGAGCGGCAGCACCAGGGCCAGCAGCAGCATTCGCAGGGGCTTCATGGACGCGATTCCTCGTAGCGGACCAGCACCACGTCGGCCTCGACGAAGTCGCCGGCCACCGCGGACACCGCCGCGAGCAGGCCGTCGCGCGGTGCGCGCAGGGTGATCTCCATCTTCATCGCCTCCATGACCAGCAATTCCTGGCCTTCGCGGACGGACTCGCCCGCGCCGACGCGCACGTGCACCACGCGCCCGGGCATCGGCGCCGCCACGCGGTCGTCGCCGGCCGACGCCTCGCCTTCGAAGGCGAAGGCGCGCAGGTGCTCGAAGCGCTGCCGCTGCGTGCCGTCATGCAGGCTGAAGCCGCCGGGCACGCGGTGCACGCGCAGGCGCAGCGCGTTCCCGTCGACCGCCAGGGTCAGCGTGCCGTCGCGCAGCGTCGCACCGGCGATCCGCGCCGGACCGCTGCCGTCGTCGAGCAGGTAGTCGCCCGCGTGGCCGTGGCCGGAGATGCTGAATCGCTCGCCGCGCCAGCCCAGCACCGCGATCCGCCGGCCCGGGTGGCCGGCGCGCCAGGCATCGGCGATCGCCCACGGGGAATGGGCGTCGGCCCCGGCGGCGGCGGCGGACAGCGCCGCGGCCTCGTCGTCCAGCAGCGCCAGTGCGGCGGCGGCGAGCAGCACCGCGCGCGAAGGCGGCGCGGGCCGCGGCAGCACCTCGTCGAGGTGCGCGTCCAGGTAGCCGGTGTCGATGGTGCCCTCGACCACCGCCGGATGGCGCACGAGGCGCTCGAGGAACTCGACATTGCTGCGCGGTCCCGCGACCTCGGTCGCGGCGAGCGCCTCGCGCAGCCGGGCCAGCGCGGCCGGCCGGTCGTGGTCGTGCACGACCAGCTTGGCGATCATCGGGTCGTAGAAGATCGTCACCGTGTCGCCTTCGACCACGCCGCTGTCGATGCGCACCGCGGCCGAGGCCGGCGGCAGCGCGAGGCGCTCGAGCCGCCCGCTGCCGGGCAGGAAGCCTTTCTCCGGGTCCTCGGCGTACAGCCGCACCTCGATCGCGTGGCCGTGCGCGCGCACCTGGTCCTGCGTCCACGGCAGGCGCTCGCCGGCGGCCACCCGCAGCTGCCACTCGACGAGGTCGACCCCGAGCACCATCTCGGTCACCGGGTGCTCGACCTGCAGGCGGGTGTTGATCTCCATGAAGTAGAACGCGCCGTCCGGGGCGACGATGAACTCCACCGTCCCGGCGTTGACGTAGTCCAGCGCGCGCGCGGCCGCGACCGCCGCCTCGCCCATCCGCGCGCGCAGCGCCGGGGTCAGGAACGGCGAGGGCGTTTCCTCGATCACCTTCTGGTAGCGGCGCTGCGCCGAGCATTCGCGCTCGTTGAGGTGGATCACGCCGCCGTGGCGGTCGCCGAACACCTGCACCTCGATGTGGCGCGGGCGCTCGATGTAGCGTTCCAGCAGCACGCGGTCGCGGCCGAACGCGCCGCGCGCCTCGCGCTGGCAACTCTCCAGCGCGCCGGCGAACCCGGCCGCGTCGCGCACGATGCGCATCCCCTTGCCGCCGCCGCCGTGCGCGGCCTTGATCATCAGCGGGAAGCCGATCCGCGCCGCCTCGCGCGCCAGCAGGGCGGGGTCCTGGTCGGCACCAGTGTAGCCGGGCACCACCGGCACGCCGTGCGCGGCCATCAGTTCCTTGGCGCCGGCCTTCGAACCCATGCGGCGCATCGATTCGGCACTCGGGCCGACGAAGACCATGCCGGCGCGCGCGACCGCGTCGGCGAAATCGGCGTTCTCGCTGAGAAAGCCGTATCCCGGGTGGACTGCCCGTGCGCCGCTGGCGAGTGCGGCGGCGATGATCGCCTCGCCGCGCAGGTAGGAGTCGGCCGGGCGCGGACCGCCGATGTGCACCGCCTCGTCGCACTGCCGCACGTGCTGCGCGCCGGCATCGGCGTCGGAGTAGACCGCGACCGTGCGCAGGCCCAGGCGGCGCGCGGTGCGCGCGACGCGGCACGCGATCTCGCCGCGGTTGGCGATCAGGAGCTTGTCGAACATCGTCCTTGTTGCCTTTGCCGGGCCACGGCGGTGACGGCGCGCGGCCGGTTGCCCGCACCGGCGCCGTGGCCTGCCGATTGTAGGGGCGTTGCCGCGCCGGTGCGCGTCACCAGCGCGGCGCGCGCTTGTCGAGGAAGGCGCCGAGACCTTCCTGGCCCTCGGCCGACACGCGCAGCCGCGCGATGAGTTCGGCGTTGGCGGCGTCGATCGCCTCCTGCGCCGCGGGCGTCATCCCGGCCATGCGCAGGGCCAGGGCCTTGGCCTTGCGCTGTGCTACCGGCCCGCCCTTGGCGAGGAAGTGCAGCGCGCGTTCGACCGCCTCGTCGAGCGCGGCGGCGTCGACCAGTTGGTGCAGCAGGCCGATGCGGTGCGCCTCGGTGGCGTCGAACACCTCGCCGCTGGTGAACAGGCGTCGCGCATGGCGCGGGCCGATCGCGGCCACCACGTAGGGCGAGATGACGGCCGGCACCAGGCCGAGCTTCACCTCGGACAGCGCGAACTTCGCCTCCGGCACGCCGATCGCGTGGTCGCAGCATGCGACCAGGCCGACGCCGCCGCCGTAGGCGGAGCCGTTGACGCGCGCGACGGTCGGCTTGGACAGGAAGTTGAGGGTGCGCATCAGGCGCGCGAGGCCCAGCGCATCGGCGCGGTTGTCGGCTTCCGACGCGCTGGCCATGCGCCGCATCCAGTTCAGGTCGGCGCCGGCGGAGAAGGTGGTGCCGTCGCCACTGAGCACGACGGCGCGCACCGCGGGATCGGCGTCCACCGCGGCGAGCGCCGCGGTGAGTTCGGCGATCAGCGCATCGTCGAACGCGTTGTGGATCGACGGGCGCGCGAGGTGGATGCGGGCCACGGCGGCCTGGCGATCGAGGCGGACGGCGGTCATCGGGTTCATCCGGGGATCGGGGCGCGGATCATAGCCGGTGAGATGCGCCCGGCCGGCTTGACGCCGGTCATGGCAGGGCGACCCGCTTGTCCTATAATAATGAAAGCCATTCTCATTTGGGTGCCGACCTTGAGGCTTTCCGATCTGCAGGTGGGGCAGGGTGGCACGGTGCGCCACGTCGACGACCATTCGGCCGCCGATGCCATCGCGCGGCGCCTGCGCGACCTCGGCTTCGTGGCCGGCGAAACGGTGCGCCTGGTCGCTCGCGGGCCGTTCGGGCGCGAACCGCTGCTGGTCCAGGTCGGCTTCACCCGCTTCGCGCTGCGTGCGGCCGAAGCCGCGCGCGTGCGCGTGTCGCAGGACCCGGCATGAACGCCGCCGCCGCCGAAGCCCGCATCGCGCTGGTCGGCAACCCGAACTGCGGCAAGACGGCGCTGTTCAACCGCCTGACCGGCAGCCGGCAGAAGGTCGCCAATTACGCCGGCGTGACCGTCGAGCGTAAGGAAGGCCGCTTCACCACGCCTGGCGGCCGCAGCTTCCGCGTGCTCGACCTGCCCGGTGCGTATTCCTTCGATGCCGCCAGCCCCGACGAGGCGATCACGCGCGACATCTGCCGTGGCGCGTTCCCCGGCGAAGCGGCGCCCGACGTGCTGGTCTGCGTGGTCGATGCCACCAACCTGCGGCTGCACCTGCGCTTCGTGCTGGAGGTGCGCCGCCTCGGGCGCCCGATGATCGTGGCGGTGAACCTGATGGACGCCGCGCGGCGCCGCGGGATCGCCATCGACCTGCCGCTGCTGGCGCGCGAACTCGGCGTGCCGGTAGTGGAGACGGTGGCGGTGCGCCGCGGCGGCGCGGCCGCGCTGGTCGATTGCCTTGATGCGCACGGTGCGATCGCGCCGGCAGCGGCCGACGGCGCCAGCCACGACCTGCATGCCGAGGTGCAGCGCCTGCTGTCGCTGGCGGTGCGGATGCCGACCCGCACCGCGGCGATCGACGATGCGATCGACCGCGTCGTGCTGCACCCGCTGCTCGGCCTGCTGCTGCTGGCGGCGGTGATGTTCGCGGTGTTCCAGGCGGTGTTCGCCTGGGCGGCACCGCTGCAGGACCTGGTGTCCGCGGGGGTGGGAGCGCTCGGCGAGCGGGTGTCGGCGTGGATGCCCGAGGGGCCGCTGCGCAGCCTGGTGGGCGACGGCGTGTTCGGCGGCCTCGGTACGGTGCTCGAGTTCTTGCCGCAGATCCTGATCCTGTTCCTGTTCATCCTCGCGCTGGAGGAGTCCGGCTACCTGCCGCGCGCGGCCTTCCTGCTCGACCGCCTGATGGACGGCGCGGGCCTGAGCGGCCGCTCGTTCATCCCGCTGCTGTCGAGTTTCGCCTGCGCGATCCCGGGCATCATGGCCACGCGTTCGATCCAGGATCCGCGCGACCGGCTCGCCACCATCCTGGTCGCGCCGCTGATGACCTGCTCGGCGCGCCTGCCGGTCTACACCCTGCTGATCGGCGCCTTCGTGCCGCGGCGCGAGGTGGCGGGCTGGTTCAACCTGCAGGGGCTGGTGCTGTTCGCGCTGTACCTCGCGGGCATCGCCAGCGCGCTGCTGGTGTCGTGGGTGATGAAGCGTGCGCGGCGCCGCGACGGCGAGCATGCGCTGCTGCTGGAACTGCCGTCCTGGCGCCTGCCGCACTGGCGCGACCTCGCGATCGGCCTGTGGGAGCGCGCGCGCATCTTCCTGCGCCGGGTCACCACCATCATCCTCGCGCTGACCGTGCTGCTGTGGTTCCTGTCGTCGTTCCCCGCGCCGCCGGACGGCGCCACCGGGGCGGCGATCGACCATTCCTTCGCCGGCATGATCGGCCATGCGATCCAGCCGCTGTTCGCGCCGCTGGGCTTCGGCTGGGAGATCTGCATCGCACTGCTGCCGGGCCTCGCGGCGCGCGAGGTGGCGGTATCGGCGCTCGGCACCGTGTACGCCCTGCAGGCGGCCAGCGACGACGCGCTGTCGGCGCAGTTGTCCGGCATCGTGGCCAGCGAATGGTCGATCGCGACCGGACTGTCGCTGCTGGTCTGGTACATCTACGCGCCGATGTGCCTGTCGACCATCGCCGTGATCAAGCGCGAGACCAATGGCTGGAAGCACGCCGGCATCGCCACGGCCTACCTGTTCGCGCTGGCCTGGCTGGCCGCGTTCGCGACCTACCAGGTGGCCTCGTGGGTGTTCGGATGAACGCCGGGCTGGCGCTGCAATGGGGCGTGGTCGGGCTCGCGGTGGCCGCGAGCACGGCGTACGTCGTGCGGCGGCAGGCCCCGGGCGTGGCCGCCGCGTTGCGGCGTCGGCTCGCGCTCGCGCTGCTTCGGCCCACGCGCGGGCCGCGCCTGCGGGCGCTGGGCCGGCGCATTGCGCCGGCTCCGACGGTGCGCTTGCCGCAGGCGTCCGGTTGCAGCGGCTGCGGCGAGCGCAAACCCTGCGGCGGCGCATCGGATGCGCCGACGCCGTCCTGACCGCGTGCGCCGCGCAGCCGCGCATCACGCGACCCGCAGGTAGAATCCCGCGATGCCCCTTCTCGTCCTCCAGGGCGTCGACCTCGGCGTCGGCGGCCCGCTGCTGCTCGAACAGGTCGACCTGTCGCTCGATGCCGGCGAACGCATCGCCCTGATCGGGCGCAACGGCGCCGGCAAGTCGACCCTGCTGCGCCTGCTGGCCGGCCACCAGGCCCCCGACGCCGGCGTGATTAAGCGGCAGTCGGGCGTGCGCGTCGCGGAACTGCCGCAGGAAGTGCCGAGCGACCTCGGCGGCACGGTGTTCGAGATGGTGGCCGGCGGGCTCGGCGAACTCGGCGTCCTGCTGGCGCGGTTCCACCAGCTCAGCCATGCCGCGGACTTCGACGCCGACGCCATGGCCGCGGTGCAGGCGCGCATCGAGGCCCTGCGCGGCTGGGACGCCGATCGCCGCGCGGACGCGGTGCTGACCCGGATGGCGCTCGACGGCGAGGCCCGTTTCGACGCCCTGTCCGGCGGCATGAAGCGCCGCGTGCTGCTGGCGCGCGCGCTGGTCGCCGAGCCCGAGGTGCTGCTGCTCGACGAGCCGACCAACCACCTCGACCTGGCGGCGATCGAATGGCTGGAGGGCGTGCTGCGCGAGTGGCGCGGGTGCCTGGTCTTCGTGACCCACGACCGGCGCTTCCTGCGCGCGCTGGCCACCCGCATCGTCGAGATCGACCGCGGGCGCCTGACCTCGTGGCCGGGCGACTGGGACGACTACCTGCGCCGCCGCGACGAGCGGCTGCACGCCGAGGCGCAGGAGAACGCGCGTTTCGACAAGCTTCTCGCGCAGGAGGAAGTCTGGATCCGGCAGGGCATCAAGGCCCGCCGCGTGCGCGACGCCGGCCGCGTGAAGCGGCTGGAAGCGTTGCGCCGCGAGCGCGCCGCGCGCCGCGAGCAGGTCGGCGAGGCGCGGATCGAACTGGCGCAGGCCGGGCAGTCCGGGCGCAAGGTGATCGAGGCGCGTGGCGTGCGCTTCGCCCACGGCGACCGGCTGATCGTCGATGGCCTCGACCTCACCGTGTGGCGTGGCGACCGGATCGGACTGGTCGGTCCCAACGGCATCGGCAAGACGACCCTGATCCGCCTGCTGCTCGGTGAACTGGCTCCGCAGGCCGGCGAGGTGCGCCAGGGCACGGGGCTCGCGGTGGCGTACTTCGACCAGTACCGCGCGACGCTGCGCGAGGACTGGAATGCGCTCGACAACGTGGCCGAAGGGCGCGAATCGATCGAGGTCGGCGGTCGCCGCAAGCACGTGCTGGGCTACCTGCAGGATTTCCTGTTCACCCCGGAACGGGCGCGAGCGCCGATCACGCGGCTGTCCGGCGGCGAGCGCAACCGGCTGCTGCTGGCGAAGCTGTTCGCGCAGCCGGCCAACCTGCTGGTGATGGACGAGCCCACCAACGACCTCGACGTGGAGACGCTGGAACTGCTGGAGGACCTGCTCGCCGAATGGCCGGGCACCCTGCTGCTGGTCAGCCACGACCGTGAGTTCCTCGATCGCGTGGTCACCTCGACGGTGGTGATGGAGGGCGAGGGGCGGGTCGGGGAGTACGTCGGCGGCTACAGCGACTGGCTGCGCCAGCGGCCCGCCGCGCCGAATCGCGGCGCCGCGCCGGCGTCGACGCAGGTCGCTCCGGCGCCCGCCGTGCCGCCGACGGCACCCGCACCGGCCGCACCGGCGCGCAAGCGTCTCGGCTTCAAGGAAAGCCGCGAGCTGCAGGAATTGCCCGCGCGGATCGAGGCGTTGGAGCGGGAGATCGCGACGCTCGCCGCGCGCGCCGCGGAGCCTGCGTTCTACCGCCTGCCGCAGGCGGAGATCGCCGCCCACCACGCGCGGGCCGCGCAGGCGCAGCGGGAACTCGACGTCGCCTTCGAGCGCTGGACGCTGCTGGAGTCGCAGGCCGGCGGGTGAGCCGTGGCCGCCCGCCGGCCTATCGGCGCCGCGACCGGGCCGCGACGCCCTGTCGATCAATGCGGCGCCTGCGATCGCCGGTTCGCGACGGCCTTCGCGCCGTGCGACGCGCGGGCCCAATTCGCCGCCGCCGCACCGGCCAGCCGGCCGCTGGCGAAGCAGGCGGTGAGCAGGTAGCCACCGGTCGGCGCCTCCCAGTCCAGCATCTCGCCGGCGCAGAACACGCCGGGCAGGTTGCGCAGCATCAGGTGCTCGTCGAGCGCGTCGAAGGCCACCCCGCCGGCGCTGCTGATCGCCTCCGCGATCGGGCGCGGGCGCAGCAGGTCGACCGGCAGCGCCTTGAGCACGCGGGCCACGGCAGCGGGGTCGCGCGCGCCCTCGCGGCCGAGCGCCTCGATCACCAGCCCGGCGCGCACGGGATCGATGCCGGCGCTGCGCCGCCAGTGCTCGGTGAGGCTGCGTGAACCGGGCGGGCGCGCCAGCCGCGCGGCGAGTTCGTCGGCGCTGCGCTGCGGGACGAGGTCGAAGACGAGGCGCGCGGTGCCGTGGGCGGCCAGCGCCTCGCGCAGCGGCGCCGACAGGGCATAGACCAGTTGCCCTTCGAGGCCGGTCGCGGTCACCACGCATTCGCCCGCTTGTTCGTGCGCGTGCCCATCGGCATCGACCGCCCGCGCGACCACGCGCTTGAGCGGCGCGCCGGCGTGGCGCTGCGCGAACGGCGCGCTCCACGCCACGTCGAACCCGCAGTTCGAGGGCGCGAGGTCGGCCACTTCGACGCCGTGCGCGCGCAACCACGGCACCCAGGCGCCATCCGAGCCGAGCTGCGGCCAGGAGCCGCCGCCGAGCGCCAGCACCACGGCGTCGGCCTGCGCGTGGAAGGGACCCGCGGGCGTGTCGAAGGCGAGCGAACCCTCCTCGCGCCAGCCGCTCCAGCGGTGGCGCGCGTGGATCGACACGCCGGACGCACGCAGCCGCCGCAGCCAGGCGCGCAGCAGCGGGGCGGCCTTCAGGTCGGACGGGAACACGCGCCCGGAACTGCCGACGAAAGTCTCCACGCCCAGCGACTTCGCCCAGGCGCGCAGTGCGCCGGCATCGAAGGCGCGCAGCCAGCGGGCGACCGGTTCGGCGCGCGCCCCGTAGCGCTGCACGAAGCGTTCGAACGGGTCGGCATGGGTGAGGTTGAGCCCGCCCTTGCCGGCGACCAGGAACTTGCGCCCGACCGAGGCCTTGCCCTCGAACACGTCCACCGTGGCGCCCGCCGCGACCGCGCTTTCGGCGGCCATCAGGCCGGCGGGCCCGCCGCCGACCACGACGATGCGCGGTGCGTGCAGGACCATCGCGTCAGCGCCCGCGGAAGGCGGGCTCGCGCTTCTCCATGAAGGCGCGCATCGCTTCGGCGAAGTCCTCCGATTGCATCAGCATGCCGTTGAGGGTGGCGGCCTCGCGGTTGCCGTCGGCCACCGCGCCGGCCAGCCGGGCGTTCATCACCTGCTTGATGCCGGCCACCACCAGCGGCGGATTGGCGGCGATGGCGGCGGCCAGCGCGTACGCCGCGGCCAGCGTGGCCGCGCCGTCGGCAGCGAGATCCTCCACCAGCCCGATGCGCAGCGCGGTGGCTGCGTCCAGCTCGGCGCCGGTCAGCGCCAGCCGGCGCGCCCAGCCCTCGCCGACCAGGTGCGGCAGGCGCTGGATGCCGCCGAGGTCGGGCACGATGCCGACCTTGACCTCGCGCAGCGCGAAGCGCGCACCCTGCGACGCGATCCGCAGATCGCAGGCGCAGGCCAGCTCGATGCCGGCGCCGATGCACCAGCCGTCGATCGCGGCGACGAAGGGCAGGCGGCTGGCGGCGATCGCGGCGAAGCCGAGGTGCATGCGGCGCGCGAGGTCGACGATGCGCGGGCGGCCCTCCGCGCCGTCACCGAGGATGGGGCCGATCTGCGCGCCCATCGCGGCGAGGTCGAGGCCGTAGGAAAAATGCCCGCCGTCGCCGCGCACCACCACCGCGCGCAGCGCCGCGTCGTTCTCCAGCGCCGCCACCGCGGCCGGCAGTTCCTGCCAGAAGTCCGGCCCCATCGGGTTGCCGCGGCCGGGGCCGGCCAGCACCAGCTCGCCGATACCCGCGGCGGGCTGCTCGATGCGCAACGACTTGAACGAGGCCATGTCCGATCCAGCGATCCGGGAGGCGTCAAGCGTAGCCGCGCCGCGCCCTGCCGGCACTGCGCGGCGTATGGTTTGCCGCGCTGGCGCCGCGGCGCTACCGTGTGCGGGAGGCGCGCCCGCGCCGCGCCTCCCCCGCCCGCAGGAAGAGCCCATGCAGATCGCCGCCCGCACCGTCGCCTCGTTCCACTACACGCTCACCAACGACGCCGGCGAGGTGCTCGATTCGTCGCGCGGCCGCGAGCCGCTGACCTACCTGCACGGCGCGGGGAACATCGTGCCCGGGCTGGAGAAGGCGATGGCCGGCCGCGGCGCCGGTGATGCGTTCCAGGTGCGCGTCGTGCCCGAGGAAGGCTATGGCGCACACCATCCGCAGTTGGTGCAGGACGTCCCGCGCGCGGCCTTCGCCGGCGTCGACACCATCGAGCCCGGCATGCAGTTCACCGCGCGCTCGCCGGAAGGCGTGCAGCACGTGACGGTCACGCGCGTTACCGCCGACACCGTGACCGTCGACGGCAACCATCCGCTGGCCGGCGAGCACCTCAACTTCGCGATCGAGGTGACCGAGGTGCGCGCGGCGTCCGACGAGGAGGTCGCGCACGGCCACGTGCACGGGCCGGGCGACCACCACCACTGAGACCCTCGCGCGGGGCCCTGCGGGAGCCGCTTCAGCGGAGACCGCAGCGCGGCCCGGTCGCGGCTGTCGCCGGCGAAGCCGGCTCCCACAGCGCCTTCAATGCGCCCCGGCCCAGGGTGCGGCGCGCGCTGTCGATGCCATGCCGCGTCACCAGATCCCCATCGCCATGCCGGCGGCCAGCGTGGCGCCGAGTTCGCGGCAGCGCGCGAGTTCGGACTCCGGCAGCACCTTGTGCACCAGGATCGCCTGCGGCGACTGCGCGCCGACGTTGACCAGCAGCGGGTCCGCCACCCGGCGCAGGCGCAGTCCGGTGGCGATGCGCTCGATCTGCCGGATCGCGTTGTGGCCGTCGGAGCCGGCGCAGACCAGCAGCGCGTAGGGCTTGCCGTTCGTGCGGTCGAGCAGGTCGTAGTAGGTGCGGTCGAACCAGTCCTTGAGCACGCCGCTCATCGCGGCGAGGTTCTCCGGGGTGGCGAACACCAGCACGCCGGCATCGAGCGCGGCGCGTGCGTCGGCCGCCGCGGCGTGCAGGCGCCGGATCGGCACGTCCGGGGCTGCGGCGGACGCGCCGTCGACCAGCGCATCCACCATGGCTTCGGTCCCACCCGTTCGGCTGTGCCAGAGGATTGTGAGCGGCGGCATCGGGCGGGTCCTGTGACAGCCGGCATTGTGCTTCACCCGATGATGACAAGAACCGTACGGATGGCCCTTTCCTGCTCGATCGAATCGCATTACCCTGCGCCGGTCGCTTAACGCCGTTGTAACAATTCGACCGCGCGGCCGGTCTGCACCGAGGGGTTCCGGAACGCCAGCACGCCAGCGCCCGCAGGTCGCGGACGCAGCGGGCTTTCCGGTCGTTGATCCGATCGACCCGGGGCAGCTTCCGCGAGCCGGCGCCGTCCCGCCACCACCACCGAGGAATCCAGCATGGCACCCAGCAATTCCCGCAACGTCCCGGCGGGCATCGCCCGCAATCGCCTCGCGCTCGCGGTCGCGCTCGCGCTGCCGATGGGCTTCGCCGTCGCCGCGCCTGATCCGGCGCCGGAGCCCGACCCGCAGGAAGGCGCCAAGTCCGCGCAGCTGGAGGCGGTGACCGTCACCGCGCAGCGTCGCGAGGAAGACGTGCAGAAGGTGCCGATCGCGGTGACCACGGTGGAACCGGAGAAGCTGCTCAACATCGGTGCCGCCGGCGACGACATCCGCTTCCTCAGTGCGCGCCTGCCCAGCCTGCAGATCGAATCCTCGTTCGGCCGCACCTTCCCGCGCTTCTACATCCGCGGCCTCGGCAACGCCGACTTCGACCTCAACGCGTCGCAGCCGGTGTCGCTGGTCTACGACGAAGTCGTGCAGGAGAACCCGATCCTCAAGGGCTTCCCGGTGTTCGACCTCGACCGCATCGAGATGCTGCGCGGCCCGCAGGGCACGCTGTTCGGCCGCAACACCCCGGCCGGCGTGATCAAGTTCGAGTCGCGCAAGCCGAGCCAGGAGTTCGACGCCTACATCCGCGGCAATTACGGCCGCTTCGGCACCTTCAACACCGAGGCCGCGGCCGGCGGCGGCGTCAGCGACACGGTGTCGGTGCGCGCGGCGATGGTCTACCAGCGCCGCGACGACTGGGTCGACAACGTGGCCCCCAACGCCAAGGTCGACGAGCTCGAGGGCTACCGCGAGTTCGCCATGCGCCTGCAGGCCCTGTACGCGCCGAGCGAGGACTTCGACGCGCTGTTCAACTGGCATGCGCGCAGCCTCGACGGCACCTCGCGCCTGTTCCGCGCCAACATCATCCAGCGCGGCAGCAACAGCCTGGTGTCGGGCTTCAACGAAGACGAGATCGCCATCGACGGCAACAACGGCCAGGAACTCGACGCCTGGGGTGCGAGCGCGCGCCTGCGCTGGGATCTGGGTTCGGTCAGCGCCTATTCGATCACCGGTTACGAAACGCTCGACTTCCTCGGTCGCGGCGACATCGACGGCGGCTTCGGCGCGTCGTTCGCGCCGCCCTTCGGCCCCGGCTTCATCCCGTTCCCGGCGGAGTCGGCCGACGGCCTGTCCGACCACTCGCAGCTGACCCAGGAAGTGCGCTTCGAGTCCAATGAGTGGGGCGCGTTCGACTGGCAGGCGGGCGTGTTCTACTTCCACGAGGACATCACGATCGACTCGTTCTCGTTCGACACGCTGGCCGGCGGCCGCCAGAACGGCTTCGCGCAGCAGGACCAGCAGAACAAGGCGTGGGCCGTGTACGGCTCCGGCGAGTACGACTTCAGCGAGGCCCTGACCCTGCGCGGCGGCCTGCGCTACACGCGCGACGAGAAGGACTTCAGCGCGCGGCGCTTCCAGTCGCCGATCGGCGGCCGTCCGATCGGCCCGCTGGAAGCGAACCCGAGCGCGAGCGACGTCAGCGGCGACGTGAGCCTGGTCTACGCGTTCAACGACGACGTCAACGTGTTCGGCCGCATCGCGCGTGGTTTCCGCGCGCCGTCGATCCAGGGCCGCATCCTGTTCGGCGACTCGATCTCGGTGGCCGACGAGGAGACCATCACCTCGATCGAGGCCGGCGTGAAGGCCGACCTGTGGGATCGCCGCGCCCGCCTCGGCTTCACGGTGTTCGACTACCGCGTCGACGACCAGCAGCTCACCGCGGTCGGCGGCGCGGCCAACTTCAACACCCTCGTCAACGCCGAGCGCACCAACGGCCAGGGCTTCGAGCTCGACTTCGACGCCTACCTGACCGACAACCTGCTGGTGACGGTCGGCGCCTCGTACAACGACACCGAGATCGACGACCCGAACCTGTTCGTCCAGCCCTGCGGCTCGGGCTGCACGGTGCAGGACCCGCGTGGCCCCAGCGCCGGCCTGGTGTCGATCGACGGCAACCCGCTGCCGCAGGCGCCGAAGTGGATCGGCAACATCACCGCGCGCTACTCGATCCCGGTCGAGGACGGCGAGTGGTACGTGTTCACCGACTGGGCGCACCGCAGCGAGGTCAACTTCTTCCTGTATGAGTCGGCCGAGTACACCGGCAAGTCGCTGACCGAGGGTGGCCTGCGCATCGGCCGCAACTGGAACGGCGGCCAGTACGACGCCTCGGTGTTCGCGCGCAACATCACCAACCAGATCCGCGTGGTCGGCGGCATCGACTTCAACAACCTCACCGGCTTCATCAACGAGCCGCGGGTGTGGGGCGTGGAGTTCAGCGCGCGGTTCTGATCGCGTGGACCGGCGTCGCGCCACGCGATGGCGCGACGTGCAGCGGGATCGAGGAAGCCGGGCTCATGCCCGGCTTCTTCGTTTCCGGGCTTGCCTTCGGCCGGGGTGTTCGCGATGCGGGGTCGTGGCGCGCCGTGCGACGTCGCGGTCTTCGTGCGGGAGGACGCGAGGGGACGGTCGTCCGTAGGAGCGCGCTTGCGCGCGACCGCCACGTCCCGATCTTGGCGCAGGCGTCTTGCGTGCGGGGTTGTTCTGTCGTCGCCATCGCCACAGCGTTTCGCGCCGCCGCTTCACCTGTAGGAGCGCGCTTGCGCGCGACCGCCACGTCTCGATCTTGCCGCTGGCGTTTTGTGCGCGGGGCTGTGTTGCTGCCGCAACCGACGATCCGTTTCGCACCGCTGCTTCACCCGTAGGAGCGCGCTTGCGCGCGACCGCCACGTCTCGATTCTGCCGCTGGCGTCTTGCGTGCTGGGTTGTTCTGTCGTCGCAAGCGACAGAGCGTTTCGCGCCGCTGCCGCGGCGCGAGCAGGAGATCTTGCTTGTGCAAGGCCTCCTGCACCTCCAACACACCCCCGGCGGTCCGCCGCGCGCCTTCCTGGCGCGCGGTGCCCTGCGCTTCTCGGTCGTCCAGGGGTCCGCGCTTGACGG
>JAJTHZ010000113.1 GCA_021299185.1 Lysobacteraceae bacterium | reverse complement strand
TCAGCGGCGACTGCGGCACAACCGATCGCCGCAGTCGCCGGTGCAACCGGCTCCCACCACCGGTCCAGCAGCGGGGTAAGTCCGCAGCGACCGCGGACCCGGTGGGAGCCGCTTCAGCGGCGACTGCGATACACCCGATCGCCGCAGTCGTCGGTGGAACCGGCTCCCACGACGCCTTCATCGCGAGCAGCGAGGGGGCGTGTGGGAGCGCTGCGTGCAGCGCGATCGGGCTGCGGCAAGGTCGAGAACCTCGCGACGCGCGCGGGCCTCAGAACGGCAGCTTCAGATCCGGCGCCTGCGCCAGCAACTGGGTGCGGAACACGTCCTGGATGCGCGCCAGCGCCTCGGCGCTGTCGGCATCGAAGCGCAGCACCAGGCTGGGCGTGGTGTTGGAGCAGCGCACCAGGCCCCAGCCGTCGGGGAAGTCCGCGCGCACGCCGTCGATGTTCGACACCCGCGCGCCGGGGAAGGTCGCGGTGTCGCGGAACTTCGCGATGAAGGCGTAGTGCTCGCCTTCCGCCATCGTGATCTTGAGTTCCGGCGTCGACACACCCTTGGGCAGTTCGTCGAACATCTCCTGCGGCGGACGGCCGGAACCACCGAGGATCTCGAGCAGGCGCGCGGCGGCGTAGATGCCGTCGTCGAAGCCGAACCAGCGCTCGCGGAAGAAGAAGTGGCCGCTCATCTCGCCGGCGAGCTCGGCATCCGATTCGCGCATCTTGGCCTTGATCAGCGAGTGCCCGGTCTTCCACATCACCGGGCTGCCGCCGTTGCGCAGGATCACGTCCTGCAGGTGGCCGGTGCACTTGACGTCGTAGATCACCGTCGCGCCCGGATTGCGGTTGAGCACGTCGATCGCGAACAGCATCAGCAGGCGGTCGGGGTAGATGATCTCGCCGCTGGCGGTGACCACGCCGAGGCGGTCGCCGTCGCCGTCGAAGGCCAGGCCGACGTCGGCGCCGAGTCGCTTGACCGACATGATCAGGTCCTGCAGGTTCTCCGGATCGCTCGGGTCGGGGTGGTGGTTGGGGAAGGTGCCGTCGACGTCGCAGTGCAGCGGCACCACCTCGGCGCCGATGCCGTCGAGCACGCGCGGGCCGATCGCGCCGGCGATGCCGTTGCCGGCGTCCACCACGACCTTCAGGCGGCGATCGCTCTGCACGTCGCCGGTGATGCGCTCGACGTAGTCGTCGGCGATGTCCATCACCTGCAGGCCGCCGGTGCCGCTGGCGAAGCGGCCATCCGTGATGCGCTGGTAGAGCGCCTGGATCGCGTCCTCGGCCAGCGTCTCGCCGCCGACCACGATCTTGAATCCGTTGTACTCCGGCGGGTTGTGGCTGCCGGTCACCATCACGCCGGAACCGGCGTTGAGGTGGTAGGTCGCGAAGTACAGCACCGGCGTGGGCACAGCGCCGATGTCGATCACGTCGCAGCCGGACTGGCGCAGGCCCTTGATCAACTCCGCCGCGAGGTCGGGGCCGGACAGGCGGCCGTCGCGGCCGACCACGACTTCGGAAAGGCCGCGCTCGCGAACCGTGCTGCCCACCGCGCGTCCGATCAGGCGCGCGACGTCGCCGGTCAGGGTCTCGCCGACCACGCCACGGATGTCGTAGGCGCGGAAGATGCTGCGATCGACCGCGTTCGATGTCGCCGGCTTCGGCGCCGCCTTGGCCGGCGCGGCGTCCCTGGATCCCGCCTTGGTGGGCTGCATGGCGGGCATGATCTCGTCGGTGCTGGGCTTGGCGGCAGGCTTGAGGCGGTCCAGCAGGCCGCTGGCCGCGGCGGCCGCGCCGCTGATCGGCTTGCCGCTGGCGCGCGCGCGCAGCACCGCGACCAGGCCGAACAGCAGCAGCAGCAGGATACCCGCGATGCCCATGCCGATCGCGCTGCGCGAGTCGACCACCGGCAGCACGTCGCCGAGCTTGAAGTAGTCGGCGCGCTGCAGCGCGACCGCCAGGATGCTCTGCGGGATCGGCAGCGAAGGATCCTCGCCGCCGCTGCCGCCGCCGCCCGAGGACGCCATCGGCGCGCCCAGCACACCCTGCTTGAGGATCAGCCGGCCGCTGCCGAAGGCGAGCCGTTCGATGCGCTCGGCCAGGGCCTCGCCGGGCACGAAGGCATAGGCGAAGCCCACCACGCGCTCGCCGTCGCGCACCGCCTGCGCCAGCGCCAGCAGCAGGCGGTCGTCGTCGTCGCGCTGCAGGTGGGCGCGCGCGGTGCCGCCGGCGTCGCGCGCCTCGGCCAGCATGTTGGCGCGGCCGTAGCCGAACTTCTGCAGGTCGGCCTCGATCAGTTGCGGCAGTTCCGGCGGGTAGAACTCGATGCGCGTGATGTCGGGGCGCAACTGGCGCAGGCGCGCTTCGGCGGCGGCGAACGATTGGCCGGCGAGCGCGGCGCGCACGTCCGCGTCGTCGAGGGCCTTGCGCAGCTCCGCCTGCGCGGTGGCGACCTGCGCGGTGAGGTCGGCCACGGCGGCGGTGCGCTCGCGCAGCAGGCTGGCGGCGGTCATGTCCTCGCGCCAGACCTGCACCGCCTGCACCAGGCAGGCGATGCCGGCGGCGAGCGCCAGCGCGAGGCCCACCGTCAGGCCGAGCTGGCGCGCGTTGTTGCCGCCGGAATCGCGGGCCTGGGCGGCTTCGAGGGCTGTCTGCTTGCGGGCCACGCGGTGCGGATCCTTGGCGGTTGCGGAAGGAGCGGTCGGGCGGACGGCGCCGATCCACGCGGACCGGCGTCGCCTGGCTCAGCTGCGCCCGGTGTGTCCGAAGCCGCCGGCGCCGCGCGCGCTGTCGACGAAGGCATCGACCACGCGGAAGCTCGCTCGCGCCACCGGGACCACGACCAGTTGGGCGATCCGCTCTCCCGGCGCGATGGTAAAGGGGACCTGCGAACGGTTCCAGCACGAGACCATCAGCGGGCCCTGGTAATCGGAATCGATCAGGCCGACGAGGTTGCCCAGCACCAGGCCGTGCTTGTGGCCGAGCCCCGAACGCGGCAGCACCACCGCCGCGTACCCGGGGTCGGCGAGGTGGATCGCGATGCCGGACGACACCAGCGCGGTGCCACCCGGCGCCAGTTCCAGCGGCGCATCGAGGCAGGCCCGCAGGTCCATGCCGGCGCTGCCCGGCGTGGCGTGCGCGGGCAGCGGCCATTCGGCGCCGATCCGCGGGTCGAGCACCTTCAGTTCGACCTCGATCATGCGCGCGCTCCGGCCGCGCGCGGCGCCGGCAGCCGCTGTGCGATGAGTTCCACCAGCCGGGTGGCGAGCACCGCCTTGGGCGCACGCCCGAGGTCGAGCCGGAAGCCGTCCGGCCCCAGCACCAGCAGGGCGTTGTCGTCGGCGTCGAATCCCTCGCCCGGCGCACCCACCCGGTTGGCGCAGACCAGGTCCACCCGCTTGCGCTGCAGCTTGCCGCGCGCATAGGCCTCGACATCGCCGGTCTCGGCCGCGAAGCCGACGCAGAACGGTCGCGCCGGCAGCGCGGCCACCGCGGCGAGGATGTCCTCGGTGCGCTCCAGCAGCAGGGTCGGCGCGGGCGCGCCGTCGGTCTTCTTGATCTTGTCCGGGGCGGCCACGGCGGGCCGGAAATCGGCCACCGCGGCGGCGCCGACATAGGCGTCCGCGCCCGCCACCGCGGCCAGCACCGCCGCGTGCATCTCGCGCGCGCTGCGCACGTCGCGGCGCGCCACCCGCGCTGGAGTCGGCAGGTGCACGGGGCCGGCCACCAGCCGCACCTCGGCCCCGGCCGCCGCCGCGGCGGCCGCGATCGCGAAGCCCATCCGACCCGAACTGCGGTTGCCGATGAAGCGCACCGGATCGACGTCCTCGAAGGTCGGCCCGGCGCTGACCACCACCACGCGACCGGCCAGCACGCCGGGCGCACGCAGCGCGGCGAGGCGCTCGACGATCGCCGGCGGCTCGACCAGGCGGCCGGCGCCGAACTCGCCGCAGGCCTGGCCGCCGCTGTCGGGCCCGAGCAGCACGACCCCGCGCGCGCCGAGGGTGGCGACATTGGCCTGGGTGGCCGGATGGGCCCACATCTGCTGGTTCATCGCCGGCGCGACCATCAGCGGCGCGCTGGTGGCGAGGCACAGAGTCGACAGCAGGTCGTCGGCGAGCCCGTGGGCGAGCCGCGCCAGCGTGTTGGCGCTGGCCGGGGCGACCAGCACGATCTCCGCCCAGCGCGCGAGTTCGATGTGGCCCATCGCGGCTTCCGCCGCCGGGTCCCACAGGTCGCTGCGCACCGGGTGGCCGCTGAGGGCCTGGAAGGTCGCGGGCGTGACGAACTGGCGCGCGCCGGCGGTCATCACCACGCGCACCTCGGCGCCCGCGTCGCGCAGGCGACGTACGAGGTCGGCCGCCTTGTAGGCGGCGATGCCGCCGCTGACGCCGAGCAGGACCCTGGTGCCTTCGAGCGTGCCCACGTAAGCCATCTCCGACGCGTCGTCGCGACGCAAGATTACCCCATCGCGCGCCCGATGCCGGCCGACGGCGTCGCGGATCGCGGCGACGATGGGCCATGCGCATCCACGACCTGCCCGCCCACGACCGCCCCCGCGAGCGCCTCGCGCGCCTCGGCCCCGGCGCCCTCTCCGACGCCGAACTGCTGGCGCTGTTCCTGCGCACCGGCCACCGCGGCGCCAGCGCGCTCGACCTCGCGCAGCGGCTGATCGCGCGCTTCGGCGGACTGTCCGGGCTGCTGGCGGCCGCCGAACCCGACGTCATCGCGGCGCCAGGCATGGGCCCGGCCAAGCACGCGCAACTGCGCGCGGCGGCCGAGCTGTCGCGGCGCGCGCTCGAATCGGCCTGCGCGCGCGGCGCGACCCTGTCCAGCCCGCGCGACAGCGCCGCCTTCCTGCGCGCCTGGCTGCGGCCCTATCCCTACGAGGTCTTCGCCTGCGTGTTCCTCGACAACCGGCACCGCGTGATCGCCGCCGAGGAGATGTTCCGCGGCACCATCGACGGCGCCTCGGTGCACCCGCGCGAAGTGGTGCGCCGCGCCCTGTCGCACAACGCGGCGGCGATCATCTGCGCGCACAACCACCCGTCCGGCATCTGCGAGCCGAGCGCGGCCGACGTCGCCATCACGCGCCGCCTCGCCGACGCACTGGCCCTGATCGACGTGCGCGTGCTCGACCACTTCGTGGTCGGCGACGAGCAGCCGCTGTCGATGGCGGAGCGGGGGTTGTTGTGAGCCTCGACGCGACGGCCTCGGGTATGGCGGCGCGATCTTCTCAACCCATGGAAGGAAACCGAACGATGGACGCTCCAACCACGCCACCGCGTCGCCCAGGCTCCGAGGCGCTGCGTCGCGGCCGCTGGTCCGAACCGGGCCGCATCTACCTGGTGACCACCATCACCCGCGACCGCAGACCCTGGTTCGCCGACCCCGATCTGGCCGCGGCGGCCGCGCGCCAGACCCTCATGCCGTCGTGCGCCCTCGATGCGCGCCTGCAGTGCTGGGTCTTGATGCCCGACCACCTTCACGCGCTGGTCGAACTCGGCCCGGCGCACACCCTGCCGCGGGTGGTCCAACACCTGAAATCATCGATCGCAGCCGCCGTGAACCAAGCAGCGGGCCGGTCCGGCGCGCTGTGGGAACGAGGCTTCCACGACCGCGCACTACGCGCCGACGAGGACCTGCGGTCGACGGCCCGATACGTGATCGCGAACCCGATCCGCGCCGGGTTGGTCTCGCGCGCAGGCGATTACCCTTACTGGAATGCGATCTGGCTCTGAGCGGGCTGCGACCGCCAGTCCCATCGCGCCGCACGCGGCGCTCCCACAACCGCCGGCGCCACCCCTCGCAACCGCCGTCCACCGCGAACCTGCGGGAGCGGCACGTGCACGTCGAAACTGTGGGAGCGGCACGCCCGCCACCAACCTGTGGGAGCGGCGCGTGCGCCGCGAGCTCTTCAATCTCGCCACACCCACCGCACCCGCCACCCCATCGCGCCGCACGCGGCGCTCCCACAACCGCCGGCCCCAGCCCATGGCAACCGCCGGGGCGAGGCCACAGGGGCACCACCAAACCGAAGACTGTGCCGAAAACTGTGGGAGCGGCGCGTGCGCCGCGAGCTCTTCAATCCCGCCGCAGCCACTCTGCGATCGGGCCAGCCCCGCTCCGCCCAATTCCCTTCACAAATCCGCCACCCCTATACTCCGGCCACCCCAGCCGCCCGCCGACCGCGCTTGATCACCGGACTCGCCGAGGATTTCCCGCCGGATGCGGTCGAGCGCCAACTGCCCGACCCGGACAGCGCGCGGCGCCTGATCGCCGACCGGCGCCCCGACGTCCCGCATTTGCTGCGCCGACGGCGCGCGATCTACCACGACGTCTATGGCGAGGGTGCACAGGCCTACCTGGAGCGCGCCGAGAACGCAGTGCTGCTCGCGCTGGCTCGGCTCGGCCTGCGCCATGGCACCTTCGGCGACGACTTCCACGACTACCACAACGAAGACCACGCGCTGGAAATCCTCGATCGCCGCCTCGGCCGCGTGCTCGGCCAGGAAGGCGTGGTCGCCCTGCCCGGCCGTGACTGGCTGGCGCTGTCACTGTTCGCCACCTGCCACGACCTGCGCCAGCGCGAGGACCACCGCTTCCGCCACGGCATCGGCAGCAACGAAGCCGCCAGCATGGCCGAGACCCATCGCATCCTGCTCGCGGCCGGCTTCGACCCCGGCGCCGACCGCGACCTGTTCGTCGCGCTGGAAGTGATGATCGCCGGCAGCACGTTCGACGCCAGCCCGCGGCAGCCCGCGTTCAACCCGGCCGAGGTGATCCACACCGGCGGTCCGCTGGCGCCGCACCTCGAAACCGCGCTCGACCAGGCGATGGCCGGCTGGCGCGACGATCCGATGGTGGTGCGCGCGGTGAAGCTCGCGCTGATCGCCTCCGACCTCGACACCGCCAACGTCGGCGAGCGCTTCGCCGAGTTCGCCGCCAGCGCGGCCCGGCTGGCCGCCGAGCGCGAGATGCGCAGCCACCGCCCGCTCGGCGGCAGCGACAGCGGTCCGCCCGTGCTGAAGTTCCTCACCGACGGCCAGGAACGCTACTTCTTCGACCTGCACCGCTTCTGCTCCAACCTCGGCGCCGCGGTGTTCGGCCAGGGCAAGGACTACAACGCGCCGCGCGTGCGCGCGCTCGCCGGCCTGCTGCGCGAACGCTTCGGCAGCGCACAGGGGTTCAGCGGCGAACAGGTCCTGCGCGCCCACCTGGAACTGGCCGAGACGGTCTGAGCGCGCGGCACCGGCGGCGTCACGCGGCCGACATGCGCGTGTCGCAAGGTCGTCGACCGTCCTGCCCGCCGCCGGCCGCCACGACGCCCGCCATGACTTTCCATGTCCTGATCCTGTGCACCCACAACTCGGCGCGCAGCGTGCTCGCCGAAGCCATGCTCAACCACTGGGCCGCGCGCCTCGGCCGCGACGTGCGTGCGCACAGCGCCGGCAGCGCGCCGGGCGGTCGCATCAATCCCTTCGCGCTCGAGGTGCTCACGGGCGCCGGCATCGACACCGCGGGCCTGCACAGCAAGTCCTGGGACGCGTTCGCGCAGCCCGGCGCGCCGCCGCTGTCGATCGTGATCACGGTCTGCGACAGCGCCGCCGCGGAAACCTGCCCGGTGTTCATCGGCGCCGGCGATGCGCAGCCGGTGCGCGTGCACTGGGGCTATCCGGATCCCTCCCACGCCGAGGGCGGCGATGCCGGCCGCCGCCGCGCGTTCGAACTCACGCGCCAGGCGCTGGGCTATCGCATGCTGCAGCTGCTCGCGCTGCCGCTGGAACCGATGGATCGCGACGCGCTGCGCGACGCCCTCGTCGCGATCGGCCAGCGCTGAGGACGCCCGATGCAAGCCCCTGCCGCAACGACACCCGCCGTCGCGATGAACGTCTTCGAGCGCTGGCTCACGCTGTGGGTCGCGCTGTGCATCGCGGTCGGCATCGCGCTCGGCCAGTGGTTCCCCGCGCCGTTCCAGGCGCTCGGCCGGATGGAGGTCGCCAACGTCAACCTGCCGGTCGGCGTGCTGATCTGGGTGATGATCATCCCGATGCTGCTGAAGGTGGAATTCGGCGCGCTGCACGAGGTGCGCCGGCACTGGCGCGGGATCGGCGTGACCCTGTTCGTGAACTGGGCGGTGAAGCCGTTCTCGATGGCGCTGCTGGCCTGGCTGTTCATCCGCGAGTGGTTCGCGCCGTGGCTGCCGGCGGAGCAGATCGATTCCTATGTCGCCGGCCTGATCCTGCTCGCGGCGGCCCCCTGCACGGCGATGGTCTTCGTCTGGAGCCGCCTCACCGGCGGGCATCCGCTGTTCACGCTCTCGCAGGTGGCGCTCAACGACACGATCATGGTGTTCGCCTTCGCGCCGATCGTGGCCCTGCTGTTGGGTCTGTCGTCGATCGTGGTGCCGTGGGAGACGCTGCTGGTGTCCGTGTTGCTCTACATCGTGGTGCCGGTGGTGATCGCGCAGGCCTGGCGCCGCGCGCTGCTGCGCCGCGGCAGCGAGGCACTGGAGCGGACGCTGGCGGCGATCGGCCCCTGGTCGGTGGCCGCGCTGCTCGCCACCCTGGTGCTGCTGTTCGCCTTCCAGGGCGAATCGATCCTGCGCCAGCCGCTGGTCATCGCGCTGCTCGCGGTGCCGATCACGATCCAGGTGCTGCTCAACGCAGGGCTTGCCTACTGGCTCAACCGCCGGCTCGGCGAATCGCACGCCGTGGCCTGTCCCTCGGCCCTGATCGGCGCCAGCAACTTCTTCGAACTCGCGGTCGCCGCCGCGATCAGCCTGTTCGGTTTCGACTCCGGCGCGGCGCTCGCCACCGTGGTCGGCGTGCTGATCGAGGTGCCGCTGATGCTGCTGGTGGTGCGCGTGGTCAACCGCAGCAAGGGCTGGTACGAGGCGGGATTGCCACGGCGGGCTGCCTGATGGCGTGGCGAAAGAAGGGATCGACACCGCGCGCCCGGGTGAGCTTTCTGCAGGTGCGCTGCGTGCAGCGCGATCACCCTGGCCGCAGTCCCGTAAAGCATCGCGGCGCGCGCGCCGCTCGCACGTAGCGAGGACTGGGCGGGGGCGCTGCGCACGGCGCGACCCACCATGCCGCAATCCCGAAACGTTTCGCCGCGCTTCGACGGCGCGAAGGCTCGGTGGGAGCGCCGCGTGCGGCGCGATGGTGGCTGCCGCAATTCCGGAAGGTATCGCGGCGCACGCGCCGCTCCCACACAACGCCCACCGCCGCGGTTCCACCAAAAAAAGGGCCGTCGTCGCCGACGGCCCCTGCCGCTTGATGCATCCTGCACTGCCGCGGTGGCAAACGACGCCACGGGGCGTCGGAGAGAAATGCTGCCGAGGAGTGCCCGTCCCTGGGCCGGCTTCCTCGATAGCCGTGGCGCGGGGCCGGATGGGCCGCCCCGCGCGGGTTCCTTACGGACGGACCGACGAGGGGAAGGTCCAGCGCAGCGTCCAGTCGCGGAACGGGGCGGGACCGAAGGCGCCGCGGTAGGGCACGCGATCGAACACGCCACCGGTCGGCGGGGCCACGGCCGAGCCGTCCAGCGCGCCGCCCACGGTCGGAATACGCCCGCCGATGTTGCCGGTGAGCGCCCCCGTGTTGTTGCCGGTGCCGTTGTTGAACCAGTTGGTCACCAGGGTGGTGTTCGCCGCATCGCTGCCGGCGAAGTTGGTGGCGCAGCCGAGCAGCGAGGAACCCTGGATGGTCAGCGCGTTGGCCGTGATCTGGTCGAAGGTCGCGGTGTCGAACACGGTCAGGCACTCGCCCGAGGGCTGCTGGGCCACCACCAGGTTGAAGTACTCACCGGCCGAACCGCGGCGGATGCGCAGCTGGCGGCGGAAGTTCGGGGCGGCCGCGTTGCCGACGCAGGTCAGGTTGGCCACGCGGGGGCGGGCACGCGGCGTCGCGTTCAGCGACTGTGCGTTGTTGTCCGACTCGACGCAGGAGCCGTCGGCGGTGTCGGCGTTGCTGCCGGCCTGCACGTAGGCGTACTGGATGTTGCCGCGGTAACCGCCGACGTCGAAATCGAGGCCGTCATCGTTGCCCTGGGTGACCACGAGGTACTTCGCGTTCACGGTGCCACCGAAGAACTCGAAACCGTCGTCCAGTCCGTTGTGGACCTGGATGTACTCGAGGACCGTGCCCGCGCCCACGGAGCCGAGCGTCAGCGAGTTCAGCTCGACGTTCGCGGAAACGACCGCACCCGCGTTGCGGATCTGGACGTAGCGCATCACGCCCGAAGAATCGTTGTCGTTGTTGCCGCCCCAGACCAGGGTCGGATCGGCCTCGAACGCCGCGGTGCCGCCGGCGACGCTGGCGTTGTTGTTGGTCGCGAGGCCGGCGAGGACCACGCCTCCCCACGAGCCCGAGGTCTCGGTCGGACCGGCGAACACGATCGGGGCGTCGACCGTGCCTTCGGCGAAGATGCGCGAGCCGGGGTTGACCACGAGGAAATCCAGCGCACCACCGGCACCGCGCAGCAGCGTGCCCGGCTCGATGGTCAGCGTCCCGGTGGCGGTCGGCGCCTGGTTCTGCTGCAGCGGGGCACCGATCTGCACCTTGCCGTCGATCAGGTAGGTCGCGCTGTTGGGCAGGCGCACGTTGGAGGTCACGTTGCCGCTGAGGCGACAGGTGCGCGGCTGGTTGGTCACCGCCACCGTGCCGGTCGGGCAGGCGGTGAACGGCTGCGTATACACGCACTGCGCGCCACCGAGGCCGCCGCGAGAGAACTGCAGTTCCACCGGCTGGTTGGCCGGCAGGTTCGGAAGGCCGGCCGTGGACAGGGTCAGCGAGATGCGAAGGTCGTCGCAGCTGTTGAAGGTGATGGTGGCCGTGCCGATCTGGGTCGAGGGCACGGTCGGGGACTGCGTCCCGAACGCGCCGCCCGTCGTGCGCTGGACCGGCACATTGGTCAGCGAGAACTGCCCCTCGACGACCGGCGCCGGCAAGGTCAGCCACACCGGCTGGCCGGTCGTGTCGAAGGTGTACAGGGCGGTGAAGAGGACGCCGTTGGCGCCACCGGTCGGGATGTAGTCCAGCAGGGCGCCGCGACCGGATTGCGCGGGGTTGAACCAGGCGCCGTCGACGGACGCTTCGCTGATGATGAAGGCAGCCTGCGCCGGGGCGGCGATCGCGCCGCCGAGGACCAGCGCCGCGAGCGCGGAGCGCTTGAGGGTCTTGAGGGTCATGGATGTTCCTCGAGGATCAGTGGAGGGGAACGACGCCGGCGCAGGACGCAGGCGGGGCTTGCATGGTCGGTCGGGGCGGTTGCGCGCGGATTGCCGCGAGGTTGCAGTGGGATGACAGCGGCTCAGGGCGACCACTCGAGGGTCACGGCGATCTCCCGGCCGCGCTTGTACTCGCGGCGGATCTGGTCGCCCACGGTGAACTCGATCGTCGGATCGAGCAGGTTGCGCAGGCGGACCTTGAGCTTCCAGTCGGTCCACAGGTCGCGGGCGAACACGAAATCGAGCTGGCCGGCCGGCTCTTCGTACACGTCCGGGATGCCGAACACGCCCACCTCCGAGATGCGGCGACCGGCGACCGTATAGAGCAGGGTGGCTTCGGCCTCGCCGTGCTCGGGCTGCCAGCCGAGCTGCAGGTTGGCCACGTACGGCGACTGGCCCTGCAGCGGACGGACGAGGTTGGTCGAGATGCCGGCCGTCTCCTCGGTGAGTTCGACCTCCGACTCGATCCGCGCGTAGTTCGCGGCGACGAAGATCTCGGACCACGACACCCAGTCGAGCCACGACACGTCCAGCCACGACCAGTTCTCGACGAAGTCGAGCGACTTGTACAGGTCGAATTCGACGCCATACAGCGTCGCCGCCGGCACGTTTTCGTACGTCACCACGTCGCCGGTGGCCGGCGACTGGATGCGCTCGATCGGGTTGGTGAAGTCCTTGGCGAACAGCGCCACCGACACGGTTTCAGTCGGCGAGAAGTAGTACTCGTAGCGCAGGTCGAGGTTCTTGATCGACGCCGGCACCAGGTTCGGGTTGCCGATCGACTGGGTGTCGATCAGCGGATCGATGAAGGGCGCGGGCGACAGCTCGCGGAAATCCGGTCGCGACACCGTCTCGGCGTAGACGAGCCGGACCTGGGAGTCCGGGTTGACGAACCAGGTGAAGCCGGCCGACGGCAGCACGTCGCTGGTCTCGATCGACGCCTCGCTGATGATCTGCTCGGGGTTGATCAGATTGAAGGTGACGACGTTCTGGTCGTTCGATTCGTCACGCGCGCCGAGCGTCACGCGCAGCACGTCGGTCCACAACCAGTCCAACGTGAGGTACGCGGCCTCGATTTCCTGGGCGGCGAAGTAGGCGTCGGTGTTGCGCGTGTTCTCCTGCAGGACGAAGAAACCCGGCCGGATGTTCTCGCGACTGAGGATGCGGTCGAGCGGCTGGAAGCGGAAGCTCTGTGGCGTTCCGGGTGGCAGCACGCCGGAAAAACTGTAGCGGCGGATCTCGGAGTCGCGGTCCCGCTCCAGGCGCGTGCCGCCGGCGAGCACGGTCAGCACGTGGGAGTCGCCGATCGGGATCGGCAGCTTGGCGTTCAGCGCGTAACTGGTGGACTCGTCGGTCAGTTCGCCGAAGGAGATCGCGTTGGAATCCGAGGTCGGGCTGAACGAGAACGGCTGGTCCGGTTCGAGCTGGACGTAGCGGTATTCGCGCGTGTTCGGGCTGGCCCGGTTGGCGCGGGCCTTGCTCCAGTTCCAGTCGACCGCGAGATCGAGCCAGTCGGGGAACGCGTGCTCGCCATTGTACTGCTGCGCGATCAGCGCGTTTTCCTCCCATTCGAGCAGGAAGAAGCGCGAGATCGACTCGGTGATGTCGAGGCCCTCGTCGATCTGGGCGGTGTCGATGGTCTGCCGGACCAGCGTGGTGGTGGACGTGAGCTTGTGGTTGTCGCCGTACTCCACGCCCAGCGCGAGGAAGCCCGACAGGTCGATCGAGCGCTCGGTCTTGTTGCGCACGATGTCCTGCACGGTCGTCAGCGGCTCGCCCTCGGAGACGAACGCGTACTTGCGGCGGATGTCGTCGTCGGTCGTGTCCCAACCCTGGCTGTAGCGGGTGGAGTGCACGTAGCCGACCCGCCAGTCGTCGCCGATCTCGAACGAGTCGCCGACGCCGAGGGTGAACGAGCCGTTGGTACCGATCTTCTGCGGGCTGACGTCGAATCCCTGACTGGCGAGGTCGCGCCCGACGACCTGCAATTCGTCCGGGGTCAGGCCCTCGGTGAAGGGCGACGCGCCGATGACCCGCCCGAACCGGCCGGTGGCCTCGATGATCGAGTCGGGAATGCCGCGCGTCTGGTCGAAGCCGGTCCAGTCCTGGGTGCCGGCCCGGTAGCGCAGGCCGTCCTCGAAGGTGGTTCCCTCGGCGTAGCCCTGTCCGACCTGCAGTTTGAAGAAGAAATCGTCCGGGATGCCCTTGGTGCGCAACTGGATCGTGCCGCCGCCGAACTCGCCCGGCATCTCGGCCGAGAACGACTTCTGGATCACCACGCCGGACAGGATCTCGACCGGGAACAGGTCCAGCGGCACCACGCGGCGGCTGGGATCCGGCGAGGGCACCGGCGCGCCATTGAGCAGCACCGACGAATACCGTTCGCCCAGGCCGCGCACATAGACGTACTTGCCGTCGACGAGGGTCAGACCCGTGACGCGACGCAGGGCGCCCGCGACGTCGGAATCGCCGGCGCGCGAGATCTGCTCGATGCCGAGCACTTCCGCGACCGCGAAGGATTCGCGTTTTTCCTCAACGAACGACGCCAGCGAGCCCTGCACGTAGGGTTCCAGCACCACGAACTCGGGCAGTTCGAGTCCCGCCGGCGTCAGTTCGACGTCGCGCGTGGTGGCCTGCTCGGCCGCGATCGCGAGGCCTTCGAGGGTCTGCGCGGCGTAGTCGGCGGCGATCACCGAGATCGCATAGGTGCCCGGCGGCAGGCTGGCCTCGAAGCGGCCGTCGGCGTCGGTGCGCAGGTCCAGCGGCGTGCCGGACACGAATACGCGCGCGTTGGCGATCGGCGCGCCGTTCTCGGAGCTGACGATGCGCCCCCGCAGAGTGCCCGGCGGGCCGGCATCGGCGGCCGCGGTCGGCGCGGCGGCGGTGCGGGTCTCGCGCGCACCCAGCGAGGACTCCAGTTGCACCGACGGCTCGGCGCCGGCGCGCAGGGTGGCGATCAGTTCCGCGTTCTCGCCCTCGGCGACCTCGATCTCGTAGCGCAGCAGTTCGGCGCCGTCGCGCCGCAGCACGATGACGCGCTTGCCGGGCTGCAGTTGCAGCTGCGCGGTGCCGTCGGCGTTGGTGGCGCCGATCGCGTCGCCGTCCACCTCGACGATGGCCGCAGCGAGCGGCGTCTCGCCATCGAAGGCGACCACGTTGAGTTCGGCCGGCGTGGCGGCCAGCGCAGCGCGCACGGCGAGCGCCAGCGCGGCGAGGGTTCCGAGGGTGCGTTTCATGAGTCAGGAGTCCAGTGCGGACGGGACGCGCGGGCGCCGCCCTTGTAGGAGCGCGCTCGCGCGCGACCGCGGCAACCATTTCCTGCCGCAAGCCTCCGATGCCGCGGTCGCGCGCAAGCGCGCTCCTACGGAGGTTCGCAGGCGCATCACACGCAGGTCCAGCGCGCGTCGGCGCAGTCGCTCATGATCTTGCGCAGCTCGGTGGCCTTGCGGAACAGGTCCGGGCGGCGCAGCGCGGCGAGGTGGCGCTCGGCGCCGTCGAAGTCGCCGCCGCGGAAGGTGGCGTAGGCCAGCGCGTAGCGCACGTCTTCGTCGTCGAGCAGGCGCGCGCGAGCGAGCGAATCGCCCATCGCCACGATCTGCTCGTAGCGGCGCAGTTCGGCCAGGATGCCGACGCGCTGCTTGAGTTTCTTCTGCGGATCGAGCACGCGCTGGTTCAGCGCCAGGGCGCGCATCGGAAAGCCCGCACGGCGGTACAGCTCGGCCGCCTCGGGCAGCAACGCGGGGTCGCGCTCGGCGACCTCGGACAGCAGGTTCGCCGCGGCCAGCTCCATCTTCGCGTCGAGATAGGTCTGGGCCAGCGCCTTGGCGAGGTTGTCATTGTCGGGCCAGCGCAGGCGCGCGGACTCGAGGAGCTTCTTCGATTCGTCGAGGCTCTTCGCGCGGCGCAGCGCGGCGCCGATCGCGGCGTAGTCATCGGGGCCGACGTCGGTGCGGCGCACGAACTCGCGCGCCACCGTGGAGGCTTCCTGGTACAGCCCGGCCTCGATCAGGTAGAACACCTGGCGGCGGGTGAAGGTGTTGTTGGCCGGAAAGCGCAGCGTCGCCTCGCGCAGCGCGTCGAGCGCCTGCTGGCGGTTGCCGCGCATCCACTGCGCGTGGGCGCGCATCGACCACGCGCCGGCGATGTCGCCGAGCGCATCGCCCGCGCGCTCGATGGTGGCCACGGTGCGCGCCCAGTCCTGCTGCGCGAAGTAGGCCTGCGCCAGGTACAGCTGCACCAGCGGGTCCACGGTGCCGGCGGCGATGCCCTTCTCGAAGGCCTCGACCGCGGCCGGCATCTGGTTGCGCGCCATCGCGATCAGGCCGCGCACGGTCCAGTAGCGGGCCACGTCGACGCCTTCTGCAGCGGGGTCGACGTTGCCGAGGGCGGCATCGGCGCGGTCGAGCGCGCCGTCGCGCAGCAGGGTCTCGGACACCGACAGCCAGTCGATCTCCTCGTTCTTCTTGGCGTGTGCGGTGGCAACGGCCAGCAGCAGCCCGAAGCAGGCATAGCGCAGCGCGTCGCGGAGGGCGGCGAGGAAACTCATGGCGTCACCCGAGGTCGAAGCGGACACGTTGCGTGGCCCACACGCGCACTGCCTCGCCCTTGTAGGAAGCGGGCTCGAACTTCCAGCCCTGCACGCCCTGCACGGCGACGTCGTCGAACACGCCGGGCGGGTTGGATTCGAGCACCTTGGCGCGCTCGACCTGGCCGGTCGGGCCGATCAGCACGGACAGCAGCACGTAGCCGGTCACGCCCTGCGCCTTGGCGCGCGGCGGATAGGGCATCGGGTTCTGCACGATCGGGCGCGGCGGCGAGTCGACCGTGTCGTCGGTCATCGTGCCGCCGCCTTCGCCAAGGATGCCGGCGGCCGCATCGAGGCCGGTCTGCTCGAACTGCGGCAGGCCGAAGTCGAGGCCGGCGAGCGAGGACTCCAGGCCGACGATCGGATTGACCCGCGCGCGCTGCTGGCGCTTCGGCGGCGGCTTGGGCTTGTCCTGCGGCGGCGGCTTGGGGCGCGCGCGCGGCTCGACCTGCACCGTGGTGGCGAAGGCATTGGCATCGTTGCGATGGAAGCTGGCGGTGGCGTTCATCAGCACCACCGACACCGCCAGCAGCGTCAGGCCGAGCGCGCCCGAGGCCAGCGCGATCCCGCGGCGGCGCAGCGATTCCGGGACCATCGGCACGGCGGCCATCGCGCTCAGCCCTCGCCGGCTTCCACGCCGGTGGCCACGCCGATGTCCTCGGCCCCGGCCAGCCGCGCCTGGTCGACCACTTCGACCAGCTTGCCGGACGGTACGATCTCGTCGGTCACCACCAGCACGGATTTCTGCGACTGGCCCTTGAGCAGGTCGCGCAGGCGGCTCTGGATGACCCACACCTGGACCGGCTCGCCGTCGATGTAGGCCTGGCCCTGCTTGTCGACGTAGATCTTCACCGCCTTGGTGGAGGCGACCTGGCCGGTGGACGCACCGGGCCGGTTGATGTCGATCTTCAGGTCCTTCTGGAAGGTCGTCGCGACCATGAAGAAGATCAGCAGGATGAAGGTCATGTCGATCATCGGCGTGAGATCGACCGTGGCTTCGGTGGCCTTGCGTTCGCGGCGGATCATGCGGGGTCTCCGTGCCACGCGGGACGCGCGCGGCGGGCGAGGAATCGGGGCGCGGTCACGCGGGCTGCTCCGAACCGCCGCTGAGCAGGATGTCCTTGATCGAGGCGAGGTCGTTCTCGATCTGGAACTGGCGGCGGTCGAGCAGGGCCTTGGCGATCACGCCGGGCACGGCGACCACCAGGCCCAACTGCGTGGTGAACAACGCAGTGGCGATGCCCGAGGCGATGCCGCCGGTCTGCGAATAGAAGGTCATGTCGCCGAGCGAGTTGAAGGTCTCGATCATGCCCATCACGGTGCCGAGCAGCCCGAGCAGCGGGGCGACGCCGACCAGCACGTTGATCAGCGTGGTCCAGCGCTTGAGGTCGCGCTGGTAGTCGGCGAAGGCCTCGTCGAGGAAGCGGCGCAGGTGCGGACGCGGCGCGCGCACCACCGCGATGCCGCGCGCGATCGCCTCGTCCACGATCCCGTTGGGCGGGTTGGCGCGGCCTTCGAGCGCGCGGCGGATCAGCACGCGCACGTTCTTGCGGCTGCCGCGGCGCAGCAGCGCCCAGCGATAGCCGAGCGCGAACCACAGCAGCACGCCGGCGGCGACCAGCGGCAGCATCACCCAGGGGCCGCCGACGAACAGGTAGTCGACGAAGGCCAGCAGGCCCTCCCACACCCCGTCGGCTTGTGCGAAACGCTCCAGCATGGCCGGGCTCCGGCGTCGCTTCGCGTCAGGCCGCGCGCGGCTTGGCGACCGCGGCGCGGGTCTCCTGGTACAGGTTGATCACCTTCAGCGCGGCCTTTTCCATGTCGTCCTTCAGGCCATCCGCCCAGCCGTTGAGCAGGCTGCCGATGACCAGCAGCGGGATGGCGACCATCAGGCCCTGCATGGTGGTGACCAGCGCCACCGCGATGCCGCCGGACAGCATCTTCGGATCCGAGTTGCCGAACTCGGTGATCACGTCGAAGGTCTGGATCATGCCGGTGACCGTGCCCAGCAGACCGAGCAGCGGGGCCACCGCGGTGATGGTGGTGATGAACGCGCCGAAGCGGTTGAGGTGGGTCGATTCGTGCAGGATCGACTCGGACACGATATCCTCGAGATGCTCGCGCTCACGGTCGGCGTTGCGCAGCGCGGCGGTGACCACGCGCGCCGCAGAGCCCTTGAAGCGCTTGCAGGCCTCGATCGCTTCCGGCACGCGCTGCGCGCGCACCAGCGGCGAGACCGCGTCCATGATCTTGTCCACCGCGGCGCCCGCGCGCTGCAGGAACACCGCGCGCACCGCGATCAGCAGCAGGCCGAGCGCGCCGAGCGCGAGGATCACCCAGCCGATCGCGCCACCCTTGGCCATCTCGCCCCAGAAGGTCTTCTCGATCGGCGGTTCGACGGCGGTGGCGGTGGATTCGAACACGTAGGCCTTCAGCACCGGCGGCGTGCGACCGGCGGCCAGCGCCTCCGCTGCGTCGGCGGCCGGCACGTTCCACAGCTTGAACCTGCCGTCGCCCGCGGGCGCGAGAACACCCGACCCGCGGTCGCTCATGCCCAGCGCCGCCACCGCGCCGATGCGCACGATGGTGCCCGACACCTCGGTGCCGTCGGGCAGGAAGAAGGTTCCCTGCTCGCGGCGCACCGAGGACAGTTCGGCCAGCTTGCGCTGCGCGGCGCCGAGCAGGGTGGCGAGTTTCTCCGCGTCGTTGGCGGCCTGGAACACGGTGTCGGCCGCGTAGTCCTGGCCGACCAGCGCCAGCGAGGCCTGCGCCTGCGACAGCGTTCCGGCCAGCAGTTCGGTGCCCTCGACGGCCGCTTCCTCGCGCCGCTCGGCGGCGGCGAGCTGTTCGTTCAGCGCGTCGGTGTCGGTGCGCGCGGCGAGCACGCGGCCTTCCAGCGCGTCGACCTCGCGCTCGAGGCGGGCGCGGTCGGCCTCGAAGGCGGTTCGCGTCTGCGCGAGGCGCGCGCCGAGTTCGCGCTTCTGCGCCTCCAGGAACGCGAACTCGCGGCGATAGGCGTCGGCGAGATCGACCTGGGGCGCGGGCGGCGGCGGGGCGGCGGCCGCGGCC
>JAJTHZ010000089.1 GCA_021299185.1 Lysobacteraceae bacterium | reverse complement strand
CAGCCGACGCCGGCGCCCGCCGCGACGCCGGTGGCGGCCGCGACGCCCGAGCGTCCCGCCGCCACCACCGGCAGCGCCGCCGCCGAGACCGCGGCGATCAAGCGCCGCCTCGAGCAGAGCCTCAACGAGGGCGAGCCGATCACGCGCACCATCCGCCAGTCGTCGCTGGAGCCGAAGGACGTGCTGTACGTGCGCGGCGACGTGATCGCCGTGCAGCGCCGCGACAGCCTGCGCAGCCAGCTGTACTGGCTGGAAGGCGGGATCGAGCTGATGCGCGTCGAACTGCGCGAGACGGGGCCCAACCGCTACGTGGTGATGGAGCCGATCCGCAACGTCGACAGCCCGCGCCTGCGCGCGGTGCGCTCCGAGGAGCGCGACCTGTTCACCGCCGCCGAGCCGGGGCGCCATGCACAGGAGCGCACCGCGCTGGAGCGTCGCTACAACGGCGGCAACCGCATCGAGGGCGTGCTGTCGCCGACCCAGATCAACCAGCGCGACATCGTCTACGTCGGCGACGACCTCGCGGTGGTGGTGCGCGTGGCGGGGCTGGAGCTGGAGCGCTACTTCCTGGTCGGCCGGATCAACCTCGGCCGCAGCGAACTGCTCAAGGACGGCAACAACAAGTACCGCGTGCTGCGCGACATCCGCCAGTAAGGCGCGCGGGGCCGGCGCCGCGCCGGCCCCGCCCGCGGCGTCAGTCGGCCAGCTCGCGCCGGCGGCGGAAGTGGATCGAGGCGGCGATCATCGCGGTGCCGGCGACCACGCCGATCCACAGCTCGGGCGATGCGAGCACGCCGCCGATCACCGACCAGTCGACCAGCATCTCCGGGCCGGGCCCGTTCATGTCGGCCTGCTCGGCGCGCTCGATGAATGCGTTGGCGAACCACGACAGCGGCACCAGGCTGGTGAGGATGCGCCCCACCACGTGCTGCCAGAACCAGGTGTCCGGGATGCGCAGCGCCTCCAGCAGTTCGAAGGTGTTGATCGCGACCGCCAGGGCGACCGGCAGCGCCACCGCCCACAGGAACGGCTTGCTGCGCGCGAAGGCCGACACCAGCAGCAGCCAGCCGATCGCCGGCAGCGCCCACAGCGCGTTGACCGGCACCAGGGCCAGCATCTTGGCGGCCAGGGCCAGCGGTTCGGCCGGGCCCCAGACCAGCTCCATGGGGCTCAGTCCGTGGGCGAACACGAACACGCCGAGCATGCCCAGGAACAGCAGGTGCAGGACCACGGTCGCCGCCCAGGCCAGCAGCGGGGCGCCGATCGCCGCCACCGCGACCTTGCTCAGCACGGTCTCGGTGTCCGACACCGGCAGCGACTTCCAGAACAGGATCGAGCGGTCGCGGCGGTCGTCGTACAGCGCGCCGAGCAGGTAGAAGAACAGCACGAAGAACAGCACGATCTGCATCACCAGCCAGAAGCCGCCGAGGCCGGCCTCGTAGCCGAGGCCGAGCTTGGCCATCTCGTGGGGCGGGATCTCCGACAGCAGCTTCTGCAGCGGCACGCCGATCCGGATCTCGCCGTCGAAGGTGCGGTTGGCGTGCCAGCTGGTCACGCCCATGCCGATCAGGCTCATCGCCAGCAGCGCGACGACCGCCCACACCGGCGCCCACAGGAAACCGCCGCGGTGCTCCCAGTACTCGCGCTTGAGCAGGGTGACGTAGCGGTTCATGCGTAGGCTCCCTTCATGGTGGCGACGAAGATGTCGGCCACGCTCGGCTTGTGCAGTTCGCCCAGCGCGGCGAGCTGGTCGCGCGCGGGGCCGTCGAACAGGAACACGCTGCGCCCGAACACCTGTCGTTCGTACAGCGGCTTGAGCGCCAGCGCCTGCTCGCGCTTCTCGGGCGCCACCATCGCCTCGGTGAAGCGCTCGCCGACCTCGTCCATGCTGGCCGCCAGCGCGATCCGGCCGTCCTTGATGAACAGCAGGTCGGTCAGGATGTGCTCGATCTCCTCCACCTGGTGGGTGGTGACCACGATGGTCTTCTCGTGGTCGAAGTACTCGTTGAGGAGGTTCTGGTAGAACTCCTTGCGGTACAGGATGTCGAGGCCCAGCGTCGGTTCGTCCAGCACCAGCAGCTTGGCGTCGATCGCCATCACCAGCGCCAGGTGCAGCTGCGCCACCATGCCCTTGGAGAGCTCCTTGACCCGCATCGCGGGCTTGAGCTTGGTCTTGGCGAGGAAGCCCTCGCAGGTCTTGCGCGAGAAGCGCGGATGCACGCCCTCGACGTACTCGATCGCCTCGCCGACCCGGATCCAGCGCGGCAGCACCGCGACGTCGGCGATGAAGCACACCTCGTTCATCAACTGCGTGCGCTGCGTGCGCGGGTCGTAGCCCAGGACCGAGAGTTCGCCCTCGAAGTCGGTCAGGCCGAGGATCGCCTTCAGCGCGGTGGTCTTGCCGGCGCCGTTGGGGCCGATCAGGCCCACGATGCGGCCGGCCGGCACGTCGAAATCGACGCCGTCCAGCGCGCGCGACTTGCCGTAGGCCTTGACCAGGCCGCGGGCGCGGATGACGCTGCTCATTCCGTTTCCCCCTGCCCGCTGCGCTCGCGCAGCAGGTCGTCGATCGTCAGTCCCAGGCGCTGCAGGCGCATCCGCAGCAGCGGCCATTCCTCGCGCAGGAAGCGCTCGCGCTCATTGCGCAGCAGCGCCTCGCGCGCGCCCTCCGACACGTACATCCCCAGTCCGCGCCGCTTCTCGACCAGGTTCTCGTCGACCAGTTCCTGGTAGGCCTTGGACACCGTGATCGGGTTGAGCTGGAAGTCGGCCGCCACCTGGCGCACCGAGGGCAGGGCGTCGCCCTGCTTGAGCACGCCGTCCAGGATCATCGCCACCACGCGGTCGCGCAGCTGGCGGTAGATCGGCGTGTTGTCGTGCCAGGTCACCGTCATGGTGTTCATTCCGTGGCCGTGCGGCGCAGGCGGGCGAAGTCGTAGAACGGGTTGCCCAGTTGCGCCCGCGGCAGGGTCGCGCCGACCGGGCGGGCGATCACCACCGCGCGGTCGACCGCGGCGCCGAGCATCAGGCTGTCGCCGTCGGTCTCGCCCATCGCCGCGAGGCGCTCTTCCCGGCTCGGGACCACGGTCACGGTGGCGAGCACCTTGAGCGGGTGACGGCGGGGGGCGGGCGCGAGGTCCGCATCCGTTTCGGCCTCGACCACGACCGTCGCGGGCGCCGCCGCGGGCGCCGGGGCCGCCGCCGGACCCGACAGGCCGGCGCCGAGGGTGACCACGGCCAGGGCAACGATCGGGATCAGGGCGATGCGGGATTTCATGGGAGGTCCTTGAGTGCTTGGTCCGTCTAGTGTGGTAGCAAGGTATAACACCAGCACTCACGCTGCAAGCAGGTCGGAAGTCATGCTTCCATGGCTCGTCACGCGGGATTCGCCAAATCCATGATTTGCTTGTATTTTCAAGCCCCGACCTGATTCCCGGAGACCGCCCATGCGCCCCCTTTCGCGCGTCCTGATGCTCCTGCTGCTGCTCGCCCCGGGCCTCGCCATGGCCTGCAGCGACCTGCTCAAGGCCGAGTTCCGGCCGCTCGCCGGCAAGGAAAAGGCCAGCCTGTGCAGCCGCTTCGAGGGTCAGGTGCTGCTGGTCGTCAACACCGCCAGCAAGTGCGGCTTCACCCCGCAGTACGAGGGGCTCGAAGCCCTGCACCAGCGGCTCGCGCCGCGCGGCTTCGCCGTGCTGGGCTTCCCCTCCAACGACTTCATGGGCCAGGAGCCGGGCACCGAGGCCGAGATCGCGGAGTTCTGCACGCTCACCTACGGCGTGAAGTTCCCGATGTTCGAGAAGGTGGTCGTCAAGGGTGACGCGGCGGTGCCGTTCTACCAGCAACTCGCCGCGCAGGCCGGCGGCGAGCAGCCCGGCTGGAACTTCCACAAGTACCTGATCGACCGCAGCGGCAAGGTGGTCGGCAGCTTCGGCAGCCGCACCAAGCCGGATGACCCGAAGCTGCTGGATGCGATCGAGAAGGCGCTCGGCGAGCCGAAATCGGCCGCCGGCATGCCCTGATGCGCGCGGGCGCGCGTCGCGAGGCGCGCGCCCCGCTCAGAAGCGGCGCTTGATCGCGCGGATCCCGGCGCCGAGCAGCGGCACGTACTGGTACAGCGCGTCCGCCGCGTTCCAGAAATCCTGGTGCAGCGCCACGCGGCCGGAGGCGTCGAAACGCAGGTGGCTCATGCCGATAGAATGCGTGTCGCGGCCGCGGTGGAAGCGCTTGAAGCGGATCATCATCGACCAGCGCGCGTAGTAGTCGCCGGCGCCGTTGCCGCAGATCTCGTGCACTTCGACCCGGCAGTCCTCGACCGCGTGGGCGCTTTCGTGCAGGTAAGGCGCCAGGGCGGCGCGGCCTTCGATGGTCTTCAGCGTGTCGTTGAACCACACGTCCTCGGCATAGGTCGCGTCCAGCAGGCGCTCGACCTTGTCCGGCGCGAAGGTGGCGAAGAAGGCGCGGAAGCGGTCGAGCGCCTCGCTTTCCGCGGCGCTGCCGGTTGCGAGCGGGCTGCCGTGACGGCGGCGCACGGCGTCGAGGGCTTGCAGGTAATCCATGGCGGTGCGTCCCGATGATTGCCGCCGAAGCTAGCACCGCCGATCATCGACGGTCGTGAACCCCGGAGCATCCCCGATGGCCGAACCCGATGAGCGCCGCATCCCGGCCAGCGCGCTGGCGCTGGGACTCGGCGGCGTGATCCCCTTCGCCGCCTGCGCCGCCGCGCTGTACGTCCTCGACGAGGCGCGACTGCAGGCCGAGGCCGCCCAGGCGATGGCGGCCTACGGCGCGGTGATCCTGTCCTTCCTCGGCGGCGTGCGCTGGGGTTCGGCGCTGTCGCTGCCGCGCGCCCAACTCACCCCCGAACTGGTGCTCGCGGTGATCCCGAGCCTGCTCGGATGGTGCGCCCTGCTGCTGCCCGGGACGACGCAGCCGCTGCTGGCCCTCGGCCTCGGCTTCGCGGTGTTCGGCGTGCTCGACGTGCGCGAAGGCGGCCGCGGTGCGTGGCCGGCGTGGTATCCGCGCCTGCGCTTCGTGCTCACCCTGCTGGTGCTGGCCTGCCTGGTGGCCGCACTGCTCGCGCGCTGACGGCGCGCTCAGGCCCGCGGCCGGATCAGGCCCAGCGCCTCGAGCTGGAGCAGCACCTGCTGCACCGCCTGCGCCGGCGTGCAGGCGCCGGCGTCGATGCGCAGTTCGGGGTTCGCCGGCGCCTCGTAGGGATCGCTGATGCCGGTGAACTGCGGGATCTTGCCGGCGCGCGCCAGCGCGTAGAGGCCCTTGCGGTCGCGCCGCTCGCACTCGGCGAGGTCGGTGGCCACGTGCACCTCCACGAAGGCGCCGTACTGCGCGACCATCTCGCGCACTGCCGCGCGCGATTCGGCGTAGGGCGCGATCGGCGCGCACAGCGCCACGCCGCCGTGCTTGACGATCTCGCTGGCCACGTAGCCGATGCGGCGCACGTTGAGGTCGCGGTGCTCGCGCGAGAAGCCGAGTTCGCTCGACAGGTGCTTGCGCACGAGATCCCCGTCGAGCAGGGTCACGGCGCGACCGCCGATCTCGAGCAGCGACACCAGCAGGCCGTTGGCGATGGTCGACTTGCCCGCGCCCGACAGGCCGGTGAACAGCACCGCGAAGCCCTGGCGGTCGCGCGGCGGGTGGGTGGCGCGCAGTTCGGCGGCGACCTCGGGGAAGGTGAACCAGTCGGGGATCTCGCGACCGTCGGCGAGCCGGTCGCGCAGGTCGGTGCCGGACAGGTTCATCACCGTCTCGCCGGGCGCCACCTCGCTGGCGGCGACATGGCGGGCGCGTTCGCGCACGTACACCATCTCCTCGAACGGCACCATGTGGATGCCGAGTTCGTCCTGGTGGCGGGCGACCAGTTCCTGCGCCTCGTAGGGGCCGTAGAAGGGCTTGCCCTGCGAGTCGTTGCCGGGCCCGGCGTGGTCGCGGCCGACGATGAAGTGCGAGCAGCCGTGGTTCTTGCGGATGATGGCGTGCCACAGCGCCTCGCGCGGGCCACCCATGCGCATCGCCAGCCCCAGCAGCGACAGCGCGGTGGTGCGCTCGGGATAGCGGGCGAGCACCTTCTCGTAGCAGCGCACGCGCGTGTAGTGGTCGACGTCGCCGGGCTTGGTCATGCCGACGACGGGATGGATCAGCAGGCTGGCCTGCGCCTGCTGCGCGGCGCGGAAGGTCAGTTCCATGTGCGCGCGGTGCATCGGGTTGCGGGTCTGGAAGGCGACCACGCGGGTCCAGCCGAGCTTCTCGAAGCGCGCGCGGAGCTGCGCCGGGGTCTCGCGCAGGTGGTTGAAGTCGTAGTGGCGCGGCGGCTCGATGCCGGTGACCCGGCCACCCAGGTACACCGCCTGGGTCTGGCGCAGCAGCGCGCGCACGCCCGGATGCCGCTCGTCGAGGGTCCCGAACACGGCCTGCGCCTCGTCCTCGCGCGCCGGGGTCCAGGCCTCGGGCGCCTCCAGGATCGCCAGCGTCACACCCTCCGGGTCGCGCAGCGCGAGGCCGCCGGCGGCCACCGCGCGCTCGGCCAGTTCGGGCGCGACGTCGAGCGTCACCGGCATCGGCCACAGGGTGCCTTCGGCGAGCCGCAGTTCGGTGCAGACGCGCGCGTGGTCGGCGCGTCCCATGAACCCCTGCAGTGGCGAAAAAGCGCCCGAAAGCAGCAGTTCGAGGTCGCACAGGGCGCGCGGTCCGAGGTCGAGCGCGGGCAGGGCGGCGGCGCGCGCGCGCGCGGCGGCGCGCTCGGCGCTGGGCAGCATCGGGTCGACAAGGCGGCCGCCGTGCGGCGCGATCAGGGCATCCATGGGGTGCAAGCCGGAAGGGAAAGCCGGCCAGTATAAGGGCCCGCCAGCGCCCCCCGGGCCTGCTGCCGGCTGAACCGCGAACCAGTTCGCGTTTGCGTTGCACCGGCCCGGCCGCGACAATACGCGGCCTTTCCGGCATGGCGCGCCCCGCGGCGCCCGCCGCGCGCGGCATCCGTCACCCAAGGAGCATCCATGAGCCAGTTCTTTCGCAGCACCCTGATCGCCGCCGCGCTGTCCGCGGCCCTCGCCGCGCCGGCGGCCTTCGCCGTGGACAAGCTGACCACCGACAAGGAGAAGGTCAGCTACATGGTCGGCATGGACATGGCCAACGGCCTGCAGCCGATCAAGGACGAGATCGACCTCGCGATCGTGACCCAGGCCCTGCGCGATGCGCTCGCCGGCGGCAAGACGCTGATGACTGCGGAAGAGCAGCAGGCGGTGCGCCAGTCCTTCATCCAGAAGATGCAGGGCAAGCAGGAAGAGCAGCGCAAGGCGGTGGCGGAGAAGAACCAGGCCGCCGGGGAAGCCTTCCTCGCCTCCAACAAGTCCAAGGCCGGCGTGAAGAGCACCGCCTCGGGCCTGCAGTACCAGGTCATCACCGAAGGCAAGGGCGCCAAGCCCGCCGCCACCGACACGGTCAAGGTGCACTACGTCGGCACTCTGCTCGACGGCAGCAAGTTCGACTCCTCGATCGATCGCGGCGAGCCGGCGCAGTTCCCGCTCAACGGCGTGATCGCCGGCTGGACCGAAGGCCTGCAGCTGATGCCGGTGGGCAGCAAGTACAAGTTCTGGATCCCGGGCAACCTCGCCTACGGCGACCGCGGCCGCCCGGGCATCGAGCCGAACGCGCTGCTGACCTTCGAGGTCGAGCTGCTCGAGATCGTCGCGCCCGCGCAGTAAGCGCTGGCCGCGGTCCCCACGGAGCCCCGGTGCGCGAGCGCCGGGGCTCCGTCGTTTTCAGCGCCGCCGCGCCAGCCCGCGCAGCGCGCGGCGCAGCAGCAGCCACGCGCGCGGACCCTCGCCCTCGCGCTGGCGCAGCCATTCGGCGTCCGGCGCGAGCAGTTCGCGCAGCCAGGCGGCACGCGCGCGCCAGCCGGGCAGGGTGGCGAAGTCGAGCGCTAGCCGCATCGCGGGCGACATCGGGCGCAGCAGGCGTGCGCTGGGCTCCAGGGCGCCGGCGGCATCGAGCCCGTCGTGCAGCGGATCGGGCAGTGGGGTGTCGAACCAGGTGCGGCTGGCGCGCAGGGCATGGCCCACGATGCCGGCGATGCCGCGCTCCAGCGCGCGCGCGCAGGCTTCGTCGAGCGCCTCGTGGTCGGCGGCGAGCACATGCAGGTCGAACCACCAGATCGCGCGCGGTGCGTCCGCATGGTGGCCGACCAGATGCGCGCACGCGACCAGCACGGCGTCGGCGGGCGCCGGCATCGCGATGCCGGCGTGGCGGATGGCGCGCGAGCGGATCGCCTCGGCATCGAGCGCGCGGTCGAGCAGCGGCTGCGAGAGCAGGCGGCGGTGCAGGTCGATGCGCGCGTTGCCGACGGGCGCGAGGAAACTGCGCTCGGGCTGCACCCAGGCGCCGTCGGCCGCTGGCACGCGCGTCCATCCGGCGGCCGCCAGCACGCGGCACGCCGCGTCGAACTCGGACGGAGCGACCCAGACGTCGGCATCGCCGCGCACGCGGGTGCCGGGCTGCGGGTAGTGGCTGCGCGCCAGCGCTTCGCCCTTGAACAGCAGCGGGTCGAGGCCGGCGCGCGCGAGCGCCGCGAGCGCTGCATCGAGCACGTCGCGGCTGGCGAGCTCGGCCGCCACCAGCGCCGCGCGGCGCCGTCGCAGGGCGTCGACCAGCGGGGCGGGTGCCAGTCCGGGCCGCGCCTCGAGGGCGGCGGCCGCGAGCCCATCGAGCCCGTGCGCGGCGAGGACCGCCAGGTCGGCTTCACGCCAGTCGGGCGGGGGCGCGACGTCGGGGCGGGCGATCCACCGCGCGAGCGCCGGGGCCAGGGCCGGCTGCGGCGTGCCGTGGGCGGGCGCGGGCGGCATGCTTGCAAACGCTGGTCAAGCGGACGGGCCGGCGTGGCCTGCATGCTAGCATTCGAGGCCATTCCGACCGCCGGATCGCGCCATGCCCGGTCGCCTCGCCCGCGCCTGTTTCCTGACCGCCATCCTGCTCCAGGCCGCTCCGGCGTTGCATGCCGCGACGCCGGCCTGGCTCGATCCCGCCGGACCCTGGCCAATGCGCAGCAGGCCGCGCGCGACGGCGTGCCGCCGTTCGACGCCACTGATGCGCTGGTCGCCGCGGGCGACGCGCCGGACCACGCGGTGGCCGCGGTGATCGACGCCTACGACCGCTGCGACGCCGTGTACGAGGGCGTGCGCGCCGCCACCCGCCGCGCGCCCGACCGCGCGGGCGACATCGTGCAGGCGGCTGCGTCCAGCGCGCGCTGCCCGTGCAGCGCGGACCAGCCTGGCAACGCTCGCGGCTGGAGCGCCGCATCCGCATCGAACAGCGCCGCGACCCGGTGGCGATCGCCGCCACCTGTGGCTGCGCCGCCGCCGGTGCCGAGGCGGCGATGGCGGTCGCGCCCGAGCGCGCCGACGAGGTGCTGCAGGCCGCGCTCGATGCCGGACGCCGCGCGGCCGCGGTGGTGGATTCGATCGGCCGCGTCGGCGATGCCCGTGGTCCCGCGCTGGGTGCCGCGCCGGCGCTGGTGCGCGACGCCGCGCGGCGCTGCGAGCGCGACACCGCGCCCGAGGACGCGTTCGCGCCCGGTTCGACCTGGATCGCGGGCGACCCGGTTCCGCCACCGCGCGGCGGCGGCCGCTGCGACGACGCCGACGATGCCGCGCGCGCGGACGACCTCGTGCTGGCCGGCTGGCTGGCGCGCGGCGGCGATCGCGCGCTGGTGCTGTCCAACGGCACGCGCGAGGCGGTCGATCTCGGCGCCGGCAACTACACGCTGGAACTGGCGTTTCCCGGCCGCGACGACGCCGGGCGGCGGATTCCACTGGCGGGCGTGGTGCCCGCCGGCGGCTGGCACGTGGTGGTCGGCCGCGGCAGTTCGGCGACCTGGCTGGAGCGCGCCGATCAGGTGGTCGCCGGTGGCCTGCTGTCCGCGACCGATGCGGTGCTGCTGCGGCGCGGCCTGGATCGCGACGGCTGCGACTGCGCGACCGCGGCGGTGGCGGGCACCGCCAACGGGCTCGGCGGCGCCGGCCTCGACTGGCTGCAGGCGCAGGCCGGCGACGGCCCGCAGCGGCTGGTCGCCGACCGCGTCGGCCAGGTGCGGCCGGAGACTTTCGATGCCGCCGCGTGGCAGCCGCCGCTGGCCGCCGCCCCGCTGCGCCTCGCGCGCGCCGACCCGCGCTGCACCGCCGGCACGCGCCCGGAGGCACCGTTCACCGCCGGCACCGACTGGCGCGACGTCGCGCTGGCGGCCCCGCCGCGCTGCGCGGTGACGCCGGGCCACGTGCTGCTGTCGGCCTTCGAATCGTTCCCCGCGGCGCGCGAGGGCGCGGGCCCCGCGCGACTGGCGTCGGTGTTCAACGCCACCGGTGCGGCGGTCGACCTCGCACGCGACGGCTACGTGGTCGAGGTGTACGCCGGTGGTGCGCGCGAACCCGCGCGCGTGGTGCCGCTAGAGGGCACGCTCGCGCCCGGTGCCACGCTGGTCCTCGCCTCGCCCGATGCGCCGGACGCGGTGCGCGACGCGGCCGGCATCGTGTCCGGCGACCTCGGCGTGGCCTCGCTCGACGCGCTGGTGCTGCGTCGCCTCGCGACCGGCGCCGGCGGCGTGTGCCGCGCGGCCGTCTACGCGGCCGCGCGCGAAGTCGGCGCGCCGCCGATCGTGATCGCCGCCGCGCCGGACGACGCGCCGGGTGGCGAGCCGCGCACCGACGAGTCGCCGATCGATCCCGATCGCGGCGGCGACGTCGCCAGCCCGAACTGACGCCAACCCGCCGTCCCCGGCGCGCTGCCGCGACGGTTTCGCCGCGACGTCGTATCATCGGCGGTTTTCACGGTCCCCGCGCACGCCCATGCAAGTCACCATCTTCGGCACCGGCTACGTCGGCCTCGTCACCGGCACCTGCCTCGCGGAGGTCGGCAACGACGTGGTCTGCGTCGACATCGACGCGGCCAAGGTCGAGCGACTCAATCGCGGCGAGGTCCCGATCTTCGAGCCCGGGCTCGAGGACCTGGTCGCCGCCAACCGCGCCGCCGGCCGCCTGCGCTTCACCACCGATGCCGCGACCGCGATCGCGCACGGCCGGGTGGTGTTCATCGCCGTCGGCACGCCGCCCGACGAGGACGGCAGCGCCGACCTCAGCCACGTGCTGGCGGTCGCGTGCAGCATCGGGCGCCACCTCGCCCGCCACGCGGTGGTGGTCAACAAGTCCACCGTGCCGGTCGGCACCGCGGACAAGGTGCGCGCCGCGATCGGCGCCGAGCTCGCCCTGCGCGGGGCCGAAGTCCCGGTAGACGTGGTCTCCAACCCGGAGTTCCTGAAGGAGGGCGACGCGGTCAAGGACTGCATGCGCCCGGACCGCATCGTGATCGGCTCCGACAGCCCGAAGGCGATCGAGCTGCTCAAGACCCTGTACGCGCCGTTCAACCGCAACCACGAGCGACTGGTGCTGATGGACGTGCGCTCGGCGGAGCTGACCAAGTACGCGGCCAATGCCATGCTGGCCACCAAGATCTCGTTCATGAACGAGATGGCCAACATCGCCGAGCGCGTCGGCGCCGACATCGAACTCGTGCGCCACCGCAACGGCTCCGACCCGCGGATCGGCTATTCCTTCATCTACCCGTGCGCGGGCTACGGCGGCTCGTGCTTCCCCAAGGACGTGCAGGCGCTCGACCGCACGGCGCGGCAGTTCGGCTACGAGCCGCGCATCCTCGCCGCGGTGGAAGCGGTGAACGGATCGCAGAAGCACCGCCTGTTCGAACTCATGAAGGCGCACTTCGGCGACCTGCGCGGGCGCACCATCGCGGTCTGGGGCCTGGCGTTCAAGCCCAACACGGACGACATGCGCGAGGCGCCCTCGCGCGTCCTGCTCGAGGCGCTGTGGGCGGCCGGCGCGACGGTGCGCGCCTTCGACCCCGAGGCTGCGCACGAAGCACGCCGCGTGTTCGGCGCGCGCGACGATCTGCACCTCGCCGACGATGCCTTCGGCGCGCTGGCCGGCGCCGACGCGCTGGCCATCGTCACCGAGTGGAAGGCGTTCTGGAGCCCGGATTTCGAGCGCATCCGCGCCGCCCTGCGCACGCCGGTCATCTTCGACGGCCGCAACATCTACGACCCCAAGGCCGTCGAGGCCGCGGGTATCGCCTACTACGGCATCGGGCGCGGGCGCTCGGTGGCGCATCCGAAACTGGCCTGAGGGAACGACCATGCGCCGCGGCCCCAACGAATCGAAGCGCGTGCTGGTCACCGGCGGCGCCGGCTTCCTCGGTTCGCACCTGTGCGACCGCCTGATCGCGCAGGGCCACGACGTGATCTGCGCCGACAACCTGTTCACCGGCGACAAGCGCAACGTCGCGCACCTGCTGGCGCACCCGAACTTCGAGTTCCTGCGCCACGACGTGACCCTGCCGCTGTTCGTCGAGGTCGACGAGATCTGGAACCTGGCCTGCCCGGCCTCGCCGGTGCACTACCAGCACGACCCGGTGGCCACCACCAAGACCAGCGTGCACGGCGCGATCAACATGCTGGGGCTGGCCAAGCGGGTCGGCGCGCGCATCTTCCAGGCGTCCACCAGCGAGGTCTACGGCGATCCGCAGGTGCATCCGCAGCGCGAGGACTACTGGGGCCACGTCAATCCGATCGGACTGCGCTCCTGCTACGACGAGGGCAAGCGCTGCGCGGAGACCCTGTTCTTCGACTACCACCGGCAGCACCGGGTGGAGATCAAGGTCGCGCGCATCTTCAACACCTATGGGCCGCGCATGCACCCCAACGACGGCCGCGTGGTGTCGAACTTCATCGTGCAGGCCCTGCGCGGCGATCCGATCACGATCTACGGCGAAGGGCGGCAGACGCGCTCGTTCTGCTACGTCGACGACCTGATCGACGGTTTCCTCGCCCTGATGGCCTCGCCGGCCGATTTCACCGGACCGGTGAATCTCGGCAACCCCGGCGAGTTCACCATCCGCGAACTGGCCGACCAGGTGATCGCGCTCACCGGCTCGCGCTCGCGCATCGAATTCCGTCCCCTGCCGTCCGACGACCCGACCCAGCGCCAGCCCGACATCGCGCTGGCCCGCGAGCGACTCGGCTGGCAGCCGAAGGTGGCGCTCGCGCAGGGCCTGGAGCGGACGATCGCCTATTTCGACGCCCTGCTCGCCGGGCGCGCGACGCGCTGAACGGCGGCGCGCGGCGGACTCAGAACCAGCGTTCGCCGATCGGCCGCTCGCCGTAGCGGGCCAGCGCGATGCGGCTGCCGTGCCCGCTCTTGCCGTCGAGCATCAGTTCGCCGGCACGCGCGATCAGTTCCGCCATCGGCAGGCGTTGCGCGCGATCGTCGCGGTCGAGCAGCACGCCGCCGATGCAGTTGGTCAATCGCATCGCGGCTTCGCCGTCCGCCGGCGGGCTCGCCGCCTGCGCCATCAGGCGCCGCGACTCCGCTTCGTTGCGCGCGGTGAAGCCGAACAGGAACTCGTCGCCGCCGGCGCGCCCCAGCACCGCGGTCGCCGGCAGCGCGGCGCGCAGGCGACGTGCGACTGCGCGCAGCGCCTCGTCGCCGGCGCGGCGCCCGAACTCCTCGTTGATCCGGCGCAGCCCGTCGAGGTCGATCGAGCCGATGCCGACGAACGGCGCCGGGCCGTCGAGCATGGCCTGCATCAGCAGCAGGAACGGCGCGCGACGCAAGGCGCCGCTCACCGGATCGATGTCGGACGGCGCGGCCCGTCGGCCGCGCTGCAGGCGTTCGCGCAGCGCGCCCGCCGCCGCGGACGGGGGCAGGTCCGCGGGCAGGCGGGCGACGCCGCAGGCGAACAGCCGGCCCGCGTCGTCGCCGTCGGCGCCGATGCGGATGACTTCGATGGCGCTGGCGTGGGGTCGCTGCGCGAGCAGGGCGGCCAGTTCGACCGCGCGCACCTCGCCGGCGGAGGGTGCGACCAGCACCGCGTCGACGCCGTGCGCGCGCGAGAGTTCCCAGACATCGGCGTCGCTGGCGATCGATGCGACCACGAACCCGGCCGCGGACAAGGCGACGGCCCAGTCGGCGTGCGCCGCATCGAGGCCGAGCAGCGCCACGCAGCGCACCGGGTCCGACAGCGCCGCGATTTCGCCCTCGACCGCCGCCAGCAGCGCCTGGCGCTCGCCCGGCTCGGGCAGCACGCCGTCGGCGGCGAGCCAGCCGCGCCGGACGTCGGCGTCCGGCGATTCGCCGAGCACCGCCAGCCGCAGTGGGCGACCGCTGCGCGCGGCGGCCTCGCGCCACGCGGCGAGCCGTGCCGCGTTCGCGCATGCGGCGGCGACCAGCACGACGTGGCCGGCGGCATCCCTCGGCAGCACCGGGTCGGCTTCGGCCGCCTGGACCTGGCAGCCGGCGGCGAGCAGGATTTCTTCCAGCCACGCGAGTTGCGCGGGGTCGGGCAGGTCGAACACCGCCATTGGCAGGCGCGCCGCGACCACCGGGGCGTCCTGCTGCGACACCGCGGCCATCGCGTCGAGGGTGGCGTCGACCAGCGGGTCGAGCACCGCGCCGCCGGCGTCCACGGCGTGCGGCAGGTTGCGGTCGGTGGCGCGCGCCGCGCTCTCGATCGAGGTCGCGCCGGCCCGTGCGGCCGCTTCGCCGAGCACGCGCAGATGGCGCGACAGGCGCGCCCGCGCCGCGCGGTCGTCCGGATTCGCGCGCACGCCCTGCCACATCGACAGCAGCAGGCGGCGTCGCTCTGCGAGGCTGGCGACGAAGTGGCGGCGGATGCTGCGCGAGACCGCCGCGTCGGCCGGCCGCGGCGCCGCCTGCGGCGCCGGGGCCATCGACAAGCCGCTCGTGCTGGCTGCGTTCAAGACGTCCTCTCCCGCGCTCATCGGATCGCCGACCCCTGGCGTCTCGGTGCGCCCGCTGGCGGCACCGTGCTGAATGCTGTGGCCAACCACCTGCGGCTCCCAGCGCCGCGCGCGGAATGGACCACCGTCCGGTCAGGCCGCGACGCCGCCCGCCTGGTGGCGCTGCAGCCACAGGTCGCGCAGTCGCAGGCGCGCGCGATGCAGCACGCGGTCGAAGTGCTCGGCGGACAGCGCGAGGCTGGCGCACAGCTGCTCCTTGCTCGCCTGGTCGACGTAGTAGCGCCACAGCAGTTCGCGGTCGCGCGCGACCTTCAGGCCACCGATCGCGTCGCGCATGTTGCGCACCAGGTCGTCGTCCTCGACGTGCTGCGCCGGGTCGTCGCCGTCGCCCTGCAACTCGTCCATCCAGTCGCTGCTCGCTTCGGCGAGGCGGCGCTCGCTGCGGCGCAGTTCGTTGGCCATCAGGTTGAGCGCGGTGCCGCGCAGGAAACCGGCCAGCGCCTCGGGCTGCTCGACCTTGCCGGCACGCAGGCGCAGCAAGGCAACCTGCAGCGCCTCCTGCGCCAGGTCCTTGCACAGTTCCGGGTCGCCGCAGCGCACGCGCAGGATCGCGGTCAGGCCGGGACCGTAGCGGCGCACGAAGCGGTCTTCGGCGGCACGGTCGCCGGCCGCGATCGCCGCGGCCATGCGCGCGGCATCGGGATCGCCGGTCGTCGTCTGGCCACGGTCTTGCATGCCCTGCCGTGTTTCCGGCGCCAGCGCCGGGGCCGGCGCTGAAATGCCGTCGCCGGCAGGAAGGAAGGCGGTTGCGGCTGCGGGTATGTTCATGGGCAGGCGATGGGTTTCTGGCGGCGAGGGGCGCCTTTCGGCGGCACATTCGGGGTATCGGCACCGGGACGCGCGGACTTGAGCGCCGGGCATGCAGGGCGGCGGGCGCTGGCCGCGGGTCGGCGTTCCGGCGCAAGATGGCGGTCGGGCGCGCTTGCGGCGCCCGCTCGAGGAGACGGGTGATGGCGATCGACACCCGCACGCGCAGGGGCCGTGCGGCATGAAGTTCTGGCGCAGCCCGCAGGGGCTCCAGGTCGTGGCGGCGCTGCTGCTGCTGGCCCTGATGGGCCTGCTCGGCGCGACCCCGGGCCAGTTGCTGGCGATGGCCGGCATCGCCTGCGCGGTGGTCGTGGCCGATGCGCCGCGCGGCGTGCGTTTCGCCGCCGCCGCCGCGGCGCTGTCGGCAGCGCTGGTGGCGACCCGCTCCGCCCTGCCCGATGACGAAACCGCGCGCCTGCTCGGCGCCCTCGCCCTGGTCGGCGCGGGTGGCCGGGCGGTCGATGCCGCGTTTCCGACGCCGCGCACCGGGTTCTGGGCGGGCGTGGTCGGCGCTGCGTTCGGCACCGGGGCGCTGGCGCTGCTGGTCGCGGCGGCGCATTCGCCGGGCATCGATCTGCGGTCGCTGGCGGCGGCGATCGGTCTGTTGGCGTTCGGCCTGGTGGTCGCGCGCGCTGCGCTGTCCGGTCCCGCGCGCGCCAGCGTCGGCGCCTGGGTGGCGGCGGGGCTCGGCCTCGCCGCGGTGGTCGGCGCGCTGGCGGGCAGCGCGTGGTTGCCGCGCCTCGGCGTGGCCGGCGAGCCGGTGCCTGTACTGGCCGTGGCGGTGATGCTGGCCGCAGGACGTGCGCTGCATGAACTCGCGCTCCAGCGGCGCCGTGCCGCGGCGATCTATGGCACGGCGGTCGCCGGCGTGGGCCTGCTGAACACGATGGCGGTCGCGCTGGCGCCGGGCCTGCCGGCGTCGACGGACCCCGGCACGCCGTCGACGTGGCTGATGCCGCCGATGGTGGGCCTCGCGACCGTGGTGCTGGCCCTGCTGATGGTGGCCAGCGCGATTCGCGCGTCGGGCCGCTTCCAGTGGACCATGGGCTGGTTATGCGGGTTGCTGCTGGTGGTGGCCGGCAGCATCAGCGTGCCGGGCCTGCTGTTCGATCCGGCCTGGCAGGCGGCGCCGTTCGGTACGCCGTTGAGCCCGATGGGTGCGGTGGGGCTGGTGGCGCTGGGCTTCGGCGCGATGCAGGTGGCGTCGGCCGAGATGCGCAGCGCACGCCAGCGTGCGGTCTGGCTGCCGGCGATGGCGGCGATGGCCCTGGTGGCGGTGACCCTGTTCGCCTGGCAGCAGGCCAGCCGCCAGGAGGCCGCGTTGCGCAACGAGACCGCGGCGCTCGGGCTCGAGCGCGCGCTGCGCGAGATCCGCATGTCGGTGGCGGCCCGCGCGGAGGGCCTCGCCTTCGTCGCCTCGGCATTGCGGCAGGCCGCGCCTTCGGCGCGCACCGAGGTCCTGCAGCGCGAGGGGCGACTGTTCGGCCGCGACCATCCGGGCATGGTCGAGGTGATCCTGGTCGGTCCCGACCGACGGGTGGTGGCGGCGCAGGTGATCGAGCGCGCGGAACAGGTGGAGCCGGGCATCAACGCCGCGTTCGACGCCGCACGACGCGACGCGTACCGCGACGCCGAGTCGCGGAACCGCGTCGTGTTCCTCGGCCCGCTCGACGTCTCGCGCGATCGCGGCCCCGGCTACCTGCTGGTGGTGCCGGTGGACCTCGACGGCCAGCGCCATTTCGTGGCGTCCAGCGGGCGCTTCGCGCCGATCGCCGATGCCGCGGTGGACAGCCTTCCCGACGGCGCCGAGGTCGAGATCTTCGCCGGTGGCCGTCCGGTGGTGCGGCGGCTGGCGGCGCCTGGATCGACCCTGTCCGCCCAGTCCCTGAGCGCCGAGACCGACGTCCTGCGCACCACCTGGGGCATCGCGATGCGCAGCGTCGTAAAGGACGGCGACGACCCGCCGCCGCTGTCGCGGATGATCCTCGCCGCGGGCATCATGCTGGCGCTGCTGGTCGCGATCGCGCTGCGCCTGGCCGCGGTGGCGCGCGAGCGCGAACTGGCGGCGACCGGTGCCGCGCGCGCCCAGCTCGCCGCGCAGCAGGCCCTCGCGGCGTCGCGCGCCGAGGCCGCGCGCGTGCTCGACAGCATGGTCGAGGCGGTGCTGTCGCTGGACCGCGACCTGCGGGTGACCTTCGCCAACGCGCGCGCCGGCATGTTGCTCGCCAGCACCCGCGGCGCGCTCTACGGGCGCACGCTCGGCGAACTCCTGCCGCGCGGCATCGGTGGCCTCGATCCGGGCGCGCTCGAGGCGCTGTGCCGGGCGTCGATCGCCGATGGCGCCTCGCGCGAAGCCTCCGGCTATGCGGCCGACATCGCCATCTGGCTCGCCGGCCGCGTGCAGCCGGGCGCCGACGGGGCCACGGTGGTGCTGCAGGATGTCAGCGCCGCCCGCCGCGCCGAGGTGTTCGAGCGCGAGCAGCGCGAGGTGCTGCGCGACATCGCGCGCGGGGCGCCGCTGGAGCAGGTGCTGGTGCGGGTGTGCACGCTGTACGACGACCTGCACCCCGGCTCGATCTGTTCCGCGGTGCTGTACGACCGCGAGCGGCGCGTCCTGCACGGCGGCGTGGCCCCGGGACTGCCGGCCGACTACCTCGCCGCGATCCAGGGCCTGCCGGTGGGCCCGACCACCGGCTCGTGCGGCACGGCGATGTGGCGGCGCGAGCGCGTCCTGGTGACGGACATCGTCCACGACCCGCTGTGGGCCGATTACCGGGAGATCGCCGCCCGCTTCGGCCTCGCGGCCTGCTGGTCGCAGCCCTTCCTGTCGCGTCTCGGCGAGCCGCTGGGCAGCCTCGCCGTCTACCACCGCGAGGCGCGCGAGCCGCTGGCTTCCGAACTGGCCGAACTGGAAACGCTGTCCGCGCTGTGCGCGCTGGCGGTCGAGCGCGACCAGTCGCTGCGCCAACTGGCCGAGAGCGAGCAGTGCTTCCGCTCGCTGTTCGACCTGCAGCCCGACGCGGTGTTCGCCTTCGACCTCGACGGCACGGTGGTGGCCGCCAACGAAGCGGTGGCGGCGCTCAGCGGCTACCCGCTGCAGGTGATCCTCGGCAAGCCCTACGATACCCTGATCGAGCCGTCGGAACGCGAGCGCGTGCGCGGCTTCTTCGAAGGCGCGGTCGCCGGTGGCGTGCAGCGCTACTCGACGATCGGCGTGCGTGCCGACGGCGAGCCCCGCATCGTCGACGTCACCAATCTGCCGATCATGGTCGACGGGCGCATCGTCGGCATCTACGGTGTCACCCGCGACGTCACCGAACAGCGCGCCGCCGAGGCGCGGCTGATCGAGACCGATCGCTTCTTCGCGCTCTCGCCGGCGGTGTTCGCGATCAGCGACGGCAACGGACGCTACAGCCAGGTCAACGATGCGTTCCCGCGCCTGCTGGGCGTGACCCGCGATGAACTGCTGGCGCGTCCGGTCTCCGACTTCGTGCACCCGGACGACCTCGAGGAAACCCGCGATCGGATCCGCACGCTCGGCCGCGGCGAGACCCTGGTCGGCTTCGTCAATCGCCAGTTGGCTCACGACGGTTCGTTCCGCTGGCTGGAATGGAACGTGCTGCGGACCGAGCAGGACACGCTGTTCGCCACCGCGCGCGATGTCACCGCCGAGCGCCTGTCGCAGCAGTCGGAAGCGCTGATGCGGCGCGTGATCGAGGGCTCGCCCGCGGTCCTCTGGCGCTGGCGCGAGGCGCGCGGTCGGCCGGTCGACTTCGTGACCGAGAACGTCCGTGCCTGGGGCTACGAGAAGTCCGACTTCGAGCAGGGGGCCCTCACCTACGAGGACATCATCCTGCCGACCGATCGGGAGGCCGCCGCGGCGTCCGCCGGGCGCGGCGGCGGTGCGATCTACCGCATCCGTCGTCGCGACGGCGGCATAGCCTGGGTCGACGAGCGCACCGCGGTGGTGCTCGACGGCAGGGGCGGCGTGCGCTACCGCCAGGGCATCACCCTCGACGTGACCGCGGTGATGCAGGCGCGCGAGCAGGAAGACCGGCTGCTGCGCGCGATCGGCGAGGGCCCGGCCGTGCTGTGGCGCTTCAACCCCTACCGCCACCCGGCCACGGTGATGGTCACCGGCAACGTGCGCCGCTGGGGCTACGAGCCAGCGGACTTCACCAGCGGCCGCCTGCGCTTCGACGACCTCGTGCACCCGGACGACCGCCAGGCGGTGGTGGTCGACGACCTGGCGCGCATCGAGGCGCGGGAGGACCAGTTCTCGCGCGAGTTCCGCCTGCGCACGGCCGACGGCCGCTGGGTCTGGATCAACGAGCACCTGCAGGCGGTGCGCGACGCCGACGGCAATCTCGAGTTCGGTCTCGCGCTGTCGGTGGACGTCACCGAACAGCGCCAGGCGCGCGAAGAGGAGCGACAGTTGCGGCAGGTGATCGAGCTCAGCCCGGCCGTGCTGTGGCGGTTCAACTTCGACGCCACGGTGCCGACCCGGCTGGCGTCCGCCAACGTGCGCGCCTGGGGCTACGAGGCGGAGGACTTCACGAGCGGCCGTCTGCGCTTCGCGGACCTGATACATCCCTCCGACCGGGAGCGCGTCTACCGGGCGGCCCAGGCGGCGATCCACGAGGGCACCCGCGAACTGCAGCTCGAGTACCGGTTCCGCACCGCGGATGGCCGCTGGCTGTGGCTCGACGAGCGAATGACCATCCTGCGCGGGCCGCGCGGGGAACCGGGCGACTGCGTCTCGCTGATCCTCGACGTGACCGCACAGCGCGAGGCGCTGGAGGCCTTGCACGAGCGCGACCAGTTCTACGCCCTGTCGCTCGACATGTTCGTGGTGGCCGGCACCGATGCCCGGATCCGGCAGGTCAACGAAGCCCTGGTGCGCGTGCTCGGCTTCCAGCCGGCGGAGTTCATCGGCCGCAACGTGCTCGACTTCGTGCACCCGGACGACGTGCCCGAGATGCGGCGCCAGATCGGTGCGCTCGCCGCCGGCCGTCGGGTCGACATGGCGGAGTTCCGCTGCCGCCACGCCGAGGGCGGCTGGCGCTGGCTCGAATGGAACGCCGCCGCCGGCATCGGCGGCCTGTTCTACTGCGCCGGGCGCGACATCACCGCGTCCAAGGCGGTCGCCGCCGAACTGCACCGCGCGCTGCGCGACCTCGAGCTGCGCAACGCCGAACTGCAGGACTTCGCGTTCGTCGCCTCGCACGACCTGCAGGAGCCGCTGCGCAAGGTGCAGGCGTTCAGCGACCGCGTGCTGCAGCGCTACGCGCAGCAGCTCGACCCGCAGGCGGTCGACTACCTGCGGCGGATGGACGCCGCCGCGGCCCGCATGCAGACCCTGATCGACGACCTGCTGGCCTACTCGCGGGTCAGCACGCGCGGCGGCTCGTTCCGCAGCATCGACCTCGGCCGCGTGCTCGACGAGGTGGTGGCCGACCTCGAGGCGCGGCTGGAGTCTTCCGGCGGGGAGATCGTGCGCGGCGCGCTGCCCGAACTCGAGGCCGACCCCACCCAGATGCGACAACTCCTGCAGAACCTGCTCGGCAACGCGCTGAAGTTCGCGGTGCCCGGGCGCCGGCCGCGGGTCGAGGTGAGGGCCGAGGCGATCGACCTGCCCAGCATCGGGCAGCGCCGGCCGGGCTGGCGCATCGTGGTGGCGGACAACGGGATCGGCTTCGAGCCGGGCCATGCCGAGCGCATCTTCGCGCCCTTCCAGCGGCTGCACGGGCGCAGCGAATACGAGGGCACCGGCATGGGGCTTGCCATTGTCCGCAAGATCGTGGAGCGTCACGGCGGCACGGTCGCCGCGCATGGCGTGCCCGGCGAGGGCGCCACGTTCACGGTGGACCTGCCGGCGGGCCAGCGTGGAGCGGGCGCCGTCGGCGGTACGACGGTCAGCGACAAGCCGGTGGCATTGGTCTCCGGCGGGGCATGACGACGAGGCACGCAGTGCGCATCCACCCAACCCCTGCGAGGGCGACCGTGCTGGTCGCCGAGGACGACGCCGACGACCGCCTGCTCGCCGAGGAGGCGTTCCGCGTGTCGCAGATCTATTGCGACCTGCGCTTCGTCGGCGACGGCGAGCAGCTCCTGGCCTACCTGCGCGGCGAGGGGGAGTACGCCGACCGCGTGCGCCATCCGTTCCCGAGCGTGGTGCTGCTCGACCTGAACATGCCGCGCAAGGACGGTCGCGAGGCGCTGGCCGAGATGCGCGAGGACGAGCGCCTGCGCGCCTTGCCGGTGCTGGTGCTCACCACCTCGCGCGCGCACGAGGACCGCTCGCGTGTGGTGCAGCTCGGCGCCTGCGACTTCGCGACCAAGCCGACGCGCTTTGACGAACTGGTGGGCATCGTGCGCCGGCTGGCGCACTGGTGCGGCGACAGCGTGGACCGCGGCGGGGGCGAGCGATGAGCGAAGCGCCGGTCCGGGTGGTGGTGATCGACGACGACGAAGACGACTACATCCTCGTCGCCGACGTCGTCGACCGCATCGCCGGCGCGCGCTTCGAACTGTCGTGGGCGGCTACCTGGGACGACGGGCTGGCGCGGGTGCGCGACGGCTCCGGCGACGTCTACCTGGTGGATTACCTGCTCGGCGCGTACAGCGGCATCGACCTGATGCGGCAGGCGGCCGCGATGGGCAACCGGGCGCCGATGATCCTGCTCACCGGCCAGGGCAACCCCGAGGTCGACGCCGCCGCGCTGGCGGCCGGAGCGGCCGACTACCTGGTCAAGCGCGACCTCGACCCGGAGCGCCTGTCGCGCGCCCTGCGCTACGCGGTGGACCGCGCGCGCGCCTACCAGGCGGTGGAGGAGGGCGAGGCGCGCTACCGCCTGCTGTTCGAGCGCAACCCGATGCCGCTGTGGGTGTACGACATCGACACCCTGCGCTTCCTCGCCGTCAACGAGGCGATGATCGACCACTACGGCTACTCGCGCGAGGATCTCACGCACCTGTCCGTGCTCGACATTCGGCCGGACGACGAGCGCGAGACCTTCGAGGCCTATCGCCGGCAGCGGCCGCGCGGCCTCGTGAAGGCGGGGCTGTGGCGGCATCGCAAGCGCGACGGCAGCATCATCGACGTCGAGGTCACCTCGCACAGCCTCAACTTCGAGGGCCACGACGCGCGCCTGGTGCTGGCGCTCGACGTCACCGAGCGGCTGCGGGTCGAGAACGCGGTGCGCGAGCGCGAGCAGCGCCTGCGCAACGTGCTGACCGACGCCATCGACGCGCTGCTGGTGGTCGCCGGCGACGGCAGCGTGGTGTTCGCCAATCCCGCCGCCGGCCTGCTGTTCGACGCCGCGCCGGAAGCCCTCATCGGGCGCGATTTCGCGCTGCCCGAGGTGCTCGATTCGGAATTCTCCGAGGCCGAGGTCACCACCATGCGCGGCCAGGCGCATGCGATCGAATCGCGGGTCAGCGAAACCGTGTGGGACGACCAGCTCGCCAAACTGGTGGCGCTGCGCGACGTCACCGAGCGTCATCGCAGCGAGGAACGACTGCGGGTGCTGGAGCGCGCCATCGAATCCACCACCAACGGCGTGCTGATCGCCGACGCACGCCGGCCCGACCAGCCGACGATCTACATCAACGCCGCGTTCGAGCGCATGACCGGCTATGGCTTCGACGACATCGTCGGCCGCAACTGCCGCATCCTGCAGGGCAACGACCGCGACCAGCCGGAGGTGCGCCAGTTGCGCGAGGCGGTCCGCGAGGGGCGCGGCTGCGACGTGGTGCTGCGCAACTACCGCAAGGACGGCACGCTGTTCTGGAACCACCTGAACATCGCGCCGGTGCGCAACGAGCGCGGCGAGATCACGCACTACGTCGGCATCCAGGTCGACGTCACCGAACGCCGCCGCCACGAGGCCGAGATGGCCTACATGGCGACCCACGACAACGTGACCGGGCTGCCGCGCTACATCGCGGTCGAGGAGTTCACCCGCGGCGCGGTCGCCGACGCGGGTCGCAGCGGCGGTCGGGTGCTGATGCTCTACGTCGACGTCGACCGCTTCCACAGCGTCAACGAATCCATGGGCCATGCGGTCGGCGACGAGGCGCTGCACGTGGTGGCGCAACGCCTGCGTGCGGTGGTCGGCGAGGATGGCCGGGTGTCGCGCATCGCCGGCGACGAGTTCGTGGTGGTCTACATCCCCGGCGCCGAGGACCGCGACGGTGCGCTGCTCGCCGACCGCATCCGCGATGCGATCGAGCAGCCGCTGTCGGTGCCGCCGTATTCGGTCTACCTGACCGCCAGCGTCGGCATCAGCGCCTTCCCCGACAGCGCGTCCAGCGCGGCGGAACTGCTCAACCAGTCCGAGGCGGCGATGGGCCGCGCCAAGCGCAACGGCCGCAACGCGGTGGCGCGGTTCTCCAACGAGCAGGTGCAGGAACTGGCCGACCGCCTGTCGCTGGGCGGCCACCTGCGCGATGCGGCGCGCAAGGGCGAACTGCTGCTGCACTACCAGCCGCAGGTCAGCGCGCAGAACGGCCAGGTCGTCGGCCTGGAGGCGCTGGTGCGCTGGCAGAGCCCGGAACTGGGCTTCCTGCCGCCGGGCCGGTTCATCCGCGTGGCGGAGGAACTCGGCCTGATCGCCGACGTCGGTCGCTGGGTGCTCGAGCACGCCTCGCAGCAGGCCCGCCAGTGGCTGGATATGGGCCACCATGAGTTCGCGGTGGCGGTCAACGTGTCCGCGCTGCAACTGCAGCGGCCGACCTTCGTCGCCGAAGTGCGCGCCGCGCTGCAGTCCGCCGGCCTGCCGCCGCGCCACCTCGAACTGGAACTCACCGAGTCCAGCATCATGGACAACGTCGAGCGCATGATCGAGACCATGAACGCGCTGCGCGAGCTCGGGGTCCGGCTCGCCCTCGACGATTTCGGGATCGGCTTCTCGTCGCTGAACCATCTCAAGCGCTTCCCGATCGAGAAGCTGAAGATCGACCAGAGCTTCGTGCGCGACATCACCCGCGACTCCGGCGATGCCGGCATCGCACGCGCGATCATCGCGATGGGCCACCAGTTGGGCATGACGGTGATGGCCGAGGGCGTGGAGACGGCCGCGCAGATGGGCTACCTGCGGCGCAACCACTGCGACCAGTTCCAGGGCCTGTTCTTCTCCGGGCCGGTGCGCGCCGACCTCGCCGGCGAACTGCTCGGCCGGCGCTTCCTGGCCAAGGAATCGTTCTCCGGCAACCTCGACGAGCGCACCCTGCTGCTGCTCGACGACGAGGAGAACATCCTCCGCGCGCTGACCCGTTTGTTGCGCCGCGACGGCTACAAGATCCTCACCGCCACCAATGCGCGCGAAGCCTTCGAGCTGCTCGGCCGCCACGAGGTGCACGTGGTGATCAGCGACCAGCGCATGCCCGACATCAGCGGCACGGAGTTCCTCAGCCAGGTGCGCGCCCTGTACCCGGACACGGTGCGCCTGGTGCTGTCCGGCTACACCGACCTGCGCACGGTGACCGAGGCGATCAACCGCGGCGCGATCTACAAGTTCCTGACCAAGCCGTGGGACGACGAGGAACTGCGGCGCGAGATCCGCGAGGCGTTCCGCACCCAGTCCGAGCGCCGGCCGGCGACCGCCTGAGGCGCCGGCTCAGGCCGCGCGCTGCTCCGACTGGCGCAGCGGCAGCAGGATGCGGAAGGCGGTGCCCTGGCCGAGCTTGCTGCTGACCTCGATCCGCCCGCCGTGCTTCTTGACGATGCTGTAGGACAGCGAAAGCCCCAGCCCCGTGCCCTGGCCGACCTGCTTGGTGGTGAAGAACGGGTCGAAGATCCGCTGCAGGTTCTCCTCGGCGATCCCCTCGCCGGTGTCGGCGATCTCGATCCAGCCGCTGTCGGTGCCGGCGCCGGTGGAGATGCGGATCGTGCCGCGCTCCTTGATCGCATGCCCGGCGTTGACCAGGATGTTCAGGAACACCTGGTTCAACTGCGAGGGGATGCACTCGACCGGCGGCAGCGGCCCGTAGTCCTTGACCACCTCGGCCTTGTACTTGATCTCGTTCCACACGATGTTGAGGGTGGAGTCGAGCCCGCGGTGCAGGTCGGCGACCTGCCATTCCTCGCCCTGGCCTGCGTGCGAGAAGTCCTTCAGGTCCTGCACGATCTTGCGCACCCGCTCGATGCCCTCGGCGGACTCGTCGAGCAGGCTGGGCAGGTCCTGGGTGAGGTAGTCGATCTCGAAGCGCTCGCGCTGTTCCTCCAGCGCGCCGCGCTGCTCGGGCGCCATCGGCACCCCGGCCAGCGCGTTCTCGTAGGCGGCCAGCATGCCGAACAGGTTGCGCGTGTAGTCCTTCAGGGTGCCGATGTTGGAGTGCACGTAGCCGATCGGATTGTTGATCTCGTGCGCGACGCCGGCGGCCAGCTGGCCGATCGAGGCCATCTTCTCCGACTGCAGCAGCTGGTCCTGCGCGCCGCGCAGCTGCGAGTAGGCCAGCTGCAGCTCGACGTTGCGCTTCTGCAGCTCTTCCTCGCGCGACTTCTCGGCCGAGATGTCGTGCAGCATCACCGTGAAGTAGGCGCCGCCGTCGTCCGGCGAGTCGTGCTTGCGCACGTCCTGCACCACCGGGATCTCGGCACCGTCGAGGGTGCGGATGGTGACCTCGGAGCGCCAGGCGCCGCTCGCCGCGGCGATCGCGATCGCGGTGCGGTCGACCACGCTCGCGACCGCGCTGGTGCCCTCGCGCGGCAGCGCGCCGGCCAGCCGGCAGGCGGCGTCGTTGGCATAGCCCACGTTGCCGTCGCCGTCGACCACCAGGATCGCGTCGGTGGACGCGTCGACCATCTGTTCGAAGCGGATCCGCGCGTGGTCGAAGATCCGCAGTTCGGTCACGTCGTGCTGGACCACGATCCGGCGGCCGTCCTCGAGCGCGTGCGCATCCACGCTGAACCACTGGGTCAGGCTGGGCCCCGCGTAGCAGACGTCGGTGCTGAAGCCGCCGCGGCCGGCGCGCAGCGCGGCCAGCCCGTCGCGCAGCGCGGCGACCTGCGAATCGCCGAGCGCGGCCATGCGCGCGACCAAGTCGATGAAGCCGGCGCCGCGCCACGCTTCGGGGGCGATGCCGCGCAGGCGCGCGAAGCGCGACCAGGCGTCGTTGGCGCGCAGGATCCGGCCGTCGGCATCCAGCAGCAGGACGTGCTGCGAGAGCGCGTCGAGCAGGACGTCGGTGTCGATCGCGGCGTTGGCCGGTTCCTGGTCCATGGCGAGGACAAGCATGGTGCAGCGCGCGGCGGTTTTCAACGCGCGCGCGGCGCGCGCGACGCGGCCGGTCAGGCCAGCGCGAGATCGCGCCCGCCGCTGGCGGTGCCGACGCGGCCGCTCGGATCGTAGGCCGGCGCCGGCGTGGCGCGGCCCAGCCGCGACAGCGTCCACTCGACGTCGCGGCGGCGCCGGGCGATCAGCTCGCCGTTGGCGCGGTTGAGGTCGGCCAGCGCGCGCAGGCGCTCGGCATGCGGGCCCGGCGCGAAGTGGCTGGCATCGACCTGCGCCAGACGGCGCAGGCAGTCGGTCTTGATCGCGCACGCCGCGCGCAGCGCGTCGGCGTCGCGCGCCAGCAGCGCGTTGCGCTCGGCATCCAGCGCCGCGGCAAACGCGTCGAGCAGGCCGGGATCGGGGCCGAGCGTCACCGCGGCAGGTCCTTCTCGGCCGCGAGTAGGCGGTCGGCGATCAGGCGCGAATCGACCTTGAACGAGCCGTCGGCCAGCGCCGCACGCACGCGTTCGACCTTCGCCGCGTCGAACGGCGCTGGTTCGCCGGCGCTGCGCGCCACGGCGGCGATCTCGCTGCCGGCGCCGGTCAGGCGCACGCTGTCGCTGGCCGCGGTGGCGCCGATCTTCTCGTCCGCGCTGGCGCGGGCCTTGCGGTCGGCCGACTCCGCCGCCGAAGTCGGCGGCAGGGGGGCGAGTCGGGGACCTTCGATCTTGGTGGTCATGGCGGGCTCCACGGGTGCCGTACGACCCCGGTATCGGCGGTCGCCGGCGGAACTGTAGCCCCCCCGCGCACGGGGCGCACGGGCGGTCCGGCCGCGGAGCGGCTCCGGGGGCAGGGTGGGGCGGTCTTGTTCACCGGACCCAGACCTCGCCGCCGGCCTGGGCGATGCCGGTGACCACGCGGCGCGACGACGGGTTCTCCACCGACACCGGATCGCCCGGCGCGGCATCGGCCAGCGCGCGGCCGCTGCTGCGCACCTCCAGCCCGCCGGCGCGCGCGACCAGGGTCACCGACTGGCCGCGCCGCACGACCGGCGGCAGCGCGATGTCGGCGGCCGACAGGGCATGTCCGGCCGGCAGCGCGCGGCGCGCGAGGCGCCCGGCCGCCAGCGAGGGATCGGCCAGCGCGCCACCAGCCAGCCGCGCCAGGTCGCGCGTTTCCAGCGCCAGCGCGTCGGTCGGGATCGGCATGCCGGCGCCGACCGGGCGGGTCAGCACCAGCACGGCGCCGCTGCGGCTGATCCGCACCGGTACGTACAGTTTCCAGCCGGCCGCGGCCGGGCAGGCGACCTCGACCGTGCCGGCCGATTGCGGCAGCGCGACCAGGGGCTCGCTGCAGCGCGGCAGGCGCAGGCGCTCGTCGACGCTGGCGCTCACCGTGGCGCCGGGTCCGGCGGCGACCGCCGATTCGGCGGCAGCGCGGATCGCGGCCACCGGCTGCGCGCCGTCGTCGGCGCGCAGGGGCACCGACGCGATCAAGGCGACGAAGACGGCGAGGGCAGGGGTTCTCCACATGGCGCGGCTTCGAGGCAAGGTGCGTGCCGCGGCGGGGCCTCAAGTTCCCGCCAGCGGGGCCGATGACGGAGGCGTATGAGCGGACGCCTCCTTTCCACGATCGACCAGCGCACCCGGCTCGCCGGCCACAACCGGCTTGCCCTGCTGCTGTTCCGCCTCGGCGGCCGGCAGCGCTTCGGGGTGAACGTGTTCAAGGTGCAGGAGGTGATCAAGCGCCCCCGCATCTGGCCGCTGCCGAGCCGCCACCCGCAGTTGGTCGGCGTGGCCGACGTGCGTGGCCGCACGCTGCCGGTGCTGGACCTCGGCCGCGCGATCGGGCATCCCGAGGCGCAGACCGAGAACGCCGGCTACCTGGTGGTCACCGAGTTCAACCGCACGGTGCAGGGCTTCCTGGTCGCCGCGGTGGACCGGATCGTGAACATCGCGGTCGAGGACGTGCTGCCGCCGCCCGATGTCGGCCTCGGCTCCACGCAACTCACCGCGGTGACCCGCCACCAGAACGAACTGATCCAGATCATCGACGTCGAGAAGGTGCTGGCGGACGTGAACGGCGCCACGATCACCGTGTCGGCCGACCTGGTCGCCAGCGCGACGAAGCGCGGTTCCGGCGGCGCGCACGTGCTGGTGGTCGACGACTCGCGGGTGGCGCGCAACCAGATCCAGGGCGTGCTGTCGCAACTCGGCCTCGAGTGCACCCTGATGCCGGACGGCCGCCAGGCCCTGCGCCACCTCAAGGACCTCGCCGACCGCGGCGAGAAGCCCTCCGACCGCTACCAGGTAGTGATCAGCGACATCGAGATGCCGGACATGGACGGCTACACGCTGACGACGGAAATCCGCCGGGATCCGCGCCTGAGCGATCTGTTCGTGATCCTGCACACTTCGCTGTCGGGGATCTTCAACAACGCGATGGTGGCGCGCGTCGGCGCCGACCGCTTCGTGCCCAAGTACACGCCGGACGAACTTGCGGCGACCGTGCTGGAGCGCGTCCACGCGCTGGGGATGGCCGCCTGACGCCGCGCCACTGACCCGACGCGCCGCGCGCTGGCGCGCGGCTTGCCCACCGAGGTCCGACGCCGAACAGGCCTCGGGCCCGTCGGCGCTGGCACGCCCTTTGCCTCGACCGTTTCCGACGGCGCGCGTCACGCGCCGACGGAGCACCGGCGGTGGCTGGACCCTTCGACAACCTGCTCGGCATCCACGGCACGGCGCTGTCGCTGCACCGTGCGCGGATCGACCGCATCGCGTCGAACATCGCTAATGCCGACACCCCCGGCTACCTCGCGCGCGACCTCGACTTCACGGGCGTGCTGCGCGCGCAGTCCGGCGCGGCGGGCGCGCCGGTGGCGATGGCGCGCACCGCGCCCGGCCATCTGGCCGCACCCGGCACCGGCGGCGAGCCCGCCACCGTCTACCGCATCCCGCTGCAGCCGGCACAGGACGGCAACACGGTCGAACTGGCGACCGAGAACGCCAAGTTCGCCGAGGCGGCGATGAAGTACCAGGCGACCCTCACCTTCATCGAGCGGCGCATGCGCACGCTCAACACCGCGATCACCGGAGGCGAATGATGAGCGGGTTCGGGATCTTCGACATCGCCGGCTCCGCGCTCGCCGCGCAGTCGGTGCGCTTGAACACGGTGGCGAGCAACCTCGCCAACGCGGAGTCGGTCAGCGGCGACCCGGAGCAGGTGTTCCGTCCGCGCGAGCCGGTGTTCGAGGCGGTGCCGGTGGGCGAGGGCGCGACCCTGCCCGGCGTGCGCGTGAAGGAGGTGGCGGAGAACACCGCCGCCCCGCTCAAGCGCTACGAGCCGGGCCACCCGCTGGCCGACGGCGAGGGCTACGTCTATGCGCCCCCGGTCGATGCCGTGGAGCAGATGGTCAACATGATTTCCGCCGCACGCAGCTACCAGGCCAACGTCGAGGTGATGACCACCGCGCGCGACCTGACCCTGCGCACGATCGGCGCGATGGGCCGCTGAGCGATCGATCCGAGGACCTCCGAATGACCACGCCCGCCGTCGGCAGCCCCGAGTACTACGCCTCCATCGGCATCACCAACCCGGCGCCCGCGCGCCGCGGCGGCGCCGAGGTCGGGCAGAACGACTTCCTGCGCCTGATGCTGGAACAGTTGCGCAACCAGGACCCGCTCGATCCGCAGAAGGGCGCCGAGTTCGTCGCCCAGCTCGCGCAGTTCTCCACCGTGTCCGGCATCGAGAAGCTCAGCGCCGGCTTCGGCGAGTTGGTCGACTCGCTGCGCGGTTCGCAGGCGCTGTCGGCCGCGGCGCTGGTCGGTGGAACGGCGCTGGTGGAGGCGGACGCCTTCACGCTGCCGCCGGTCGACGAGACCGCCGGCGCCACACCGGTGACGGCCACCGCGGCCGCGATGCGCGGCATCGCCGGCGCGATCGACGTGCCCGCGCGTGGCGCGGCCACCGTCGAGGTGCTGGATTCGACCGGCGCGGTCGTGCACACGGTCAACCTCGGAACCCGCGAGGCCGGGCTCGCCGACTTCAAGTGGAACGGCACGCTCACCAACGGCCGTCCGGCGCCCGGCGGCGAGTACACGGTGCGCGCCCGCGTCAACGGCCAGGAGGCGCCGGTGCTGCTCGAGGGGCACGTGCGCAGCGTCAGCGTCGGCGCCCAGGGCGCGATCCTGGCGCTCGAAGGCATCGGCAACTTCCCGGTCAACGGCGTGCGCCGCTTCGGCTGAGCGCGCGCCACCCATCCCAGCGACACGAACGACAGCACGAGGATCCCAGCATGACCTTCCGCATCGCGCTCAGCGGCATCAACGCCGCCGGCCAGGACCTGCGCATCACGGCCAACAACATCGCCAACGTCAACACGACCGGCTTCAAGCGCTCGCGCGCGGAGTTCGGCGACGTGTTCGCGGTGTCCGCCTTCGGCGTCGGCACCAACGCGATCGGCAGCGGCGCGGCGCTCAACCGGGTGGCGCAGCAGTTCACCCAGGGCAACATCGACTTCACCCAGAACAGCCTCGACATGGCGATCTCGGGCGAAGGCTTCTTCACCCTCAACGACCGCGGCTCGACGGTCTACTCGCGCGCGGGTGCTTTCGGCGTCGACCGCGAGGGCTTCGTGGTCAACGCCAGTGGCGCGCGCTTGCAGGTGTTCCCGCCGGTCGCCGGCCAGCCCGACCGATTCGACGGGGGGCGACTCGTCGACCTCCAGTTGACTACCACCGATGCCGCGCCGAACGCCACGTCCGCGGTCGATGTCGGGCTCACGCTGCCCGCCAACGCGACCGTCCCGACGATCACGCCGTTCTCGCCGGCTGAGTCGCGGTCCTACAACCACTCGACCTCGGTGACGATCTACGACTCGCTCGGCACCTCTCACGTGCAGACGATGTACTTCGTCAAGACCGGCACCAACCAGTGGGACGTGCACACCTACATCGACGGCCAGGCGGTCGGCGGCGCGCAGGCCATCGAGTTCGACAGCCAGGGCGTGCTGACCACGCCGGCCGACGGCCTGATCACCTTGCCCGCGCACACGCCGACCACCGGCACGCCGCCGGTGCCGAACGGTGCGGCGGACATCACGATCGAACTCGACGTCTCGGCGACCACCCAGCGTGGCGAGCGCTTCGGCGTCAACAGCCTCACCCAGGACGGCTTCGCCACCGGCCGGCTGGTGGGCGTCGCGATCTCGCCCGAGGGCGTGGTGGCGGCGCGCTACACCAACGGCCAGAGCGCGCCCCTCGGACAGGTCGTGCTCACGCGCTTCGCCAACCCGCAGGCCCTGCAGCAGCTCGGCGACACCTCGTTCGCGGAGACCTCGGAGTCGGGCGAGGCAGTGCGCGGCGAGCCCGGCACCTCGTCGTTCGGCGTGATCCAGTCCGGCGCGCTGGAAGCCTCCAACGTCGACCTCACCGCCGAACTGGTGAACATGATCACCGCGCAGCGCAACTTCCAGGCCAACGCGCAGATGATCTCGACGGCGGACCAGGTCGAGCAGACGATCATCAACATCCGCTGATGAAGCAGGGCCCAGGGTACAGGGCCCAGGGCCCAGAGGAGCCGGGCATCCACGCCTGCGGCTGTTCTGGGCCCTGAGCCCTGGGCCCTGGGCCCTCGAGCGGAACCCTCGACTCCCGCAAGGCAGCTGCAAGAATGGACCGAGCCCTCTACATCGCCATGACCGGCGCCAGCGCCACGATGAAGGCGCAGGAGGCCGTGTCGCACAACATCGCCAACGTCGGCACCGTCGGCTTCAAGGCCGAGCTGCTCAAGCAGGAGGCGCGCAAGGTCGAGGGGCCGGGCTTCGAGACCCGCTTCAACGCGCTGGTCGCCGACGGCGGCTTCGATGCCTCGGCCGGGCCGATCAGCACCACCGGCAACGACCTCGACATCGCGCTGGTGGAGGATCGCTGGCTGGCGGTGCAGGACGCGCAGGGGAACGAGGCGTACACGCGCGCGGGCGACCTCGAATTGACGCCGCTCGGACAATTGGTGACGCGCTCCGGCCTGCCGGTGCTCGGCGAGAACGGCCCGGTCGCCGTGCCGCCGCACCAGAAGCTCACCATCGGCGGCGACGGCACACTGTCGATCGTGCCGCAGGGGCAGGGCCCCGAGACGCTGGCCCAGGTCGGTCGCCTGAAGATCGTCGCCGCCACCGGCGACGAACTGGCGCGCGGACCGGACGTCCTGTTCCGCGCCAGGGATCCGCAGGCGCCGCCGGCGCCGGCCGCCGGCGGCGTGCTGGTCGCCGGCGCGCTGGAAGGCAGCAACGTCAACGCCGCCGAGGCGCTGGTGCAGATGATCTCGCTGTCGCGCCAGTTCGAGATGCAGGTCAAGGTGCTGCGCACCGCGGACGAGAACGCGCGCGCGGCATCGTCCTTGCTACGCATGGGCTGAGCAGACGACGGAGCACCGACGTGGACCGTGCCAGACGCCAGACACCCGCCCCCGCAACGCCGCGCGCGCCGCGCGCCGCGGTCCAGGTGTGCACCGCGCGCCCGCTGGTGGTCGACCTCGACGGCTGGCGCGTGGTCGTGCGCACCCTCGCCGCGGCGCAGCCCGCACACGGCTGGACCGCGCGCCGCATCCCGCATTCCCGCTGAATCCACCATGCCGCGCCCAGCGCGCGCCCGGAGCACGCCATGAACCAGGCCCTGTGGGTCGCCAAGACCGGACTCGATGCGCAGCAGACGCGCATGTCAGTGGTTTCCAACAACCTCGCCAACGTCAACACCACCGGCTTCAAGCGCGGGCGCGCGGCGTTCGAGGACCTGCTCTACCAGCAGGTGCGCCAGCCCGGCGGCGCGTCGTCGCAGCAAACCCAGTTGCCGACCGGCCTGTCCACCGGCACCGGCGTGCGCGTGGTCGCCACCGCCAAGTCGTTCGACCAGGGCAACATGCTCAACACCGGCAATGCGCTCGACGTCGCGATCAGCGGCCGCGGCTTCTTCCAGGTGCTGCTGCCGGACGGCACCACTGCCTACACGCGCGACGGTTCGTTCCAGGTCGACGCGCAGGGGCAGATCGTCACCAACAGCGGCTACGTGGTGCAGCCGGCGATCCAGGTGCCGCAGGGCGCGCAGAGCGTGACCATCGGCCGCGACGGCACGGTGAGCGTGCAGTTGCCCGGGCAGGCGGCCTCGACCCAGGTCGGTTCGCTGCAGTTGACCGACTTCGTCAATCCCGCCGGCCTGCAGGCGCGCGGCGAGAACCTGTTCCTCGAGACCAGCGCCAGCGGCCCCGCGCAGACCGGCACCGCCGGCGTCAACGGACTCGGCCTGGTGCAGCAGGGCGCGCTGGAGAGCAGCAACGTCAACGTGGTCGAGGAACTGGTCAGCATGATCGAGACCCAGCGCGCCTACGAGATGAACGCCAAGGCCATCGCCGCCAGCGACGGCATGCTGCAGTTCCTCAACCAGACCGTCTGAGGCGCCCGCCGTGCATCGCCACCCCGCGAACGACCTGACCGCCCCGCGCGAGGTCAGCGCCGGCATCCTGCGCGGCCTCGCGCTGCTGCTGGCGCTGTGGCTGCCGGCCTGCGCCTCGCTGCCCTCGCAGCCGCCGCCGATGGCCACCGTGCAGGTGCAGATGGTGCCCGCGCAGCCCACCACCTCCGGCGCGGTGTACCGCGCGGGCGGCGGCTTCGTGCTGTTCGAGGACCGCAAGGCGCGCGACGTCGGCGACCTGGTCACCATCCTGCTCGCCGAACGCACCAACGCGGTGTCGAGCGCGAGCACCAGCACCAGCCGCGAATCCAGCACCTCGATCCCCAACCCGACGCTGTTCGGGATCGAGCCGACGATCGACGGCCGCCCCATGCTGGAGACCGAGATCGGCGCCTCGCGCAGCTTCGACGGCAGCGGCGACAGCGCGCAGAGCAACCGCCTCGATGGTTCGATCACCGCCACCGTGGTGGCGCGCCTGCCGAACGGCAACCTCGTCGTGCAGGGCGAGAAGTGGATCCAGTTGAACCGCGGCGACGAACTGGTGCGCATCCAGGGCATCGTGCGCACCGCCGACATCGCGCCGGACAACACCGTCGCCTCCAGCCGCGTGGCCGAGGCGCGCATCAGCTACTCCGGACGCGGCACCCTGGCGCAATCCAACGCGCAGGGCTGGCTGCAGCGTTTCTTCGACACCGTGTCGCCGTTCTGAGACCGCCGATGGCCTTCCAGTCGACCCGCATCGTCCCGGTCCGCGCGGCGCGCCCGACCGCCGCGCGCCGTCGCCGCGCGCAGTTCCTGCTGCTGCTGCTGTTCGCGCTGGCCACCGCGCTGTCGATCTCGCCGTGGGCGCACGCCGAACGGGTCAAGGACATCGCGCAGGTCGAAGGCGTGCGCGGCAACCCGCTGGTCGGCTACGGGCTGGTGGTCGGCCTCGATGGCACCGGCGACCAGACCAGCCAGGCGCCGTTCACCACCCAGAGCCTCAAGACCATGCTGGAGCGGCTCGGCGTGACCGTGCCGCCGAACGTCAATCCGCAGTTGAAGAACGTCGCCGCGGTGGCGATCCAGGCCGAACTGCCGCCCTTCGCACGGCCCGGGCAGGCGATCGACATCACCGTGTCGTCGATCGGCAACGCGGGCAGCCTGCGCGGCGGTGCGCTGCTGATGGCGCCGCTGCGCGGCGCCGACGGCGAGGTCTACGCCATCGCGCAGGGCAACCTGGTGGTCGGCGGCTTCGGCGCGCGCGGCCAGGACGGCTCGCGGGTGGCAGTCAACGTGCAGGCCTCGGGGCGCATCCCCAACGGCGCGATCGTCGAGCGCCCGGCGCCGCCGGCCTTCACCGGCGGGCCGGTGACGCTCAACCTGCACGATGCCGACTTCACCACCGCGCAGCGCGTGGCCGACGCGATCAACGCCCGGCTCGGTCCGGGCACGGCGAGCGCGCTGGACGCCGGCAGCATCGCGCTCGATGCCCCGTCCGAGCCGACCTCGCGCACCGCGTTCCTCGCCAGCGTGGAGTCGATCGACGTCACGCCGGGCGACGCGCCGGCCAAGGTGGTGGTCAATTCGCGCACCGGCACGGTGGTGATCGGCGCCCAGGTGCGGGTCTCGCCGGCGGCGGTCGCGCACGGATCGATCACGGTCACGGTGGCCGAGCGGCCCGCGGTGAGCCAGCCCGCGCCGTTCGGCGAGGGCGAGACCGTGGTGGTGCCGCAATCCGACGTGCAGGTCACGGAGGAGGAGAGTCGCATGTTCCTGTTCGCCGGCGGCGTGTCGCTGGACGAGATCGTGCGCGCGGTGAACCAGGTGGGCGCGGCACCCGGCGACGTGGTCGCGATCCTCGAAGCACTCAAGCAGGCCGGCGCATTGCGCGCCGAGCTGGAAATCATCTGAGGCAGCCGCCATGGCCCGCAGCGATGCCATCTCGCCGCTGTCCGAACTGGGCGGGCTGTCGCGCCTGTCGGAGGCCGCTGCGCGCCGCGATCCGGCCGCGGTCGACGCCGTCGCGCGACGTTTCGAGGCGCTGTTCGCCGAGATGATGGTCTCGAGCATGCGCAGCGCCAGCCTCGGCGATCCGCTGTTCGAGGGCCAGAACCCGATGTTCCGCGAGATGTACGACCGCGAGGTCGCCAGCTCGCTCACCGCGGGGCGTGGCCTCGGCATCGCCGAGATGCTGCGCCGGCAACTCGCACCGCCCGCGGCGGCCGAAGCGCCGCCGAACGGGCAGGGCTTCCCGCTGTCGCCGGCGCTGGATGCGCGCGCGTTGCCGCTCGGTGCGCCGCGGCCTTCGCCGGTCGCGGTATCGCCCGCGCCCACCCACGCGGTGCCGACCGCCGCGGCGCCGCCGCCGTCGATCGCCGCCGTCCGCACGCTCGCCCCGTCGCTGCCGCCGTTGCCGGCGATGCCCACCTGGCTGCCGGACCCGCAACTGGCCGCGATCGGCGATGCGGTGGGCACGCCCGCCGACGCCACGGTGGTGGGACTGCCGCAGCAGGCGCCGGTGGCCGACGCGCTGCCGCCGCGTCCCGCGGTGCCAGCCAACCTCTCGGCTGCGAAGCCCGGCACGCCGGAAGCCTTCGTCGCCGAAGTCTGGCCGCACGCGCAGGCCGCCGCGGCCGAACTCGGCGTCGATCCGCGCATGCTGGTCGCACAGGCCGCGCTGGAAACCGGCTGGGGGCGCAGCGTGATGCGCGGCCCTGACGGCCGGCCGAGCCACAACCTGTTTGGCATCAAGGCCACCGGCGGCTGGCAGGGCGCCGCGGTCAGCCACGGCATGGTCGAGTTCCGCGGCGGCGTGATGCAGCGCGAACGCGCCAGTTTCCGCGCCTACGGATCGGTCGGTGAGAGTTTCGCCGACTACGTGCGACTGGTCAGGGACAACCCGCGTTATCGCGAGGCGGTGGCCGCCGGCACCGACGGCGCACGGTTCGCCGAGGCGCTGGAACGGGCCGGCTATGCCACCGACCCGCAGTACGCGGAAAAGCTCAAGGCGATCGCCGGTGGGCCGACGCTGCGCCGCGCGCTGGCGTCGCTGCCGCTCGCCCCGACCCAGGAGGCCTGAGGTGCCCGACATCCTTTCCACCGGCGGTTCGGCGCTGATCGCCTTCCAGCGCATGATGGCCACCACCAGCCACAACGTCGCCAACGCCAACACGCCCGGCTACAGCCGCCAGCGCGCCCTGCTCGGCACCCGCGGTGGCCAGGACATCGGGCCCGGGTTCGTCGGCGCGGGCACCCAGATCAACCGCATCGAACGGCTCACCGACGGCTTCGTCAGCGGGCGGCTGCGCGAGTCGGCGTCCGAACTCGGGCGTCTGTCGCAGTTGTCCACGCTGGCCGGGCGCATCGACCGCATGGTCTCCGAGCGCGCCGCCGGCGTCGCCGTGCCGCTGTCGGACTTCCTCGACGCTGCGCAGTCGCTGTCGGCCCAGCCGGCGTCGGCGGCCGCGCGCTCGGACTTCCTCGGCAAGGCCGAGGTGCTCGCCGCGCGCTTCCGCGCGATCGACGGGCGTCTCGACGCGATGGTCGACGAAAGCTCGCGCCGCGCCGACGCGCTGGTGACCGAGATCAACACCGACATCCAGGAAGTCGCGCGCCTCAACGAGGAAATCGTGCGCGCGCTCGCGGCGGGCAGCAACGCCCCGCCGAACGACCTGCTCGATGCGCGCGACGTCGCGATCCAGCGCCTGTCCGGCCGCATCGGCGTGACGGTCGCCGAGCAGGACGGCGGCGCGCTCAACGTCTTCACCACGACCGGCCAGGCGCTGGTGGTGGGCCGCACCACGTCGACCCTGACCTCCACCCGCGATCCCTACGATCCCGCGCGACGCGAACTCTCGCTGGCCACGCCCAGCGGCACCGTGCTGCTGGGCACCACCGGCATGGGTGGCGAACTCGGCGGCCTGCTGGAGTTCTCGCGCAACGTGCTCGATCCGGCGCAGGAGCGGCTGGGCCGCCTCGCGGCCGCGTTCGTCGATGCGGTCAACGCCCAGCATCGCGAGGGCGTGGACTACTACGGCGACCTCGGCGGCGACCTGTTCGCCGCGACGCCGCCGCAGGTCAGCGCGCGCACCGGCAACGCCGGCAACGGCGTGTTCGCTGCCACCGTCGCGGACGTCGCCGCGCTGGATGGCGAACCGATCGAACTCACCTTCGACGGCGCTGCCTGGACGGCGACCGCCGTGCGCACCGGCGCCACCTTGCCGATCACCGGCAGCGGCACCGCAGCGAATCCGTTCGTGGTCGGCGGCGTGTCGCTGGTCCTGTCCGGCACGCCGGTGGCCAACGACGCGTTCCGGCTGCGGCCGACGTCGGACGCGGGCGGTGGGCTGCAGGTGCTGGTCACCGATCCCAACCGGCTCGCGGCCGCGCTGCCGGTGCGCAGCAGTGCAGCGGTCGGCAACGTCGGCAGCGCGTCGATCGGCGTGCCCGAGGTGCTCGATGCCACCAACCCCGCATTGCGCGCGCCGGTCGACATCGTGTTCGTCGACGCCGCCAACTACACGATCAACGGCACCGGCCCGTTCCCCTACACGCAGGGCGCGCCGATCACCTTCAACGGCTGGCAGGTGGCGATCCAGGGGCCGCCCGTCGCCGGCGATGCGTTCCGCATCGATGCCACGCCGCCGCGTTCCTCGGACAACGGCAACGCGCGTCTGCTGGCCGGCATCGGGCGCGAGGCGCTGCTCGACGGCGGCACCGTGACGCTGACCGACGAGATCGCCGGGCTGACCGCCGAAGTCGGATCTGCCGCACGGCGCGCCGACCTCGCGCGCGAGGCGCAGGAAACGATCCAGGCTCAGGCCGAGAGCGAACGCGAGGCCGTGTCCGGGGTCAACCTCGACGAGGAGGCCGCCAACCTGGTGCGCTTCCAGCAGGCCTACCAGGCGGCCGCGCAGGTCATCGCCACCGCCGACACCGTGTTCCAGTCGCTGCTGGCGGCGTTCCGGAGGTAAGCGTGCGCATCTCGACCAACAGCCTGTTCACCCAGGGCATCGGCGCGATCGGCGACCGCCAGGTCAACCTCGCGCGCATCCAGCAGCAGTTGTCGACCGGCCTGCGCATGCCGAGCGCGGCGGCCGACCCGGTCGGCTGGTCGACCGCGGTGTCGATCGACCGCGCGATCGCCGAACTGGAGCAGTACGGCGGCAACGCGACCATCCTGCGCAACCGGCTCGAGCAGGCCGACGCCAGCCTCGACCAGATCGGCGACCGCCTTGCGCGCGTGCGCGAGCTCGCCCTGCAGGGCGCCAACGGCACCTACACCGACGAACAGCGGCGGGCGATCGCGCTGGAACTGCGCCAGCAGTTGAACGCGGTGGTCGACGCCGCCAACACCACCGACGGCAACGGCCGCTACCTGTTCGGCGGCAGCGCCGACGCGGTGCCGCCGTTCGCCTTCGGCCCGGCCGGCGCCAGCTATGCCGGCGACCAGAACCGCCGCTCGCTGGAAGTCGCGCCGGAAACCGCGGTCGAGGACGTCGATCCGGGCAGCGAGATCTTCCTGCGCATCCGCACCGGCGACGGCACCTTCGTGGTGCGGCAGGACCCGGCCAACACCGGTACCGGCGTGCTGCGCGGCACCGCGCTGGTCGATCCCGGACAGTGGGACGGCGGCAATTACCGCATCGTCTTCAATGCCGGCAACTGGCAGGCGCTGGATGCCGCCAACGCCGTGGTCGCCACGGGTGCCTACGTCGAAGGCGCCCCGATCGAGTTCCGCGGCGTGCGCGTGCAGATCGAGGGCGCGCCGGCCAACGGCGACGCCTTCGCGGTCGGCCCCTCCCGCACCCAGGACGTGTTCACGACGCTGCAGGGCCTGATCGATGCGCTGGAACTGCCCACCGTCACCCCGCAGCAGCGCGCCGCGCAGCGCAACGCCGTGTTCGCCGGCATCGAGGACCTGACCCGCGCGCAGGACCACATCATCGACCGTCGCGCCGGTCTTGGCGCACGGCTGAACGTGGTCGAACAGGCCAACGACGGCCGCGAGGCGAACGGCGTGCTGCTCAAGACCGCCTTGTCGGAACTGCGCGACGTGGACTACGCGAAGGCGATCAGCCAGTTGAACCTCGAGATGACCGCCTTGCAGGCAGCGCAGCAGAGTTTCATCAAGGTTCAGGGCTTGTCGCTGTTCTCGTACATCCGCTGACGCGTGGCGCTGGCGGGTTGCGATGGTTCCCGTGCGGGCGTGCGCGGGGGTTGTGGCTTGCCGCGCTTGGCCTGCTTCCCTCGCTTCCCCCGCATCGGCTTCCGCCCCGCCCGCAGGAGCGCGCTTGCGCGCGACCGCCACGTTTGGGTCTTGCCGCTGGCGTCTTGCGTCGAGGTCTCCGGTGTAGGAGCGCTGCGTGCAGCGCGACCGCCACGTCTCGATCTTGCCGCAGTTGTCTTGCGCCGCTGCCTCACCCGTAGGAGCGCGCTTGCGCGCGACCGTCACGTTTCGATCTTGCCGTTGGCGTCTTGAACGCGGGGTTG
>JAJTHZ010000260.1 GCA_021299185.1 Lysobacteraceae bacterium | reverse complement strand
GACCGCCACGCTGGCGCCGGCCTGGTTGACGCCGGACGCGGTGTCCGGGGCCAGCACCGCGACCTGCGCGAGCGTATTGCCGGTGCGCCGGAACACGTAGCCGCCGCCGCGCTGGCTGTTGCGACCCGGCGCGCCGACCGCCAGCAGCTCGCCGGCCAGCGCCAGCGACGTGCCGAAGCGGTGGTTGTTGGCCGCGTCGCTGGCGGTGAGCACGGCACCGGGCGTGGCGACCGTGCCATCGAAGGTCCAGGTCGCCACCGAACCCCGGTTGCTGCCGCCGGGCGGCGTGCTGCCCGGCACGCCAGCCACGAGCAGTCCGTTGTCGATCCCCACCGCGCTGCCGAACAGTTCGTTGGCGGCGGGCGTGGCCGCCGCCAGCGCCGCGCGCTGGATGCCGGTGGCGTCGAACACATAGGCCGACCCGGCATCGGTGGCGCCGGTGCGATCGGTGCGCGGCGCGCCGACCACCACGTTGCCGGCGGCGTCGAGGTCGATGGTCTCGCCGAAGCGCTGCACGGTCTCACCGGCCGCGGGGGCGACCACCAGCACCTGGTCCGGCGCGCTGCGGTCGGTCCACGCCGCGCCGCCGCGCAGGAACACCACCGCGCGGCCGAGCCCGTTGCCTGCCGCCGGTGCGCCGACCGCGATCCGCGACCCGTCGGCGCTGATCGCGACCGACTGGCCGAAGCGGTGGCCGTCGGCGCCCGCCGCGTCGGTGAGCACGGCCAGTCGCTGCGGCACCTTGGCGCTGGCGAGGCCGGCGCCCCCGGTACCGGTCGGTGCGCCTTCGCGCGCGAACACGTAGACCGCGCCCGGACCTTCGATGCTGCGTGGCCCCGCGCCCGGCGCTCCGACCACGATCAGCGATTCGTTCATCGCCACCGAGAAGCCGATCAGTTCGCCGCCGGCGGTGCCCGGCAGCGGCGGCAGCACCGGGTCGTCGCCGACCAGGCCACCGGGCGCCGCGGTCACGCCGACCGACACCGCGCCGGATCGCGCCTGGCCGAAACCGGGCGCGCCGGCGTAGATCGCGGTCAGCAGCCGCAGGCCGGTGCGGGTGAAGGTCAGCGTGCAAACGCCGCTCGCCGCCGGCCCGGTGCAGGTTTCGCCGGAAGAGGCCACCACGGTCACGTCGCCGCCCGGCGCGCCGCCCGCGCTGGACAGCGTCCAGCGCGCGCTCACCGTCTCGCCGACCGCGGCCAACGTGGGATTGGCCCCCAGCGTGATCGTGGTCGCGCGCGGCACGGCGAACACCGCGGCCGCGCCGACGTTCTGCGCCGCGAACGGCGCCTGGCCGTTGCTGAGCGGGATGCCGACCAGGGCCTGTGCGCCGGCGAAAGCCAGCGGCGATCCGCCCTGCGGCGTGCTGGTCAGCGGCCCGCCGAAGCCGAATACCGTATTGTCGGGCGCGGCGGGGCGGATCCGCGCCGCCTGCCGCCAGGTGCCGGCGACGCGCTCGAACGCATACAGCGCGCCGAGCGGCCCGCTGCCGCCGGTCACGAACGTCGTGCTGGGCGCACCGACCAGCAGGCGATCGCCGGACAGGGCCAGCGCGGCGCCGAAGGCGCTGCTCGTGGAATTGGTGGTGTCATCGGCCTGGCGCAGCGTCTGCGCGAGCGCGAAGCTGCCGGGCGTGCCGTCGTACACGTACACCCGGCCATTGCCCGACGACGCACTCGCCTCGGTGCCGTGCGTGCGCGCGCCGATCGCCAGCGTGGTGCCCGACCAGGCCAGCGACTGGCCGAAGGTGTCCGTGCCGTTGTTGGTGCCCGGCGGCTGCAGGATGCGCTGCACGATGCTCCAGGTGGTCCCACTGCGCGTGGCGACTGCGACATAGGGCACATAGCCGGACGTGAACGCACGTCGCGTGCCGATCACCAGCGCGTCGCTGCGCATGATCACGTAGTTGCCGAAGTCGTCGGCGGTGCCCGGCGGTGCGGCGTCGACGATCTCCTGCTGCTTGGTCCACGTGCTCCCGCTGCGGGTGTAGACGAACACGCGCCCGAAGTTGTTCGACAGGCCCGGGTTGCTGGTGAACGGCGCGCCCACCGCCAGCGTGTCGCCGTCCAGCGACAGCGATCGGCCGAAGGCCTGGTTGGATGCGGTGACGTTGTCGACGGGGATGCGCTGCTGCAGGTCGATGCTGGCAGGGCCCACGGTGTACACATAGGCTGCGCCAGTGCCGCTGCCCGACAGCGCGGCGCGCTCGCCCGGTGCGCCGATCGCGATCGTGTTGCCGCTGATCGCGACCGCCGTGCCAAAGGCGGCCGCGTCGCCGCCGAGCGGCGTGATGGTCAGCGCCTGGCGCAGGGTCCACTGCGAGCCGCTGCGGGCGTAGACGTAGGCGGCGCCGACGCGGTTGAACGGGTTCAGCGGCGGCGTGGGTTGCTGCATCGCCGGCACGCCGACCACCGCGAGATCGCCGTCCACCGCAATCACCGCACCGAAGAACGCCTGCGTCGTGCTGGGCAGACGGTTCAGGTCGCCGGCCAGCACGAAGGGCGTAGGCGCGCTGCCGGTGCGACGGAAGGTGCGCACCGATTCCACGCCGGAGGCGGAACCAGGCAGGCTGCTGTTGGTGGACGCGAGCAGCGCGGGCGTGCCGCCGTCGTCGAAAAGGCGGGTGTTGACGCCGATGCCCGCATTGGTCTGGTCCGGTCCGGCCAGCGTCTGCTCCAGGGTCCACGTGCCGCCACTGCGTGCGAACAGCCGCACCGCCCCGGGCGTGCCCGAGGTGCCTCGCGTGTCGGGCGCCCCGACCGCGACCGTGTCGCCACGGATCGACACGCTGGCGCCCAGCCGGTTGGGCTGGGTGTCGCCCGCGTCCAGCCGCTGCTGCTGCGCCCACGTGGTCCCGCTGCGTACGAACACATAGGCCTTGCCCTGGTTCGACGTCCAGCCCACCGCGCCGATCACCGCGCTGTCGCCGTCGAGGTCGACCGCGTTGCCGAACCGCGCGCCGGCCAGCGGATCGCCGGCCACCAGTTTCGCCTGCTCCGTCCACGTCGCCCCGGACCCGGTGAACACGTAGGCCGCGCCGCTGTCGGCGGGCGTGGGCGCATCGCCCAGCGGCGCGCCGGCGAGGATGGTGGTGCCCGAATAGGCCACCGACTCACCGAGCCGGTTGCCGGTCGCGCCATCGGCGGCGGTGAGCAGCGCGGCCTGGCTGAAAGAGCCGCCGCTGCGCGTGAAGACGTGCACCGCACCTGCGCGCGCCGCCCCGGACACCGTTCGGCCCGGATTGCCGATCACCGCCGTGTTGCCGGACAGCGCGACCGAAAAGCCGAACTCGTCCGTGCCGGGGACCGGCGTCGGCGGCAGCAGTTTCTGGGTCTCGGTCCAAGTGCCGGCCGTGCGGGTGAACACATAGACCGCGCCGATCGCATTGCTCGGTGCCACGACCTCGTCGAACGCGCGCCCCGCGCCCACCAGCAGGGTGTCGCCATCGACCGCCACGCTGCCGCCGAAGCCGCGGTTGGTGGTGGTGGAGTAGGTGTAGTCGCTGGCACGCAGTTTCTGCCGGAACTGCCAGTTGCCGCCGACCCGCTCGTAGACATAGACCGCGCCCACGCCGCCGCCGCACGACGAGGTGACGAGCACGCAGGACACCGCCTCCGGCGCGCCCACCGCCAGGGTGGTGCCCGAGACCGCGAACGAGCGTCCGAACTGCATGAACGTGGTGCCGTCGCCCTGCCCGAAGCTGGCCTCGTCCTGCGGGCGCAGGGTCTGGTCCGGCACCACGTTCTTGGCCAGGACCTGCGACAGCGCCTTCCAGTCGCCGTCCGACAGGCCCGGCGGGCGTTCGAACGGCGAGGCCGGCGGTTCGGCGGCGCGCGCGCCGAGGGTGGCCAACAGCAGCAGGCAGGCGAGGGGCAGGCGAAGCACTGGCGCGCGCATGGGCGGACTCCGGGGGACCTACCCTGCTTACGTCGCGCGGCGGCGCGAACTATCGCCGCCGGCGGCCTACGGCACGCCGCCCAGCGCTGCCGCCAGCGCCTCGGCTGCGGCCCGGTCGACGTGGGTGGGCCGCAG
>JAJTHZ010000096.1 GCA_021299185.1 Lysobacteraceae bacterium | reverse complement strand
GCGACCGCAACACCGCGATCTAGCCGCAACCTGCGAGGGGGCGGTCGCGCGCAAGCGCGCTCCTAAATCAGCGCGCAATCCCGTAGGTGCCCGCTCGCGGGCGACCGCAACACCGTGACCTCGCCGCAACCTGCGAGGCGGCGGTCGCGCGCAAGCGCGCTCCTACATCAGCGCGCAATCCCATAGGAGCCCGCTTGCGGGCGACCGCAACACCGTGACCTCGCCGCAACCTGTGATGGGGCGGTCGCGCGCAAGCGCGCCCATACATCGATGTCGCGCTCCCGTAGGAGCCCGCTTGCGGGCGACCGCAACATCGCAACCCCGCGGCAGCATGCGGTTGCGCGGCCGGGTCGAGTGCGTCGCGCGCCGCTTACGCCATCGCCGCCTTGCGCGGCGGGTCGAAGTCCACCGGCTCGGCGCGGCAGAAGCGTTCGATGAATTCACGGTGGGTGGGCATCACCTCGACCGAGCGTTCCAGCACGCCGCGCGTGCCGGCGACCATCTGCCGGGTTTCGTCCAGCGTGAGGTTGTCCACCATCGGGTGGTAGGCGCGCGGCATGATGCCCTGGCCGATCATCACCTGCATCCACGAGGTCTCAGCGAACAGTTCCTCCTTCTCGCGGAACACCAGGCCGGTCTCGCGGAACAGGTCCATCTTCTGCTTCAGTTCCTCGGGCACCGGCATGTCATTGCGGCAGTAGTCCCAGAACGGCGAATCGTTGCGCTCGGTGGCCTTGTAGTGCAGCACCAGGAAATCGCGCGAACGCTCGAACTCGAACTGCACCTGGCGGTTGTACTCGTCGATCCGCGAGGCGTCGAAGCGGCGGTCCGGCCAGAAGGCGACCAGTTTCGCCAGCGACGACTGGATGAAGTGGATCGAGGTCGATTCCAGCGGCTCCATGAAGCCGCTGGCCAGCCCCACCGCCACCACGTTGCGGTTCCAGAACTTGCGTCGCTTGCCGGTCACGAAACGCAGCGGGCGCGGCTCGGCCAGCGCCTCGCCGTCGAGGTTGGCCATCAGGGTGGCCGCCGCCTCGTCGTCGCTGATGTGGTCGGAGCAGTACACGTAGCCGTTGCCCGTGCGGTGCTGCAGCGGGATGCGCCACTGCCAGCCGGCGCTGCGCGCGGTCGAGCGGGTGAACGGCGTCAGATCGTCGCTGTTGCGGCAGGGCACGGCGAGTGCGCGGTTGCAGGGGAGGAACCGCGACCAGTCCTCGTAGCCGGTGTGAAGGGCCTGTTCGATCAGCAGGCCGCGGAAGCCCGAGCAGTCGATGAACAGATCGCCCTCGATGCGCTCGCCGCTCTCCATCACCACCGCTTCGACGTTGCCGCTCTCGGGGTGCAGCACCACCTCGCGCACCTTGCCCTCGGTGCGCTTCGCCCCCCAGCCTTCGGCCTTCTCGCGCAGGTAGCGCGCGTAGAGGCCGGCGTCGAAGTGGAAGGCGTGGGCGATGTTCGACAGCGGCGAGTTCTGCACGTTGGCCGAGCGCATGAACTTGCGCCGGCGGCAGGCGATGGCGTGGAAGGTGTACTCGCCGATGTCGGGGCCGAGTTCGCCCATCAGGTGCAGCTTCAGCCAGTACTGGTAGAACTGCACCAGGCCCAGGTCGCGCCCGCCGGTGACGCCGAAGGTGTGGATGTAGCGGTGCCCGAGGCGGGTCCAGTTCACGAACTCGATGCCGAGCTTGAACGTGCCCTGGGTGCGGCGGATGAATTCGTCCTCGTCGAGGCCCAGCGTGGCGTTGAAGTGGCGGATCTGCGGGATGGTCGCCTCGCCCACCCCGACGGTGCCGATTTCCTCCGACTCGACCAGCCGGATCGAGGTCTCGCGGGTGAGCAGCTTGGACAGCACGGCGGCCGCCATCCAGCCGGCGGTACCGCCACCGACGATGACGATGTTTCGGATGCGATGCTCTTCCACGACGGGTCCCCGGACGGCAGGATGGGCGAACCCGCCGATCGTACCGAAGCCGCGCGCGGGTGGCGCGGCCGGAAATGTGAAGGAAAACCCGATGCCGATCCGACGCTCCACCCTGCCCCTGTTCGCCCTCGCGCTGCTCGCCGCGGCACCCGCCGGCGCCTTCGACCGCGGTGCCTGCGACGCGGCCACCCACGCGGCGACCCTGCACGCGACGGTCGATCCCGCGACCGAGGCCCGCGCGGTCTGGCTCGATGCGCGCACCGTGCGCTGGCCCGGCCAGCCGGCCGACGGCCGCTACCGCATCGTGCACTCGGCGCGCGCCGCGCTGCAGGCCACGCCGGGGACCGCGGCCGGCGGCGCCGATGGCGCGATCGAGCTCGCGGTGCGGACCGCGCCGCTGCCCAAGGACCTCGACGAACGCTTCCGCTGGGTGGGCAGCGGCGTGACGCTGGAACTGCCGGAAAAGGCCGCCGCTGCGCGCGATGCCGCCGCACGCGGCCAGGCGCTCCTGCTGCGCGAGGACGCGCAGGGGCGCGTGCAGGCCGCGACCCTGATGCAGTGGCCCGGCGCGCTGGACGAGCGCTACGCCGCGGCCGCCACCGCCACGCTGGGCGCGCAGGTCGGTGCCGATCGCACGACCTTCGCAGTGTGGGCACCGACCGCGCAGCGCGTCGCGCTGTGCCTGTACGCCGACGGCGCCGCCGCCGCGTCGGCGCTCGCGGAAGCCACCCGCGACGACGCCAGCGGCGTGTGGCGCGTGGCCCGCGAGGAGGATCTTTCCGGCCACTACTACACCTGGCTGGTCGAGGTCTTCGTGCCGGGCACCGGGATCGTGCGCAACCGCGTCACCGATCCGTATTCGCTCAGCCTGACCACCGATTCGAAGCGGACCTGGATCGGCTCGCTCGACGACCCGGCCACCCAACCCGACGGCTGGACCACGCATGCGCGCCACGACCGCGTGCGCGCCGCGGTGGACATGGTGATCTGGGAACTGCACGTGCGCGATTTCTCGATCGGCGACGACCGCGTGCCGGCCGATCGCCGCGGCCGCTACCTCGCCTTCGCGGAAGCCGACTCGCACGGCGTGCGCCACCTGCGCGCGCTGTCGGCCGCCGGTGTGACCGACGTGCACCTGCTGCCGGCCTATGACATCTCGACGGTGCCGGAATCCGGCTGCGTCACGCCGACCGTCGACGGCCCGCCGGACGGCACGCAGCAGCAGGAAGCGATCCGCGCGGTGGCCGCGCGGGACTGCTTCAACTGGGGCTACGACCCGCAGCATTTCACCGCGCCGGAGGGCTCGTATGCGTCGAACCCCGCCGACGGCGCGGTGCGCGTGCGCGAGTTCCGCGCCATGGTGCAGGCCCTGCACGCGCTCGACCTGCGGGTGGGCATGGACGTGGTCTACAACCACACCAGCCACGCCGGCCAGCACGAAAAGTCCGTGCTCGACCGCATCGTGCCCGGCTACTACCACCGCCTCGACGCCACCGGCCGCATCGAGCGCAGCACCTGCTGCGAGAACACCGCCACCGAGCACCGCATGATGGCGAAGCTGATGATCGAATCGGCGGTGGTCTGGGCGCGCGACTACCGCATCGATTCGTTCCGCTTCGACCTGATGGGCCACCAGCCGCGGCGCGCGATGGAGGACCTGCAGCGCGCGGTGGACGGCGCGGCCGGGCGCCGCGTGCAGTTGATCGGCGAGGGCTGGAACTTCGGCGAAGTGGCCGACGGCGCGCGCTTCGTGCAGGCTTCGCAGCGCTCGCTGTACGGCTCGGGCATTGGCACCTTCAGCGACCGCGCGCGCGATGCCGTGCGTGGCGGCGGCCCGGGCGACAACGACGAGCGCCAGGTGTCGCGACAGGGCTGGGTCAACGGCCTGCACTACGCGCCGAACGCGCTGGCCCCGCGGGACGCGGGCCTCGACGCGCTGCGCGCCGCGGCCGACCTGGTGCGCGTCGGCCTCGCGGGCAGCCTGCGCGACTATCGCCTGGTGGCCCGCGACGGACGCGAAGTGCCGCTGTCTTCGATCGACTACAACGGCCAGCCGGCGGGCTACGTCGCGCAGCCCGGCGACGTGGTGAACTACGTCGAGAACCACGACAACCAGACGCTGTACGACGTCAACGTGTTCAAGCTGCCGCGCGACACCTCGCCCGAGGACCGCGCGCGCGTGCAGGCGCTGGCGCTGGCCACCGTCACCTTCAGCCAGGGCATCGCCTACTTCCACGCCGGCGGCGAGATCCTGCGCAGCAAGTCGATGGACCGCAATTCCTTCGACTCCGGCGACTGGTTCAACCGCGTGGACTGGTCGGGCCGGGAGAACGCCTTCGGCAGCGGACTGCCGCCGGCGTCGGACAACCAGCGCTCCTGGCCGCTGATGCGGCCGCTGCTGGCGGATCCTTCGCTGCGCCCGCGGCCGGCGCAGATCGCCTGGACGAATGGCGCCTTCCTTGATCTTCTGCGCATCCGCGCCAGCACGCCGCTGCTCCGCCTGCGCACCGCGGACGCGATCAGCGCGCGCCTGCGCTTCCCGGACGCCGGGCCTTCGCAGTCGGGTTCGCTGCTGGTCGGCCGGCTGGATGGCGCAGGTTATCCGGGTGCGCGCTTCGAGGCGGTGCTTTACGCGCTCAACGCCGACCTGCGCACGCAGACCGTGACCCTGCCCGAGGAAGCCGGCCTCGGCTGGCGCCTGCACCCGGTGCACGCCGAGGGCACCGACGCCCGCCCGCGCGAGCAGGCGCGCTTCGACACCGCCAACGGGACCTTCAGCGTGCCGCCGCGCACTGCGGTGGTGTGGGTGCTGAGCGGCGGCGCGCCGTGAATGCAGGACCGCGCGCGCCGGCCACGGTGTTGCACGTGCAGGTCAAGCCGAACGCGCGCGCCGCACGGCTCGAACAGGACGCCGATGGCGGCCGGTGCGCGCACCTGGCATCGCCGCCGGTCGACGGCAAGGCCAACGCGGAACTGATCGGCCTGGTGGCCGAGCGCTTCGGCGTGCCGAAATCGCGCGTGCGCATCGCGCGCGGCGCGGGATCGCGGTACAAGCGGGTCGAGATTGGCTGACCGTCCGGACCGAAACGCGGCGGCGTTGCCGCCGCATTGTGGGAGCGGCGCGTGCGCCGCGATGCTTTTCGACCTTGCCGCAGCCCGGTCGCGCTGCACGCAGCGCTCCTACAGTCGGCATCGCCTGTGCGAGGCACCGCGGCGATGCCGGGGATTGTAGGAGCGGCGCGTGCGCCGCGACCGCGCCCCCCGGACGAACCGCAAGACCGGTCGCGCTGCACGCAGCGCTCCTACATGGACTGCTGCCACATCGCGGGGCCGCAGCGATCCCGCAGCATTGTGGGAGCTGTGCGTTTGCCGCGATGCTTTTCGACCTTGCCGCAGACCGGTCGCGCTGCACGCAGCGCTCCTACAGTCGGCATCGCCTGTTCGAGGCACCGCGGCGATGCCGGGGATTGTAGGAGCGGCGCGTGCGCCGCGACCGCGCCCCCCGGACGAACCGCAAGACCGGTCGCGCTGCACGCAGGGCTCCTACATGGACTGCTGCCACATCGCGGGGCCGCGGCGATCCCGCGGCATTGTGGGAGCGGCGCGTGCGCCGCGACCGCGCCTCCCGGCCACGCCGCAAGACCAGTCGCGCTGCACGCAGCGCTCCTACAGAAGGTGTCGCCGAGCGAGTGGGAGAGCCCCGGTCGGCAGGCGCGGGCATGCGGTCAATACGGCTTGCGCCGCAGTCCCCAACCGGCGAGCAGCACGCCGATCACCGCCCATGCGACCAGCCCGCCGATCGACAGCGGCAGCGACTGGTCGCCGAGGCTGGGCACCGCGCGTGCCAGTTCGCCGAAGTGGAAGGTCGGCAGGCCCAGCGCCATCACCTTGACGAAGGCCGGCATGATCGACATCGGGAACCACAGGCCGCCGAGCGCGGCGGTGGGCAGGAACACGAGGTTCACCACGCCGGGGGCGGCGTTATCGCGGAACCAGGCGCCGATGGCGAGCCCGATCGCGCCGAAGGCGAGCGCGCCGGCGAGCTGCACCGCGGCCATCGCCGCCCACTGGCCCGCGCTCCAGCGCAGGCCCACGGCGCCGATCGCGACCGCGCTCATCACCGCGGCCACCGCGACCGCGAGCAGCAGGGCCGCGACCAGCTTGCCGGCGACGTAGACGCCGAACGGCTGCGGCGTGGTGCGCTTGAGTTTCAGCACGCCCTGGTCGCGGTCCTGCGCCAGCGGCAGCGCGCAGCCGAACAGCATCGCGCCGATCACGCCGAAGGTGAGGTAGTTGGCGAACAGCATCTCGGCCATCGCCGGATTGCCGCGGCCGAACGGCACCACGAAGGTGAACAGCAGGTAGAACGCGACCGGGAAGCCGATCGCCGGCGCGGTGTAGGCCGGGTCGCGCAGCACGCGGCGCGCCTCGTTGGCGATCTCGTGGCCGAGCATCGGCCCCAGCGGGGCGCGGGGGGTGGCGGTCGTCATGCGGCGGCTCCTTCGGTCAGGCCGAGATAGGCGTCTTCGAGGCTGGCGCGGCGCACCTCGATGTCGTGCGCGCCGGCGTCGGCGGCGAGCAGGGCGCGCAGGGTGGTGTCGCCGTCGCTGCTGTGGATCTCCACCCGGTCCTCGCGCCGCGCGACCCCGGCGACCGCCGGCAGCGACGCGAGCGCGGCGTCGGTGAGCGTGGAGGCGAGCAGCAGGCGCGCCGCGCGCAGTCCCGCCGCGGCCTTAACCGTGGCCTGCGTGCCGACCTGGCGCAAGCGGCCCTGCTGCAGCAGGGCGATGCGGTCGGCGAGGCGCTCGGCTTCGTCCAGGTGGTGGGTGGTCAGCACGATCGCGGTGCCGGCGCCGCGCAGCGCGCCGATGGTGTCGAGCAAGGCGCGCCGCTCGCGCGGATCGACGCCGACCGTGGGCTCGTCCAGCAGCAGCAGGCGCGGATTGCCGACCAGGGCGAGCGCGAACTCGACGCGGCGGCGCTCGCCGCCGCTCAGGTCCGCGATGCGACGCTGCGCACGGTCGCCGAGGCCGACCACGTCGAGCACCGCGGCCACGTCGCGCGCGCCGGCATAGCACGACGCATGCTGGCGCAGCAGCTCGACCACCCGCAGGCGGCGCGGGAAGCCGGCGGTCTGCAGCACGGCGCCGACCGCAGCGCGCGCGCCGGCATCGCGCGGGTCGCGGCCTTCCACCGCCACCGTGCCGGCATCGGGCGCGAGCAGGCCGAGCAGCAGGTGCAGGGCGGTGGTCTTGCCCGCGCCGTTGGGACCGAGCACGGCGACCACCTCGCCGGCGTGCACATCGAGGCTGAAATCCTGCAGCGCCTGCGTGCTGCCGAGGCGCTTGGACACGTGGGACCAACTGGCGATGGCCGGCATGGCGGCACTCCGTGGGGGCATGGACGGACTGTGCCCGGCCGGGCGACCCCGCGGCAGGGGCGGGCATCAGCCGGCCGACATGACAGCCGTCACCCCGCCGGCGCGCGGGCGCGGCATACTGCGCGGGCCTGCCGGAGCCCCGCCATGCTGCTGTTCGACGCCCCCGCACCGCGCCGCACGACGCCGATCGAAACGCCGCCACCCGCAGCGGCGCCCGCCGCGGCACCACCGCGCGCGCAGGTGCTGCGCCGTCGCACGCTGCTGCTCGGCGGCTGCGCGCTGGCGACGCTGGCCGGCCTCGCGCTGGGCGATCCGGCGCCGCGCATGGCGGCCGATCCGGAAACCGCCACCCTGCTGCGCGGCATGGCCGCGATCAAGGCCGTGCTGCTGCTCGGTGCGCTGGCCCTGCTCGCCTGGCGGCTCGGCAAGCCGCTGCCCGCGCGGACCGCGGCGATCTACATCGGCGGCGCCGGCGTGATGGCCTTCGCCACCGCGCTGATCGCGCAGTTGACCGCGCTGCCGCTGGCCGCGCTGGCTTTCCACGCGGCCGAGATCACCCTGCTGGTCACCGCCTGGCGCGACCTGCGCTGAGTCAGCCATCGGCATCCATGCCTTCAGGCACGGGGCGGCGCGCGCGCGACCGCCTAGGGTGGGCGCGGCCCCCGTCCTGGAACACCCCGCGTGAACTCCCGCCCTGCATCGCTTCCGGCGCGCTGGCGCGCCGTGCTCGGCATCGAGCCCGGCGACGTGCCCCTGCTGGGCGCGGCCTTCGGCCTGTTCTTCTGCCTGCTCGGCGGCTACTTCGCGGTGCGTCCGGTGCGCGAGACCGTGGGCACCCTGCTCGGCAACGAGGCGGTGGCGCAGCTGTGGACCGTGGTCTGGATCGCCTCGCTGGCGGTGGTGCCGCTGTATGGCTGGCTGGTCGCCAAGGTGCCGCGCCGCACCCTGCTGCCGTGGCTGTACGGCGCGATCGCGCTCGCCCTGGCGGGGGTCGGCGTCGCCTGGCTGTCGGGCGCGCCGGGCCCCGCGGTGGGGCGCGTGTTCTACGTCACGATCAGCGTGCTCAACTTGTTCATCGTGTCGGTGTTCTGGAGTTTCCTGCTGGAGGTGATGGACGACGCGCGGCGCAAGCGGCTGTTCGGCATCGTCGCCGCCGGCGGCACCAGCGGCGCGCTGGCGGGCCCGCTGTTCACCGACCTCGCGGTGGGCACGATCGGCAACGGCGGCGTGCTGCTGTTCGGCGCGGCGATGTTCGCGCTGGCGGTCGTGTGCCAGCGCGTGCTGCTGGCGACGGTCGCGCGCGAACCGGCGCGCGCGGAGTCGACCGGGCTCGGACGTGCGCTGGGCGGCAATCCCTTCGCCGGCATCGGCGCGGTGCTGCGCTCGCCTTACCTGCTCGGCATCGCCGGCTTCGTGGTGCTGTCGTCGACGGTCAACACCTTCCTCTACTTCGAGCAGCAACTGCTGGTCGCGCAGGCCTATGCCGACACCGCCGAGCGCACGCGCTACTTCGCGCGCATCGACTGGATCGTGCAGGGCCTCGCCGTGCTGGCGCAGGTGTTCGCCACCGGGCGGCTGGCGCGCCGCTTCGGCGTGGCCCTGCTGCTGGGCCTGGTGCCACTGGGCATGGTGGCCGGCTTCTCGGTGCTGGCGATCGGCGGCGGGCTCGCCGCACTGTCGGTGGTGATGGTGCTGCGCCGCGCCGGCGAATTCGCCCTGGTGCGCATCGGCCGCGAACTGCTGTTCGGCCCGCTGGACGAGGAAACCCGCTGGAAGGCGAAGAACGTGATCGACGTGCCGGTGTATCGCGGCGCCGATGCGCTGGCCGCACAGGTGCAGGCGCTGCTGCGCGGCGGCGGCGCCGAGGTGGTGGCCTGGGTCGGCGCCGGCGTGGCGGCGGTCTGGGCGCTGCTCGGCCTCGCGCTCGGACGGCACCACGACCGCGCGCGGCGCTGAGCCACGCGTTCGCGCGACCGCGCACGATCTGCGATCCTGCGCGCCCGCCGCGCGGATCCGCCGCATGACCACGCCCGCCGACCTGATCAAACGCAACCGCCGCTGGGCCGCCGCGATGCGCGCGTCGGACCCGGCCTGCTTCGAGCGGCTGGCGGCACAGCAGTCGCCGCGCTTCCTGTGGATCGGCTGCTCCGACTCGCGCGTGCCCGCCAACCAGATCACCGGGCTCGACCCGGGCGAGGTGTTCGTGCACCGCAACGTGGCCAACGTGGTGGTGCACGCCGACCTCAACTGCCTCGCCGTGATCCAGTTCGCGGTCGACCTGCTGCGGGTCGAGCACATCATCGTCTGCGGCCACTACGGCTGCTCTGGCGTGATGGCCACGCTGGAGGGCCGTCGCGTGGGGCTGGCCGACAACTGGCTGCGCCACGTCGGCGACGTCGCCCATCGGCACGAGGCGGCGCTGTCGGCGGCCGGCGACGCGCAGCGCGCCGACCTGCTGTGCGACCTGAACGTGATCGAGCAGGTCGAGAACGTCTGCCGCACGACCGTGGTGCGCGACGCCTGGGACCGCGGGCAGGCGCTGTCGGTGCACGGCTGGGTGTATGGGCTGCGCGACGGACTGCTGCGCGACCTCGGCGTGCGCATCGACGGCGCGCGCGAGATCGTGGAGCGCCAGCGCGCGGCGATCGCGAACGCGATCGCCGCGCGGTGAACGATCCGGGGCGCGCCGCGCGCGCGACACGCCCCGGCGTGCCGGCTCAGGGCGAGACCACCACCGTGAGGCTGCGCGTGTAGACCGCGGCACCGGACGCATCGCGCGCGGTGGCGACCACGGTCTGGGTGCCGGCCGGCAGGCTGGCCTGCACGCGGAAGCCGTCGGCGGCGTTGCTGCTGCCGCCGAGCGCCTGCGTGCCGAGCGCGTACTCGACCCGGGCCACCGATTCGTGGGCCGCCACCGCCAGCGCCACCGGCGTGCCGGCGCGCAGGGCGGTGCCCGCGGCGGGCGCGACGAAGCCGAGGTTGGTCACGCGCAGGTTCTGCGTGTTGCTGGCGAAGGTGCTGCCGTCGGTGCTGCGGCCGTTGGCGTTGACGAACACCGAGCGCTCCGGCAGGAACGGCGACAGCGACAGCGGCGCCGGATCGACCACGTAGCGGGCGCGCTCGTCGCGCTGGGTGAGCGCGGCGCTGCCGTAGCCCGACACCGTGACCCGCGCGATCGACGAACCCGCTTCGAGCGCATACGGCCGCCCGTTGCCGACCAGCGAACCCGCGGGAACGGTGAAGCGCACGGAACCGCGATCGGTGGTCACCGCGGTGGCGGCCGCCGGGCCATCGACGAAGCCGGTGCCGGTGCGCGCGTCGAAGCCGGCGTCGAAGCCCGCGGTGTCGGGATCGTCGAGGTCGGTCGCGGTGGCCTGCAGGAAGGCGCGCAGGGTGTCCGGCGTGGGCTGCGAGCGCGTGGCCGAAAGCAGCAGCGCGGCGAGGCCGGCCACGTGCGGGGCCGAAGCCGAGGTGCCCGGGAAGTTCGGGAAGCCGGTGCCGTCGGTGTCGTTGCCGGGCAGGAAGAACGTGGTGTCGGCGCCGTCCGGCCCGGTGATCTCCGGCTTGCGGCGCGCGATCGGCGTCGGCAGCAGGTTGCCCGCGGGGTCGAAGAACAGCGTGGTGAGGCCACGGCTGCTGAAGTCGCGCGCGAGCAGCGGCGTGTCGTAGCGCGACGCCGCCACCGTGATCGCGCGCGCCGCCTGCACCTGCGCCACCGAGGTCGAGGCCGTCTGCACGGTACCGAAGTCGATGTTGCGCGACGCGGTTGACGTCGACCCAGCGCACGTGGGTCGGCGCGGTGCCGCCGGCATCGACGCGTCGACCGGCGATCAACTGCCAGCGCAGGTTGCCGAAGTTGGGCACGCCGGAAAACTCGGCGAGCAGCCGGGTGCCGTCGGCCGACAGCACGCGCGTGATGAAGGACTCCACCGGATCGTTGCCGCGGTTGGCGCCCAGCAGCCCACTGACGAACACCGCGGGCTGTCCGCCGAAGACGCCGCCGATGGTGACCAGCGGCGCGCCCGAGGGCCGGTTCACGCTGGCGAACAGGATGCGGTCGAAGCGCCCGTCGGAAACGGTCAGGAACAGGTCGACCTCGGTGGTCGCGCCACCGGCCTCGCCTTCCGACAGGAAGCGGTCGTTCCACTGGAAGAAGGGACGGAAGCCGCCTACCACGTCGATCGCCTGGTGGAAGTCGGCCGGGCCGGCCGGGTCGGGATTGAAGTTGATCAGTTCGTAATCGCCGAGCACGTTGCCGTTGAGCGCGACCAGGGTGCGCACCGCGCCGGCGCCGACCCGGTTGCCATAGCCGCTGCGGCCCTGGTTGCCGGCCGAGATCACGTAGTGCACGCCGCGCCCGACCAGTTCGTCGATCTTGTTCGCCACGATGCCGTCGCGCAGGAACGGCGAGCCGAAATTGTTGGTGTCGTCGACGATCACGCCGCAGCCGCTGCGCGCGAGGTCTTCGCGCATCTGCACGCCGGTGGCCTTGCCGCCGACGAACGCCGAGCCGAAGCCCAGGGTCGCGCCCGGCGCGACGTCGTGCACGATCTGCAGCATCGCGCGGCCCTCGTCGGAAGACGCCGACGGTCCTTCGAGCACGACGTCGATCGGCGTGGTGCGGCCGGCCGGGTTGCCCGCACCCGGCAGGTCGCCGGTGGCGATGTCGCGCGCGGCGTCGGTGGCCGGCTGCTGGGTGGCGAAGCGCGCGGTGTCGTAGCTGTCGGACACCGCGCAGACCTTCACGCCGCGACCGTCGGTGCCGAGCGCGGCGCGCACCGCGCCGCCGCCGAGGGCGCCGTCGCCCTGGCTGTCGACCGCGCCGACGTTGCGCACGCGGGTCTGCGGGTTGTCGGCCGCGATGTCGGTGATCGAGCGCAGGCCGGCGGTCGCCGGCACGGCGGCCAGCGGCAGTCGGGCATTGATCAGGTTGCCGACGACCGAGATCCCGGTCGCGCCCAGTGCGGTGAGGTCGGCGACCGCGGCGCTGGCGGCGCCAGCGGCGACCGCCACCACCTGCACGCGACCATCCGGCCCGACCGGGCTCTGCAGCGTCGCGTCGGCGGGCGCGCTGGCAGGCGGCAGGCCGGCCGCGACCGGTGCCGGCGTTGCGGATTTGCCGTCGGGTGCCGAGCGCGCGGACTTGGCGGCCGGGGTGACGAGCAGGGTGAGGCTCTCGTGGACCCGCGCGGCCTCGGCGGACGACCCGGGCAGCACGGACAGCAAGGCGGCGGCGACCAGCGACGATCGCAGGCCGCGGCGGATGGTGGGGTTCATGCGTCTCTCCTCCAGACGGGTGTGACCGGACGGGGGTGTCCGGCCCGCTGGAGGCTCGCCGCGCGGGGTGCGGCGAGTCCTCGCCGATTGCTGGGCGAAACCTCGGCGAATGCTGTGCCGGGGTGCGAAGCGTCGACCCGGTCACATTCCGCCGCGGTGGCGGCGGCGCCGCATCACTGGATGCGCTTGTACGCCTCGTAGTCCATGCCCGGCTTGCGCAGCACCGGGCGCAGCACCCACACGGTCTTCGGTGGCACGGTCACGCGCAGGGCACCGGCCGACAGCCGCACCTCGGCGCCGGTGAGCGCGCAGCGCAGGATCTCGTTGTTGGCCAGTTTCGACTCGCGGGTCATCACGAAGTCGGACACCGGTGCGTCGCCCGGGTTGGCCAGCACGATCACCCCGTCGGCGACCTTGTCGGTGAACCGACTGAAGGCGAACAGGTGCTCGGCGTCGAGACGGCGGAACTCGCCGATGCGCAGCGCGCGCGCACTGCGGCGCAGCGCGGTGAGCTGCTTGACGAAGGCCAGTTGCGGGTTGTCGGCGCTCGCGCGCTCCCAGCGCATCGGCCCGCGGTTGCTGGGATCCTCCGGCCCTTCGAGGCCGAGTTCGACCCCGTAGTAGAGGTTCGGCGCCCCCGGCAGGGTGAACTGCAGCACCTGCGCGAAGCGCTGCGCTTCGGCGCCCGGGATCCACGAGGCCAGCCGCGGCTTGTCGTGGTTGTCGAGCACGATCCACGAACGCAGCAGGCCCTCGTAGTCGGTGTCGGCGACCAGCCGCTCCACGATGTCGCCCGCATGCCGGCCGCCCAGGCGACCGGTGGCCATCTGGAAGATCGCTTCCGACGCGGTGATGTTGAGGATACCGTCGAGCGGACCCTCGACCCAGTCCGGCGGGTAGTTGTAGACCTCGCCGAGCACCAGCGAGCCGGGCTTGGCGGCGTGCAGCGCGCGCGTGAGTTCCGTGAGGTAGGCGAAGCCGATGTCGTAGGCCACGTCGAGGCGCCAGCCGTCCACGCCCTCGCGGAACCAGCCCGGCACCACCGCGTCGGGCCCGCCGTACAGCCACGCGCGCACCGCGGGGTTCTCCCAGTTCACGTCGGGCAGGTTGGCCACGTCCCACCACGCGCGGTAGCCGAGCCGCCACTGCGGGCCGATGTAGAAATGGCCGCGCCACGGGCTCGCGGGGTTGGCGAGCGCGTCCTGGAACATCGGGCTGGTGCGGCCCATGTGGTTGAGCACGCCGTCGAGCACGATGCGCATGCCGCGCCCGTGCAGGTCGTCGGCGAGCCGCTTCACGTCGGCGCGGGTGCCGTACTCGGCGCTCACCGTCGTGTAGTCCTGCGCGTCGTACTTGTGGTTGGTCAGCGCCTGGTGGATCGGGTTGAGGTACAGCACGTCGACACCGAGCCCTTCGATGTAGTCGAGCTTGCCGTGCAGGCTCTCGAGGTCGCCGCCCCAGAAGTCGAGCTCGTGGCTCCACAGGCCGATCGCATCGTCGCGGGTACCGCGCGCGGGATTTTCGTTCCAGCTGCGCAGGCGGCGCGGTGCGGCGTAAAGCCCGCGCTTGGCATCGAGGTTTTCGCTCGGCGCGAAACGATCCACCAGCACCTGGTAGACCACCGGCCCGATGCGCCAGTCGGCCTCGCGCGCGGCGAGCACGGGGGCGAGCGCGCGGTCGCGCGGCGTGGCGAAGAGATTCGGTTCGGCAGGCATGGTTTCGGCGGCTCCCGCGGCGCTGGCCGCGAACAGGATGGCGGCGAGGAACACGACGCGAGCGAAGGCGCGGTGCATCGGCGGGCTTCCTTTCGTTGCGAGGCGCGCAGTGTGCAACGAAGCCGGCGCCTCAGTCGATGAATTGCGCGACCTGCGCCAGCGGCAGGCGTTCGATCGCGGGCACCCGGCAACCCTCGGCCGCATGCCCGACCACCAGCAGCAGATAGGGCATCTCGTTTTTCGGCCGCCCCAGGATCTCGTTGAGGAAGCCCATCGGACTCGGCGTGTGGGTGAGGGTGGCGAGGCCGGCGCCGTGCAGCGCGGCGATCAGCAGACCGGTCGCGATGCCGACCGACTCATGCGGGTAGTAGCGCTTCTCCTTGACGCCGTCGGCGCCGATGCCGAAGCGCTCGTAGAACACGGCGATCAGCCACGGCGCGGTTTCGAGGAAGGGCTTGTCCGCGTCGGTGCCCAGGGGCGCGAGCGCATCCAGCCAGTCCTGCGGCGCGCGGCGCGCATAGAACTCGCGCTCCTCCGCTTCGGCGCCTTCGCGGATGCGGCGCTTGGTCGCCGCATCGGCGACCGCCACGAACCGCCATGGCTGCTGGTTGGCGCCGCTCGGCGCGCTGGCGGCCGCGCGCAGGCAGTGTTCGATCACCGCGCGCGGCACCGGGCGATCACTGAAGTCGCGCACCGTGCGGCGGCGCTGCAGGTGGTCGGCGTAGGCACGCACCCGGTCGAGTCGCTGCACGTCATCGAGCGGCTCGGTTGGGGGCAGGGGGATCGTGGCGTGGTCGGGCATCGGGTCCTCCGGAGCGTGCAGGATAACGAGCCGCAGGGGACCGTCGTTCGAGACACCGGCTTTCCGCTACCGTGAAGCGTCCATCCATCCCGTCGAGGTCCGCCGATGCCCGCGCTGCGCACGCCCAATGACCGCTTCGATGCCCTGCCCGGCTACGCCTTCGCCCCGCACTACCTCGAGGTACCGGGCCTGCCGGGCGAAGCGCCGCTGCGCATGCACGTCGTCGACGAAGGCCCGCGCGATGCTGCGCCGGTGCTGATGCTGCACGGCGAACCCTCGTGGTCGTACCTGTACCGGCGGCAGGTGGCGCGCGCGGTGGCTGCCGGGCATCGCGTGGTCGCGCCCGACCTCATCGGCTTCGGACGCAGCGACAAGCCGATGCGGATCGAGGACTACACCTACCAGCGCCATGTCGACTGGATGACCGCCTGCGTCGAGCGGCTGGACCTGAACGGCATCACCCTGCTGTGCCAGGACTGGGGTGGGCTGATCGGCCTGCGTCTGGTGGCGGCGATGCCCGGACGCTTCGCGAGGGTGCTGGCAGCCAACACCTTCCTGCCGACCAGCGATTCGAAGATGCCGGAGGCCTTCCTGAAGGGGTCTTCGTGGAATCGTGTGGGTAGATTCTTGTGATCCTACAGCTCCGGCAGCATACAGGTGAGCACCTTGAGCCGGAGGTAGTGCTCGTCGCGCAGTCCGTAGGCGCGTCGCTGGATGACGCGGATCTTGTTGTTG
>JAJTHZ010000059.1 GCA_021299185.1 Lysobacteraceae bacterium | reverse complement strand
GCCGGACCCTCGCGCACCGCGCGCGATGCGCTTCAACGCATCGCGCAAGCGCGGTGCGCTCGTCCGTCCGGCATCCCTGCCGGACCCTCGCGCACCGCGCGCGATGCGCTTCAACGCATCGCGCAAGCGCGGTGCGCTCGACCATCGCGGCGCCAGCTCGGCGAAGCGCGCCAGTTCCGCGGCGTCGGCGTTGCGCTCGGTGTTCATGCGTTGCCCGCCAGGAAACGCTGCCAGCGCGCGGCCTTGGCGCGCAGGGCGGCGAGGTCGACGTCCACCAGCGCGCCGTCGCGCAGGCGGCGGGCGCCGGCGATCCACACGTCGCTCACGTCGCGGCGGTTGCCCGCGTACACCAGTTGGGAGACCAGGTGGTAGAACGGCATCGATTCCAGCGCGTCGAGGCGCACGGCCGCGAGGTCGGCCTGCTTGCCGGCCTCGATCGACCCCACGAGGTCGCCGATGCCCATCGCCCGCGCGCTGCCGAGGGTCGCCATGCGCAGCGCCGACGCGGCGTCGAGCGCGCGCGGGTCGCCGGACACGCCCTTGGCCAGCAGCGCCGCGGTGCGCATCTCGCCGATCATGTCGAGGTCGTTGTTGCTGGCGCAGCCGTCGGTGCCGAGCGCGACGTTGACGCCGGCGGCGGCCAGTTTCGCCACCGGGCAGAACCCGCTGGCCAGCTTCAGGTTGCTCTCCGGGCAGTGCACCACCGACACCCCGGCGCGCGCGCAGGCCTCGATTTCGGCTTCGGTCAACTGCGTCATGTGCACCGCGATCAGGCGGTCGTTGACCAGGCCCAGCCCCTGCATGCGCTGGAACGGCCGCACGCCATGCTCGCGGCGGCCGTCCTCGCACTCGCGCGCGGTCTCGTGCAGGTGCAGGTGCACCGGCACGTCGAGCTGGTCGCTGAGCATGCGGACGCGCTCGAAGGAGGCATCCGAGACGGTGTACGGCGCATGGGGCGCGAAGCAGGTGCGCACCAGCGGGTCGCGACGGAAATCGTCGTGCACCGCGGTCGCCTTGTCGAAGTACTCGTCGCGCGAGCGCGCCCAGGCGCTGGGGAACTCGATCACCGGCAGGCCGACCAGGGCGCGGAACCCGAGCCGGCGATAGGTCGCCGCACCGACGTCGGGGAAGAAGTAGTTCTCGTTGCAGGCGGTGGTGCCGCCGCGCAGCATCTCGGCGACCGCCAGTTCCACGCCGTCGCGCACGAACTCCGGGCCGATCGCGCGCGCCTCGGCCGGCCAGATGTGGCCTTCCAGCCACTCCATCAGCGGCAGGTCGTCGGCCAGCCCGCGCATCAGCGTCATCGGGTTGTGGCAGTGCGCGTTGACCAGGCCCGGCAGCAGGGCGTGGTCCGGCAGCGCGACCACCTCGCGCGCCGCATACGCGGCACGCGCCGCGGCGATCGGCAGCACGCCGACGATCGCCCCGCCGTCGACCGCCACCGCGTGCTGCTCGAGCACCACGCCGTGCGGCTCCACCGGAACCACCCAGGCCGCTTCGATCAGCAGGTCGATGGCGGCGGGTGCGTTCATGCGGTCAGCCGGGCCGGCGCGCGGGACGATGCGGGCTCACTTCACGCGCGAGACGTATTCGCCGCTGCGCGTGTCGACCTTGATCACCTCGCCCTGGCCGACGAACAGCGGCACCCGGACCACGGCGCCGGTCTCCAGCTTGGCCGGCTTGCCACCGCCGCCGGAGGTGTCGCCGCGCACGCCGGGATCGGTCTCGGCGATCTGCAGTTCGACGAAGTTCGGCGGGGAGACCACCAGCGGCGCGCCGTTCCACAGGGTGACCACGCAGGTCTCGTTGCCCTTGAGCCACTTCGAGGCGTCGGCCATCGCGGCCGGGTCGGCGGCGATCTGCTCGTGGGTCTCGGGGTGCATGAAGTGGAAGAACTCGCCGTCGGAGTAGAGGAACTCCATGTCGGTGTCGACAACGTCGGCCGCCTCCACCGAGTCGGTGGACTTCATCGTCATCTCGACCACGCGACCGGTCTTGAGGTTGCGGTATTTCACGCGGGTGAAGGCTTGGCCCTTGCCCGGCTTGACGTACTCGGTGTCGACGATCGTGCACGGGTAACCATCGACGATGATCTTCATCCCGTTCTTGACGTCGTTCATGCCGTAAGAGGCCATGCGGAAGCTCCGTATGCGAAAAAGCCGCCCTGGGCGAGCGGCTAGACTAGGGTGTCTCGAGGCGATCCCGGGCCTGCCGGGCAGACGATCATGATAACCGCAACCCCGGCCCCGGCGCAGCCCGCGTCCTGGCAGCACCAGTGGCGCGAGGCCATCACGGACCCGGTCGAACTGCTGCGCGCACTGGACCTCGACGCCCTCCTGCCCTCGCTCGCCGCGGCGGGTGCGCGGTCGTTCCCGCTGCGCGTCCCGCGCGCCTTCCTCGCCCGCATGCGGCGCGGCGACCCGGCCGATCCGTTGCTGCGCCAGGTGCTGCCGCTGGCCGACGAGGACCGGGTGGTGGCCGGCTACGGCCTCGATGCGGTCGGCGACCTCGCCAGCCGCGCAGTGCCCGGCGTGCTGCACAAATACCAGGGGCGCGCCCTGCTGGTGGCCACCGGCAGTTGCGCGGTGAACTGCCGGTACTGCTTCCGCCGCCACTTCCCCTATGCCGAGGAAGGCGCGGCCGCCGACCGCTGGCGCGGCGCGCTGGCCTGGCTGGCCGCCCATCCCGACGTCGACGAGGTGCTGCTGTCCGGCGGCGACCCCTGGTCACTGTCGGACGCGCGCCTGCAAGAACTCACCGACGGCCTGCGCCGCATCCCGCACCTGCGCCGGCTGCGCGTGCACACTCGCCTGCCGGTGGTGCTGCCCGACCGGGTCGATGCCGGACTGCTGGCCTGGGTGCGGGGCCTGCACCTGCCGCTGGTGGTGGTGGTGCACGCCAACCACCCGGCTGAACTCGACCCCGCGACGGCGCGCGCCTTCGCAGCGCTGCGCGCGGCGGGCGCCACCCTGCTCAACCAGGCGGTCCTGCTGCAGGGCGTCAACGACGACCCGAAGGTGCTGGCCGGGCTGTCCGAGTCGCTGTTCGCACAGGGCGTGCTGCCGTACTACCTGCACCAACTGGACCGCGTCGCGGGCACCGCCCACTTCGCGGTCGACGACGCCCTCGCGCGGCGCCTGCACCAGGACCTCCGGCGCCGGCTGCCGGGCTACCTGGTGCCGCGCCTGGTGCGCGAAGAGGCCGGCCAGCCCTACAAGGTTCCGCTTTAGGAATCGACTGGAACTGCTTGTTGCGCGGGTGGAAATCAAGCCGGGCTTCCGGTACAAGTCAGGGTCCGCGAACGTCCACGAACCATGGCCAAACAGGACAACATCATCCGCCTGCTGCTGGTCGAAGACTCGGCCGAGGACGCCGAGCAGGTGGTCAGCCAGTTGCGCAACGCCGGCGTCGCCGTGCGCCCGCAGCGGGCCGAGAGCCGTGACGCCATCGAGGGCGCGCTCGCGCAGCAGGAGATCGACCTCGTGCTCGCCAGCGCGCGTTCGAAGATCGCCACCCCGGCCGACCTCGTGGCCCTGGTCGAGCGCGCCGGCAAGGACCGGCCGGTGGTGGTCCTGGTGCCGGCGATCACCGACGACGCCGTGCTGCAGGCGCAGCGCGAGAAGGTCCGCGCGCTGGCCCTGCGCGGCAACCCCGAGCACCTGGTCGCCGTGGTGCGCCGCGAAGCCGAGGACCTCGGCCACCGCCGCGCGCTGCGCCGCCTCGACGCCGCGCTGAAGGAGAGCGAGCGCCGCTGCGAGGCCCTGCTAGATTCCTCGCGCGACCCAATCGCCTTCGTGCACGAAGGCATGCACGTGCGCGCCAACCGCGCCTACCTCGAGATGTTCGGCTTCGCCGATTTCGAGGAGCTCGAGGGCGTGTCGATCCTGGACATGATCGCGCCCGACGCCGCGGACTCCTTCAAGACCCTGCTCAAGAAGCTCTCGAAGGGCGAAAAGCCGCCCGCGCAGCTGCAGATCCACGCGCAGAAGTCCGACGGCACGGCGTTCGACGCGGTGATGGAGTTCGCCGCCGCCACCTTCGAGGGCGAGCCCTGCCAGCAGATCACCTTCCGCCAGCAGCAGTCGGCCGCGGCCCCGCCGCCGGACACCGACCTGGTGACCGGCCTGCACAACCGCCAGTACCTGCTGCGTGAACTCGACAGCGCGGTCAGCGAGGCCGCCGCCGGCCGCAACGACATCGCCCTGCTCTACGTCGAACCGGACAACTGGCGCTCCCTGATCGACATGGTCGGTCTGGGCAACGCCGACCTGGTGATGGCCGACATGGCCGAGCGCCTGCGCGCGCTGGCCGGCGATGCCGACGTGGCGGCGCGCTTCTCCGACAACGCCCTGATGCTGCTGGTGCGCCGGCGCCCCCACGAGGAGGCCGCGCGCATGGCGCACACCCTGCGCCGCGCCTTCGAGAGCCACATCTTCGAGGCGGGCGGGCGGTCGGTGCCGCTGCCGGTGAGCATCGGCGCGGTGCTGGTGGGCGAGAAGATCGCCAACGCCGAGGCCATCCTCGCCGCCGCCGCGCGCGCGCTGAAGCAGGCCCAGGACGCCGGCGGCAACCGCATCCAGCTGCACGATCCGGCCGCGCAGGACAAGGCCGACCACGCGGCCGAGAAGCAGCGCCTGGCGGAGATCCGCGACGCGATCGACAAGGACGGCTTCGTGCTGTTCTTCCAGCCCATCATCAGCCTGCACGGCGCCGAGGGCGAGTACTACGAGATCCTGCTGCGCATGCGCTCGCCGCGCGGCGAACTGCTGCCGGCGGAGTTCTTCCCGACCGCGGAGAAGAACGGCCTGCTGCCCTCGATCGACCGCTGGGTGGTGGCCACCGCGGTCAAGACGCTCGCCGAGCGCGAGCGCGCCGGCCACCGCACGGTGTTCTTCGTCAAGGTCACCGTGCCGACGCTCGAGGACCCGAGCCTGCTGCCGTGGATCGCCGCGCAGTTGAAGGCGCACCGCGTGTCCGGCGACCGCCTCGTGTTCGAGATGCCGGAGAGCAAGGTCACCACCAACCTGCGTCCGGTGCGCGAGTTCCAGAAGGGCCTCGCGCAATTGCACGTCGGCTTCGCGGTGCAGCAGTTCGGCAACGGCATCAACAGCTTCCAGATGCTCAAGCACGTCGACTGCAACTACCTCAAGATCGACCGCACCTTCATGGCCGAACTGGCGCGCAATCGCGAGAACCAGCAGCGCATCAAGGAGATCTGCGACCAGGCGCACGGCCACGGCAAGCTGACCATCGCCGAGTTCGTCGAGGACGCGGCCAGCATGTCGATCCTGTTCGGCTACGGGGTCAACTTCGTGCAGGGCAACTTCCTGCAGGAACCCGAGAAGGTGATGTCCTACGACTTCGGGCAGTAGCCCGCGCCGATGCCGCGCGGCGCGCCGTCGCGGCGCGCTTCCATCCCCCGGAAAGCGACAGCCCGGCCGGAGCCGGGCTGTCGGGGCTTGCCTTGCCGAAGGCCGCTCAGGCCGCGCGGCGCAGGGCCTCGATGCGCTCCTCCAGCGGCGGGTGGCTGGCGAACAGCTTGCCGATGCCGCCGCTGATGCCGAACGCCGCGATCTCCTTCGGCAGGCTGGACGGCTCGTGCGCAGCCTTGAGCCGGGCCAGCGCCGCGATCATCGCCTCACGCCCTTCCAGCGCCGCGCCCGCGGCGTCGGCGCGGAACTCGCGGCGGCGCGAGAACCAGGCCACGATCGTCGAGGCGAGGATGCCGAACACGATCTCCAGCACCATCACGGTCACGAAGTAGGCGATGCCGGGGCCGTCCTCGTTCTTGAACACGATGCGGTCGATCGCGTTGCCGACGATGCGCGCGATGAACATGACGAAGGTGTTCACCACGCCCTGGATCAGGGTCAGGGTCACCATGTCGCCGTTGGCGACGTGGCCGATCTCGTGGCCCAGCACGGCCTCCACCTCGCGGCGGTCCATCTGCCGCAGCAGGCCGGTGCTGACCGCGACCAGCGCGTTGTTGCGGTTCATGCCGGTGGCGAAGGCGTTGATCTCGGGCGCGTCGTAGATCGCGACCTCGGGCATGCCGATCCCGCTCTTCTCCGCCTGGCGGCGCACGGTGGCGACCAGCCACGCCTCCATCTCGTTGCGCGGCTGCTCGATCACGTAGGCGCCGGTGGCGCGCTTGGCGGTCCACTTCGACAGTGCGAGCGAGATGAACGCGCCACCGAAGCCGAACAGCGCGCACAGCACCAGCATGCCGGTGTAGTCGATGCCGTACTGGGCGGTGAAGGTGCTCAGCCCGAGCAGGTTGAGCCTCTCTTGAGATCCGAGTGGGTAATCTGTCCCCGCCTGAACGGACCGCGGAGCATGCGAAGTGACGACCGGAAAGCTGTTCGAGGCTGCGCTGGGGGTTGAGGCGCCGTGGTATGTCGCGGGCACGGACTTCGATGCCGAGGCCAGGAGT
>JAJTHZ010000223.1 GCA_021299185.1 Lysobacteraceae bacterium | reverse complement strand
CCTGCACCCTGAGCCCTGCACCCTCAGCCCTCAGCCCTCAGCCCTCATCCCCCGATCCCCACGCCCCAACGACCTCCCACCACCCGCGCCCCCTACAATCCCAACAATGGATGTCTCCCACCTGCTCGACGCGCTCAACCCGGCGCAGCGCGAGGCCGTCTGCGCGCCTTCGGGGCACTACCTGGTGCTGGCTGGCGCCGGGTCCGGCAAGACCCGCGTGCTCACGCATCGCATTGGTTGGCTGACCGAGGTGATGCGCGTCTCGCCCTGGGGCGTGCTGGCGGTGACCTTCACCAACAAGGCCGCCGGCGAGATGCGCCACCGCATCGAGGGCCTGCTGCGCCGCGATTCGCGCGGGCTCACCGTCGGCACCTTCCACGGCATCGCGCATCGGCTCCTGCGCCAGCACTGGAAGGAGGCGCGCCTGCCCGAGACCTTCCAGATCCTCGACGCCGACGACCAGCAGCGGCTGGTCAAGAAGACCATCCAGGCGCTGGGCATCGACGAGGCGCGCTTCCCGCCGCGGCAGGGCACGTGGTTCATCAACCACCACAAGGACGAGGGCAGGCGCCCCGACGCCATCGACCCCGGCTACAACCCGACCACGCGCACCTGGATCGACGTCTACAGCGCCTACCAGGACGCCTGCCGCCGCTCCGGCCTGGTCGACTTCGCCGAACTGCTGCTGCGCGTGCACGAGACCCTGCTGACCAACGACGCCCTGCTGCGCCACTACCGCGAGCGCTTCCAGCATCTGCTGGTCGACGAGTTCCAGGACACCAACACCATCCAGTACGCCTTCGTGCGCCTGCTGGCCGGCGAGCACGCGCGCGTGTTCGTGGTCGGCGACGACGACCAGGCGATCTACGGCTGGCGCGGCGCCAAGGTCGAGAACGTGCAGCAGTTCCTGCGCGATTTCCCCGCTGCCGGCACGCTGCGCCTGGAGCAGAACTACCGATCCACCGGCCGCATCCTCGCCGCCGCCAACGCGGTGATCGCGAACAACCCCAGCCGCCTCGGCAAGACCCTGTTCACCGAGGCCGGCGACGGCGAGGCGATCGACCTCTACGCCGCCTTCAACGCCGAGGACGAATCGCGCTTCGTCATCGAGCGCATCCGCCAGTGGATCAAGGACGGCGGCAGCCCCACCGACTGCGCCATCCTGTACCGCAGCAACGCGCAGTCGCGATTGTTCGAAGAACAACTGCTGGTGCACGACATCCGCTATCGCGTCTACGGCGGCCAGCGCTTCTTCGACCGCGCGGAGGTGAAGGACGCGCTCGCCTACCTGCGACTGATCGCCTTCCGCCACGACGACGCGGCCTTCGAGCGCGCCGTGAACCAGCCCCCGCGCGGCATCGGCGAGCGCACGCTGGATGCGCTGCGCCAGCGCGCGCGCGCGACCGACGTCTCGATGTGGAGCGCGGCGATCGCCGAGGTCGCTACCGGCTCCTTGGCCGGTCGCACCAAGAACGCGCTGCAGGCCTTCATGACACTGATCGACACGCTGGCCCAGGAAACCGCCGAACTGACGCTCGCCGAACGCTTCGGCGAGGCGATCGAACGCTCCGGCCTCAAGGCCTTCTACGAGAACGACAGCAAGGGCATGGGCGAGGCGCGTGTCGAGAACCTGGAGGAGCTCACCAACGCCGCCAGCCGCTTCGTGCTCACCAGCGAGGACGAGGCCGCCGGCCTGACCGAACTCACCGCCTTCCTCTCGATGGCCGCGCTCGAAGCCGGCGAAGCGGAAGGCGAAGCGTGGGAGGACTGCGTGCAGCTGATGACCTTGCACAGCGCCAAGGGCCTCGAGTTCCCGCTGGTGTTCCTGGTCGGCCTCGAGGACGGCCTGTTCCCCAGCCAGAAGTCGCTCGACGAACCCGGCCGGCTGGAAGAGGAACGCCGTCTCGCCTACGTCGGCATCACCCGCGCGCGCAAGAGACTCGTGCTGTGCTACGCCGAATCGCGCCGCCTGCACGGCATGGAAACCTGGAACCGCCCCTCGCGCTTCATCAGCGAACTGCCCAACCAGGTGCTGATGGAAGTCCGCCCGCGCGCCCAGGTGTCGCGCCCCGCGTCCTTCGGGCGCAGCGCCGAGGACTTCCTCGCATCGCGCGGACTCGGCCCCCGCGGCGGCGTGGCCGAGGACGCACCGCCCTTCAAGCTCGGCGCACCCGTGATGCACGCCAAGTTCGGCGAAGGCGTGGTGATGGGCTACGAGGGCAGCGGCACGCACCTCGTGGTGATGGTGAACTTCGCCGACGTTGGGATGAAGCGGTTGGTGGTGGCGTATGCGGGGTTGAGCGCGGCGTGACCTTTGCGTGGTGGTCGCAGCTGGCGGCGCCCAAACCTTGCGAGTCCTCCAACTGATCGGGAGTTTGTAACGATCCGCAGCTGGCGCAGACCACACGACGCCAAGGTCTGAGCCCCTCTCCCCTGGTGGGTGAGGGGGGAATTGCCGCCGCATGCGGCGGCCCGCCGAACGCGCGCGCGAACAGCGCGCGCCGGAATGAGGGGTTGGGGAGAGGGGGCCATGGCCCTTGCCGGTCCAATCCATGATCGCGCCTTCGGCTTCCCAGGCCCTGCGCTTGCCCGTGCATCGCACCTGCGATACGTTGCAGCCATGAAGACCGCCACCATCCCGTCCGTGCGCGTCGACCCCGAGTTCCGCGCGGAAGTCGAGTCGGTGCTGGGCGAAGGCGAGACCCTCTCGCAGTTCGTCGAAGCCTCGGTGCGCGCCAGCGTCGAACGCCGGCGTGTCCAGGCCGAGTTCATCGCACGCGGACTGCGCTCGCGAGACGAAGCCCGACGCAAGAACGACTACGTGACCGCGGACGAGGTCCTCGCCGGACTTCAGCGCAAGCTGGACGGCGCCCGCGCGGGCCAAGGCAGACCGCGCACGCCGCGCAAGTGAGTTTCCGCGTTCGCCTGACCCGCGAGGCCGCAGACGACCTCGATCGCCTGTTCGACTTCATCCTCCAACGCGAACTCGAGCGGGACGGCGGTGACCTCGCGCTGGCAGAACAGGCCATCGCCGCCATCCGCGCCGGCTTCGAGACGCTGCGCACCTCCCCGTTCACTTGCCGAAAAGCGGGCCAGAGCGCCTTCCTGCGCGAACTGGTCATCCCCTTCGGACGATCAGGCTACGTCGCGCTGGTGGAGATCGAATCCGCGACGGACGTGGTCGTGGTCGCGGTTCGGCATCAGCTGGAGGATGACTACCACTGAGCCGCGTGTTGGGCCTGTTGTCCTGTCGAGTCGCGGGGCGATACGTCCCGCCCCAGTAGCGAACGACGTGCGGCTGAAGTGGAACCTCTGAACAAGTCGCCTGACAATCTACGGCCTCATCGCCAGCGAGACGTCGTTCCAAGTTTCAAGGCGATTTTCGGTGCTTTTTCGCCGGTTCGAGCGGCTTTTCCCCGCCTTATCCGAACTGCGGACGCAACTT
>JAJTHZ010000162.1 GCA_021299185.1 Lysobacteraceae bacterium | reverse complement strand
CATCGAAGTCCGTGCCCGCGACATACCACGGCGCCTCAACCCCCAGCGCAGCCTCGAACAGCTTTCCGGTCGTCACTTCGCATGCTCCGCGGTCCGTTCAGGCGGGGACAGATTACCCACTCGGATTTCAAGAGAGGCACTTCTTCTACGGCCGCGGGCTGTCGTTCTCGATCCCCGACGCGTCGAAGCCCGGCCTGTACAGGCGCATGCGCGCGGTGACCGCGGCCGGGCGGTCGTTCCCGGCCCTGGTCGGCGCCACCATCGTACTCTCGGCCAGCGCCTCGCTGGTGGAATTCGCCTGCACCGCCGGCTTTCCGGTGCTGTGGACCCAGTTGCTGGCCCAGCACCAGGCCACCGGCTGGCAGTTCGCCGGCCTGCTGCTGGTCTACATGCTGATCTACCAGGCCGACGAGTTGATGATCTTCGGCGTCGCGGTGTGGACGCTTCGCGCGATGCGGGTGGAGGAACAGCACGGCCGCGTGCTGAAGCTCGCCAGCGGCATGCTGATGCTGGCGCTGGGCTTGGTGATGCTTTTCGCGCCCGATGCGATGGACCATCTGGCCGGCGCACTGGCGGTATTCGGTGCCGCCGCAGTCGCCACCGTGGTGGTGCTGGGCGTGCAGCGCCTCCTGGGCGGGCGCTGGACGCCGGCCTCGCGCTGACGAGCGCGGCGTGTGCACGGCGGCCTGGCGGACGATTGACGGCCCCCGACCCGACGTAGACTGCGGGGCGACCGGAGTTCGTACCGCCTGCAGCCGGCATCCCGGTCGGCAGCGCGGCGACTGCGATCCTCTGTCCACGCACCTTCGGAGCCCACCCCATGAAGCGATTTTTCGTTTGTGCCTTCGCGTGCCTCGTGCTGGTGCAGGCCTCGGGCGCGTTCGCCGATGGACCGCCGGTGCGCGAGTACGTGGTGCTCACGCTCGGCAAACCGGCGGGCACGCTGGAAGTCGAGCGCGAAGGCAACCGGGAGGTGCACCGCTTCGAGTTCAACGATCGCGGGCGCGGGCCGAAGACCGAATCGGTCTACACGCTCGATGCGAACGGCTTGCCGACCCGCGTGCGCATCTCGGGCCACGACTACTTCAAGGCGCCGGTCGACGAACGCTTCGACCGCGAGGCGGACGTCGCGCGCTGGTCCAGCGCGGCCGAGCGCGGCGAAGTGCGCGGCGGGCCTGCGTTCTTCGCGTCGTTGAATGGCGCGCCGCCGGAGCTCGCCCTGCTGGCGCGCGCCGCCGGCGCCTCGGGGCGCGTCGCCCTGCTGCCCGCTGGTGCGGCTGTCGTGCAGCGCCTCGCAACTCGCGAGGTGACGGTCGCGGGCCAGTCCCTGCGCGTGACGCCGGTGGCGATCGCCGGCCTGGGTTTCGCGCCCGTGCGCGCCTGGCTGGACGATGGCGGTGAGCTGTTCGCGGTGTCGTTTGGCTGGCAGGGGATCGTGCGGCGCGGCTGGGAGAGCGTGCTCGCGGATCTCGAACGCGCGGACGAGGCCTTCGACCAAGAACGGCTCGATGAACTCGCGCGGGTCCTGCCGCGACGGCCCGCAGGCGACCTGCTGCTGCGCAATGCCCGGCTGTTCGATGCCATCGACGCGCGCGTCGTGCCCGGCAGCAGCGTGCTGATCCGCGGCAACCGGATCGCCGCGGTGGCGCCGGGCGGCGACCTTGAGGTCGCCGAGGGCACCGAGGTGCTCGACGCGGGCGACCGGTTCCTGATGCCGGGCCTGTGGGACAACCACGCGCACCTCGGCGGGCAGGACGGACTGCTCAACATCGCCGCCGGCGTGACCACGGTGCGCGATCTCGCCAACGACAACCAGAAGCTGCCGGCGCGCGTGAAGCGCTTCGACGCCAACCTCGAAGTCGGCCCGCGCGTGCTGATGGCGGGCATCATCGATGGGCGCGGCCCGTTCGCCGGACCTTCCAAGGTCTTCGCCGACGACGCGGCCGAGGCCGAGAAGGCGGTCGCCTGGTACGCGGACAACGGCTATGTGCAGATCAAAGTCTATTCCTCGCTCAAGCCCGCGCTGGTGCCGGTCATCGCGCGCGCCGCGCATGCGCGCGGGCTGCGCCTGAGCGGGCACGTGCCGGCGTTCATGACCGCCGAGCAGTTCGTGCGCGCCGGCGCCGATGAACTGCAGCACGCCAACTTCGTCGCCCTGAACTTCCTGTTCGACAAGGTGCAGGACACGCGCGACATGAAGCGGTTCACGATGGTGGGCCAGCACGCGTGGACGCTCGATCCGTCCAGCACCAAGGTGCAGGACTTCCTCGCGCTGCTGCGCGCGCGTCATGTCGCGCTGGATCCCACGATCGGCGTGTTCGAGGGCATGTTCGATGCGCGGCCGGGCGTGCTCGCGCCCGGCTACGAACGCGTGATCGGGAGGCTGCCGCCGCAGGTCGCGCGCGGCCTCTACGGCGGCGGACTGCCGGTGCCGGATGGGCAGGCCGATTCCTATGGCAAGGCCACCGCGGCCTTGCTCGCGCTGGTCAAGGCCGCGCACGACGCCGGCGTGGTGCTGCTGCCCGGCACGGACGCGCTGGCCGGGTTCGCCTTGCAACGCGAGCTGGAGCTCTACCAGCGCGCCGGCATCCCGCCCGCCGAGGTGCTGCGCCTGGCGACGTGGGGTTCGGCGCGCAACATGGGGCGCACGCGTGACCTCGGGGTGGTGCTGCCGGGTCGCTTCGCCGACCTGGTTCTGGTCGACGGGGATCCCAGCCGCGATGTCGCCGACCTGCGCCGCGTGCGCACGGTGATCAAGGACGGGCTGGTCTACGCCAGCGACGCGGTGTACGCGGCGCTCGGCATCCTGCCCGAAGCGGTCGTGGCGCGCTGATCATCCGGGGGCTCGCGCGACGCGCGCACCGCCGGCGGGCGGCGGCGTGCGCGAGTCCGGATCGTGCGCCGCGCGCGATCGGCGTGGCGCGTCGTGCGGCTCAGCGCCGCATGAAGGCGCCGAGCAGGCCGGCGAGCCCTCCGGCATCCAGCCCGCGCTGCTGCGCATTGCGCCCCAGCGCGGACATGATCAGCGGCGCCAGCATCGCCATCAACTGGGTGGCCGAGCCGCCATCGATGCCGCCGGCGCGCGCCACGCCACCCGCCGCGCGCTGCTGCGCGCCGCCGAGCACGTGCCCGAGGATGCCGAGTCCGTCCTCCATCGGGCTGCGTGCGCGCGGCGCAGCGCTGCCGCCACCGCCACCCAGCAGGCCACCGAGCGCGCCGAGCATGTCGCCCATGCCGCCACCACCGCCGCTGCCGCCACCGAGCAGGCCGCCGAGCAGCGCCATCGGATCGTTCGCCGCATGGTCGCGGGTCGCCGCGCGGTGCAGGGCTTCGGCGCCCTGCGGCGTCGACGCGTTGCGGCTCATCGCGCCCATCAGCAGCGGCAGCGCGGCCTGGATGGCGTTCTGGGTCTGCGCCGGACTGGCACCGATGCGGCCGGCCATCTGCGCGATGGTGTCGGGGCCGAGCGAGCGCAGCAGGTCGTCGAGCGGGCTGGACATGGTGGTCTCCGGAGTGGCTCCCGCGGCTGCGGGCGCACCGATGCTAGCGCCGATCGAGCGTCATCGTTGGCGCGATCGCCGCGCGCGACGGCGGTCGGTGATCCTGTGGGAGCGAGCAACGCTCGCGACGGCAACATCCCGAGGGGACGGCGCGTGTCGTCGACGTATCGGTCGCAGTCGCGAGCGGTGCTCGCTCCCACAGTGCTTCGATGCCACACACCCTGCACCCTGCACCCTGGGCCCTGGGCCCTGCACGAGTCGACACCGGTGCAATTCGCTGCGCTCATTGCACCCTACGCCACGACGCAGTCGCACGCGCAGTGCTCAGCCCTTCACCCGCGGCAACCCGAACCCCGCCACCCACGGACAACGCTGGAACCCGCTCTCCAGGTGATCGACGAAGGCCTTCACGCGCGGCGACAGGCGGCGTGAGGTCGGCCACACGGCGTGGATCGGCAACGGCAGCGGCCGGTGCCGCGGCAGCAGGCGCTTGAGGCGCCGCGCCGCGATCTCGGGGCCGACCTGCCACAGCGGTGCACACGTGATGCCCGCACTGGCCAGCACGGCGCCCAGCACGCCCTCGCCGCTGGTGCAGCGCAGGTTGCCCCGCACCGCGACGGTCTCGACCTCCTCGCCCGCCTCGAACGGCCAGCGGTCGACGGTGGCGAGCCCGGTGTAGACGATGCAGTTGTGGCGCGCGAGGTCCGCAGGCTCGTTCGGCTCGCCGTGCCGCGCGACATAGTCGGGCGCCGCCACGACCACCCGCTCCGACTGTCCGATGCGACGTGCGATCAGCCCGTCATCGCGCAGTTCACCGACCCGGATCGCGACGTCGATGCCTTCGCGCACCAGGTCGACGTAGGCATCGGCCATGTGCAGGTCGATCGACAGGCGCGGGTGGGCGGCGAGAAACGCGGCGACCCGCGGCGCCACCGACACGCGGCCGAAGCCGACCGAGGTCGCCACGTGCAGGGTGCCGCCGAGGCCGGCCTCGCGCGTGCGCACCGCGGCGGCCGCCTCGCGCAGTGACTGCACGGCCTCGCGGGCCCGGTCGTAGTAGGCGAGACCCTCGTCGGTGGGCGTGACCTTGCGCGTGGTCCGGTGCAGCAGGCGCACGCCGAGCGAGCGCTCCAGCGCCGCGACCTGCTTGCTGGCGGCGGGCTGGCTGAGCCGGCGCTCGCGCGCGGCCGCGGAGAACGAGCCCGATTCGACCACGCGGACGAACAGTTCAAGGGCCGCGAGACGGTCCATGGGGATGACTTTCATTCCCTGGGGGCATGAATCATATGCCACCGACCGGTCTTCTTTCGCCTGTAGGTTGGAACCACCCTGTCGTTCCCGGTCGCAACGACCCCCACGCCTCGCAGGAGATCCACCATGCAACGCCTCAAGGACCAGATCGCCGTGATCACCGGCGGCAACAGCGGCATCGGACTCGCGGCCGCCGAACGCTTCATCGCCGAAGGCGCACAGGTCGTGCTGTTCGGCCGCAACGGCAAGACGCTGGGCGAGGCCGTGGCCCGTCTCGGCGCGACGGCCACCGGCGTGAACGGCGACGTGACGAACCAGGCCGACCTCGACCGGCTGTTCGCCACCGTCAAGCAGCGCCACGGCCGCATCGACGTGCTGTTCGCCAACGCCGGCGTGGCAGAGTTCGCACCGATCGAAGCCGCCGACGAGGCGCACTTCGACCGCCACTTCGACATCAACGTGAAGGGCGTCTTCCGCACCATCCAGGGCGCGCTGTCGCTACTCGCCAACGGCGCCTCGGTGGTGCTCAACACCTCGGTGGTCAGCCACGTGGGCTTCCCGAACGCCAGTGTCTACTCGGCGACCAAGGCGGCCGTGCGTTCGTTCGCGCGCACGCTGTCGGCCGAGCTCGCCCCGCGCGGGATCCGGGTCAACGCCGTCGCGCCGGGCCCGATCGAGACCCCGATTTTCGGCCGCATGGGCATCCCGGCCGACCAGGTCGACGCGACCAAGGCCGGTCTCGCCGCGGGAGTGCCGATCAAGCGCATGGGGACGCCGGAGGAAGTCGCCGCCGCCGTGGCCTTCCTCGCCGCGAAGGAAAGCGCCTACGTGGTGGGCGTGGAGCTCGATGTGACGGGTGGGCTCGGGCAGCTTTGAGCCTCGCATTCCGGCGTCACCGCTGACGGCCGCACGCGCGGTCGTCGCCCGGCGGCGCAGCAGGAGTCCCCGTGACAGCCATGACCTGGGGCCCGGCAGGAGCGGAGGGGACTGTCGCGAGCGCCGCTCGCTGCCATAACGGCTGGCTCACGCGTAATCTCGCGGGCCCCGACACTCACACTCACCGTCGCGCTCCCTCTAGGTGCGAGCAACGCTCGCGAACGCCACATCGATGGTCGCGGCGACCGCTGAAAGGAGAATCGCGATCAATCTCCGCCGGGGCCGCAGCCAGCGCAGTCGGATGCTCGCAGCCAAGGCCTCATGCCACACCGCTCCCGCATTTCCGTGCTGCCCCTAACGGACATCGTTACGCTCGCTACCGCGAGCGCCGCGCGGGCAGCAAGCCGAGGGACCGCACGCTACGGCGCTCTCGATACCGCGACGAGCACCTTCGTCGTAGGCAATCCGCTGGCTACCCAGCCGCTCGCCTGACCGGACTGGCGACGCACTTTCGAGGAGCCGCCGAGCCACGTCGCGACCCGCTACGCGTTCGGCACGCCCGGAGCAGCCCGGCGCGGCGCTACTTCGGCGGCTCGCGATCGGGCTTCAAACCGCCCGAGATAGACCAGGCTCGCCCAATAGAACGGGTGGCGATAGGCACGCGTCGCGCGAAGTGCGAGCTGCGCCTGTCGGATCGAAGCGGCGACATCGCGTGCTGATCCCGCGCCCGAATAGGATCGGTAGAACGCCGGCAGCCAGACGCCCGATGCGGAGTCGCTGACCGGCCATAGCGCCGACACCACGCCGCCGACGCCCGCGCGGTGCGCAGTGTTGGCGAAGGCGAGCCCAGGCGCATTCGGATCACCACCGTCGTCCGCCGTGCGGCAGGCGTCGAGCACCAGCAGTCCGGCTGCGAGCGGGCGCGAAACCACGTCGAACCATCCGACGAATTCCGGCGTCGCACGTGCCGCATCCTGCAACCACAGGCCGGAGGACCCAAGCCGCCCAGGCTGCGTCGTTCCGTGTGCGGCGACATGCACCACGCCCGGGCGTTCTAGCGCCGCGAGCAGGTCGTCGCGTCCAGCGGGATCCACGATCGCCAACCCGGCGGGCTCCTGCGACCACAGCGTCCTGAACCGACGTCCGATCGAACGCGCGTTTTCGAGCGGCGGCAGGACGCCGCCTTGCGCCCCATGCAACGAAGCGACGAGCACGCGCACTTCGGCGTCACGATCGACAGTCGACGACCCCGGCGCGCCGGGATCGAACAGAGCGATGTCCGTGGTCTCGACCAGGGATCGCCGGTCGCCCGGCCATCGCAACAGGGCCCAGGGCAGGACCGCGAAGGTGGGCGACTCCACGACGGCGAGCCGTCCAGGGACTTCGATCGGCGCGTCGACGCCGAGCAGTCGTGCGGACAACGACGCGGCCAGCGACTCGGGGTCGGCGTGGGATGGCTGCGACAGGGAACTGCGCAGCGCGCCGACATCGGCGGCGAGCGCGCGGGCGTCACCGCCGTCGCGCGTCCAGACCCGGTCCCCGACGAACAGCACCACCGTCAGCCGATGATCCTGCGTGTACGGCAGCAGGTAGGCGATACCTGGGTCCGTCGGTGGAACCTCGGCCGGTTCCCACGCGGCGGCGGCGTCATGCACGACCGGACTCGCATCGGGCGACAGCGCGGAGAGTGCCAGGCGCAGTGCCCCGGGCGTGTCGGGAGACGGTGCGCCGGGCACGCCGAGGAGCTCACGCGCGAGCGCGCGATCGAACGCGACGGCGCGCTCGCCGAGCGCTTCACCGGGCCGCGGTGGCGCGCCGGCGCGGCCGAGGGCCCAGCGACGCAGCAAGGTCGATCGGTCCGACGGCACTTCCGACCATTGCCCTCCGGCGACGCGCGATGGACCCGCCAGCAGTTGCACACCCTCGATACGGACGCGGTCGAGCCGCCGCAGGACTAAGGTCCGGAGCACGGCGTTACCTGATCCGCCGGCCGCGGCAGCGAGCAGCGCCGCAGCGGTCGACAGCTCCTCCAGTGCGGCTTCAGTCCCTTCCGGCTGCGCCGCATGGCTTCGCGCCCGGGCGATTCGCCACTGGACCGCATCGTCGACGCTCTGCCTAGCGGGGGGGCGATCGAGAAATCCGAGCGCGTCGGCGTGAGCGCCGCGGTGCTGTGCCTCCAGCGCGGCCACCAGCGCCGCACGCGATGCCAGGGTAGTGGGCGGAGCCGACATCGAAGCCGTCGGCTCCGGTCGGCCCAACGCCAACGCCGCCTCCCGCCGCACCAGCGACGCTTCGTAGGCGCGCTCCGCGAGACCCAGACGCTCGAACAGCGACTGTGCCCGGCCGGCGTTGGTCCACGCCAACTCGGTGCGCCCCGCGTCGAGATCGAGGCGTGCGAGGCCCAACAAGCCCGCGGCGACGCGCTCGGGCGCATCGACCGGGGACAGCAACCGCAATCCGAGCGCGATCGACTCGTAGGCCTCGTTCCAGGCCATGAGGAGGCGATACAGATCGGCGATCCGCAGCAGGATGTTGGCCTGGGCGCGCAGGTCGCCGCTGCGCTCATGCGCCGCGAGGGCGTTGCCTAGCGACTGCAGGGCCACGCCGGGCCGTCCCTCGCGCACCGCGACGTCAGCCAGCAGTGTGTGGGCGCGTCCCCGCACGGTCTCCGAACCGTACTCGTCCGGAACCGCCAGAGCCTCCATTGCCAGCGACCGAGCCAGCGGGAAGTTCCCGAGATCCCTCTCAATATGGCCGAGTGCAATCAACGTCACGGCACGCTCAAGCGGCTCGTTCAATTCCTCTAGACGCTGCGCGTTGGGGCGATAGCAATCCCGCGCCTCTTCGCGACGCCCCAAGGTCAGCAGTGCAAGGCACGCGGAATTCCTGATGCGAAGCAGCACATAGCTGTCACCGACGTCGGCGGATTGCATGTCGCTGAGCATCTCCAATACCTGCACATGACGCGCGGTACGACTCAGGTCTTCGATGCGCGCCAGCCTGGCCACGAGCGCTCGTTCGGTGTCGCCGATCGCCGACCACGCGTCCTCGGCTTCGCCGAAGATGCGCGATCCGACGGCACTGGCACCCGCGTCGAGGTGCGCCTGCGCAAGCAGGTGCACCGCCAGCGCGCGATCACGCCCGGGGAGCGCAGTATCGACGAGTCGCTCGGCTTCGCCGATCAGCTGCGACGCCGGCACCGATCCGACCGTTCGGTAGATTTCGGCGGAAAGTGCCGCCGCGCGGGCGAACCAAGCGAGCAACGTATCGTCGTCCGACATCGGCTGGCAGTGGACCGTAAGGCGCGCCTTCGTGCCTGCGCGCGCAGGCCGGGCCGAACGCAGCGATGTACGCTCGCCCGGTCCGAGCAATGCGACGTGCAGTCCGTAGCGCAGGGGCACGGTCACTGCATGCCACGCGCTACTTTCCTCAGCTGCTACAAGTTGCTCGCCAAACTCGTTCACCTCGACGACGATAGATTCAGTGGTCGCGGACAGCAGATGGAGTCCCTGGTCGATTGAAACGACGCGTGGCACGTTGACCTCGGCCGCCACGGGGCAGCGAAGCACGATGTCGGCGGCGGACGCACAAGCGCACGCAGAGAAGTACGCGAACCAGACCGCCAGGAGACGAGCGGCATGCATGTTCCGGGCTCCGGACGGGCTGGCTCAAAGCTTCTCCGGGCCGACACCAACCTGGGTCTGCTGAACGATCGTGTTGGGTGTCGTCAAGTCTGGACAAATGTGGGCGTCGAAACGCCGTTCGACGTAGCCATCCCCGAATCTGGGCTTATGGGTCTCGCAACCATCCTCGAACTGCTCCACAAGGAAGTACTTGCCGAGCCCCTGCGGCTCCACCATGAAGCGGCTGCAGTCGACGAGATAGATGGCGTAGTCTGGAAGCTCCTTGTCGCGCATGTCCGTCTGCAGCCAAACGACGTGGGCACCGCGCATCATGGGGACGAGTGATTCCCCCTTGACGATCACTTCTGCTCCATTCGTGATGCGAAGCTCGATTCTTGCAGGGATCGACGCGCCCACGAGTTTGATGTTCATCTGCGCTCCATCGAGCTTCTGCGACACGCTGCCGCACGTGGCACCACCTGGAACCGTGCGCAGCGTAACGGGCTTCGCCGTCACGAAACTGGTCGTGAAGTTCACCGCGCGGATCGGAACGTCGTTCCGGAGCACGTACCGATCACCGAGGGAATCCCGGTCGACCTTCGCCCAGTTCGTTGGACCGTCGGTGGCGCCGGGCCACCATTGTGGCCGAGCCTGAGAACCTGCGTCTTTTGCTGCAACGCTCGACCAACAGAACGTTGCAAGCAGAAGTACGGCACAGGCGCGGGAGTGAGTGATCATTGGCGATTCTCCCTGGCTGAACGCTCTTCGACAGGGGCGGGAGTTGGCGGAGTCGGGACGGTGTCGCATGCACCCATCGCTCTCGCATACTCGGGCCCAGGACTGACCGGCGACTGAAAGGTCCCGAAAGCGCCACTGGACTTCGCGCCGCCGCGCATCAGGCGCGCGCTCAATGCGTCGCAGTCGCTCGACACTACGTTGGGCACGGTAGGAAGCTCATCGAGACAGTCGGGGTCGTTCGCATCGAAGCCCTCAACCCAGAACTCCTTCGTCAGCTCGCCTTGGTGGCTCCCACCGTCGCGCAGGTAAAGGTAGTACAGGAAGTCCTCGGTCTTCGCCGCGAGCCACAGGGGCCTGTGTGGGTTGGGGCCTGGCTCAAGGGGCACTCGGTCGAGCACCACGTTGGCGCCGCGCGCGAGGGTAAACACCAGTTGGGGTGGAGACGTGCCCGGGATCTCGCGGACGTGAATGACATCGTTGGGCCTCATGTTGGCAGGCTTCTTGCACCGGGTATTCGGGGGCGTCTTCGCCGACGCCAAAGCCGCCCCTGCGCAGGTTGCCCAAACCAGTGCGTCCTTCACCTGTACGATCTTCTCCACATAGTCGCCCGGACGCACGATGCAGAATCCCCGGGCATACTGTTGCGGTTCCAGAGTCCTCGGTGTCGTTTGTGCGGCGGCCCGGCCTGCGGAAACAACCTCGACCGCCAAAAGCAGCGTTGCAGCAAGTGCGCGGTGCATTCGACTATCCCCCCAGTTTTGGCGATGACCAACTGTGGCTTCGCGACCATGGCACGCCCTCCACGCTTGCCCGCAGTTCCAGCGTCACGCCAGGCTGCAGTAGGTCGCGGGGAATCAGTGCGGTGGCGAAGCCTTCACTCGAACGTTGCAGGGCGATCGCGGTTCTCCCACCGATCCGCAGTTCGACCGACTCGGCGCCTTCGGGGACAGCGAAGTCGGCGATCACGTAGTCGGCCTCGGGGCGTCCGGCGATGACCAGCGGCGCGGTGTCGTTCCCACGCAGTTCGTCGAAGACGTAGCGATCGGGGCTGCCGACCGGGGTCGGCGAGGCACCGGGTGCCGTCACCCGGCCGCCCATCCAGCCGGCGGCGACGGACAGCGCCAGGGTCGCGGCGATCGCGAGCGCTCCGGTGCCGCGTGGGTCGGCGCGCGTCGCATCCGCGGGCCGCTGCCCGTCGGTTGAAGGCCCGCGCGTTTCGCGCAGGCTCTCGCCCAGCGTCTTCGCCAGCTCGACGTCATCGGCAAGCGCGGGGTCCTCGATCAGGCGTTCCTCGAAAGCTTCGGCGACCGGCGGCGGGAGTCGATCGCGCAGCCAGTCGCGGATCAGGGCTTCGCGCTGGGCGGGATCGGCCAGGCGATGCTGCAGCAGGTCGATGGGATGGTCGGACACGGCTCGTTCAGGCGCTGACGCCCGCCTCCTTCACCAGTTCGCGGAAGCGCGCCTTGGCGCGGTAGAGCACGCGGTCGAAGTGTGCCGGTGACAGGCCCAGCGCGACGCACAGCGCGGGCTTGTCCTCGTCGAGCACGAAGTAGCGCCAGAGCAGCTCGCGGTCGCGCTCGGTCGGCAGCTCGCCGATCAGCCGCCGGACGATGCCCTGGCGCTCTTCGCGGGACACCGATTCGTAGGGATTGGCCAGCGCGTCCGCGGGAAGCTCGGCGACGGCATCGGCATCGAGCGCGGTCTCGCGCTGCGCGCCGCGCTTGAGGTCGCCGAGCACGTTGAGCGCGATCCCGCGCAGATACGCGACGATCGCATCGGGGTTCTCCAGTCGGCCGGCGCGCAGGTGGCCGATCGCGATCCGGAACGCGTCCTGGACGATGTCCTGTGCGAGCGTGTCGTCGCGCGCGTGGCGGGCCACCACGATGCGCAGCCCGCGCGCGTAGCGCTGCCACAACCGCGCTTCGGCCGAACGATCACCCGCCGCGATGCGGCGCACCAGCACCGGACCATCGCCGTCGTCCTGAAACCCCCTGTTCGCCGCGTCCACCCGCCCCCTCCGTGCGGCCCCTGGAGGGAGTATACCCTTCGCCCGCAGTTGGGCCAGCGGCGCTTCCGGTGGTCGTTGCGTGCGCTCCGACAGCCCGCAGAGAACTGCCATCCAGGCGACGTCACGGCCACCGACCGTCATGCAAACCATGCCCGTGAGGCTCCGTGGAGGATGTCCCGCTCTGTTCCCCCGCTTCGGTCCATTTTGGCTGCTGCGTCGCTGGCGGCGGGGCGAAGGGTTCCTTGCCGCCACCTTCGACGCGCCGCTGGACGCAGGCCGATTCGCGTCCGCAGAGGTTGTCCCGGAGTCGCTGCAACAGGGGCTTGCTTTCATGATGCAGACGCTGACGGTCCACCTCGGTCAAGCGGGCCAGTCCGTCCCGCACGGCGTCGAGGCGCTGATCGTCGACTTCGACGGAGCGCACACGCAGCTCGAGCGCATCGGTGCGCATCGTGACCGCCTTTGCCGCCTCGACGATGGGCGAGAGTTGCGTGCGCAGCGAGTCTTCGAAGGCCACCTGCGCCGCGCGGACCGCGGCGCCGACATCGGTGCCGCCTGGGTTCGCGCTGGGCGGGTGTCACCGACCGGGTCAAAGGAGCCACCCATGATCGCCGTTATGGAGCCAGTCGGCGGGTGCTGATTCGGGGCTCGAACGGGGTGTCAGGATGCGGGGTTCTTGGGGGTCTTCGCAAGCGCCGGTTTGGGGCCTGAGTCGT
>JAJTHZ010000099.1 GCA_021299185.1 Lysobacteraceae bacterium | reverse complement strand
CGTGCTGCGGCGCGCCCCCGGCAGCGCGACGGCGCCGACGCTGTCGCTGCGCGCGCTCGGCGCCGACGGCCCGGTCGACTGGCTGGTCAACGGCCGGCTGGTCGGGCGCAGCGAGGGGGCGCGACCGCTGCAGCACCGCTTCGAGCAGGCGGGCGAGCAGGCGATCGTCGCGCTCGATGCCGCCGGCCGCTACGATCGGGTGGTGCTGCACGTCCTGCCATGAACGGGTCCGACGCGCTGCGCCGCTGGCGCGCCCTCGGCCTGCATTACCTCTTCGGCGCGCACCGCGTGTTCCTGCGCGAAGCCGGCGACGTCACGCGCCCGCCCCTGCTGCTGCTGCACGGCTTCCCCACCGCCGGCTACGACTTCGCGCCGTTGTGGGACACACTCGGCGAGCGCTTCCACCTGCTCGCGCCCGACCTGCTGGGCTTCGGGTTCAGCAGCAAGCCCCGGCGGCACGACTACCGCGTCGTTGAACAGGCCGACCTGGTCGATGCCGTGCTGCGCGAACGCGAAATCACGCGCGTGCACGTGCTGGCGCACGACCTCGGCGACAGCGTCGCGCAGGAACTGCTGGCGCGCCACGAGCATCGCCAGTTCCTCGGCGAAGACGGACTGCGGATCGGCTCGATCGTGTTCCTCAACGGCGGGCTGTTCCCGGAAGCGCATCGACCGCGGCCGATCCAGCGCCTGCTCGCCTCGCCGCTGGGTCCCCTGCTGGTGAACCTGCTCGATCAAGCGCGCTTCGAGCGCAGCATCGCGGCCGTGTTCGGCCCGCGCACGCCGCCGACGGCCGAGTGGCTGGCCGATGCCTGGGCGCTGGTGTCGCACGATGAAGGGCACCGGCTCGCCCCGCGCCTGCTGGCCTACATCGCCGAGCGTCGCCGCATGCGCGCGACCTGGGTCGGCGCGATGCAGGCCACGCGCGTGCCGCTGCGACTGGTCGACGGCACGGCCGATCCGGTCTCGGGCGCCTCGATGGTCGCGCGCTACCGCGAACTGATGCCGATCCCGGACGTGGTCGAACTGCCAGGCATCGGCCACTGGCCACAGGTCGAGGCGCCCGCAGCCGTGCTCGAGGCCTGCGGCGCGTTCTGGACGCGGATCGGGGTGGATCGGGGGGATTGAGCGGGGGCCGGGTCCGCGTGGGGCGGCGGGATCGCTGCGTCGGGGTGGGCGCTTGAGCCCGAAGAGGGCCCGGGGCCCAGGGTACAGGGCCCAGCCGAAGGAATAGCGGGGGCAGTGTGGCGCAGCCTGTCAGTCACGCCCGCCCATCGCGCCGCGACCACGCACCCTGCCCACCCCTGGGCCCTGGGCCCTATACCCTGGGCCCTATACCCTGGGCCCTGGGCCCTCGCTCCGCCCCCAACACCCGAACCCACCCAAGCACCCACGCGCTCAATTCGCCTCAAACCCATTCCGCAGCAGCAAATCGGCATCGCTCAGGTCGAGCGCGAGGTTGACGCTCAGGTTGCCCGTGCCGCCGCTCGCCGACGGCGCGGCCACGGCAATGCGGTAGGTCACGCCGGCCTGCGCGGTGAACGTGACGCGCGAGGTGATGGTGCCCGCCGCGGCGTTGTTGTTGGCCGCCACCGGCGCCAGTTCCGCCACGCTGCCGCCGGTGTACACCGCGAGCAGGGTGTCGGCCGCGCTGCCGACGGTATCGACCACCACCGGCCCGGATGCCGGCGCCGTCCAGCGCCACCAGACGGACGAACCGCTGGGCGCGCGACCGTTGTGCGGCGGTTCCAGGAACTCCAGCGTCGCGTTGACGTTGCTGCCGGTGGTGCTCGCCGTGGCGCCCGCCAGCGCGATCGCGCTGGCGAACGCGTCGTTGGCGGGACCGGCGCTGCCGGCGATCAGGCCCTGCGCGCGCGCCGGCCAGGCGAGTTCGTAGTCCACGCCGTCGACGAGGTCCACGACAACGGTTTCGCCCGGTTCGACGATGGTGTCCGCGACCGGGGTCGCGACCAGGTCGACGAAGGCCGCGCCGGCGGGGATCTCGACGTAACGATTGGCGGCAGTCGAGAACGTGTAGTCCCCACTGGTGCCAGACGAGAACGCCGTGCCGCTGCGATCGAACCACACGCGCAGCATCGCGGTGGTCTGGCCGCTTCGACTCACGCGGAAGGTGATCGGGTCGCTCGCGTTCTCTGCGGCCGAGGCGTCGGTGGCGACGATGCTCACCACCGGCAGCGGCGTGGCCGCGAAATCGAGCCCCGCGAGATCGGCGGTCGGCGTCTGCGGGTTGCTGAAGGCCGGCGTGATCGCCCAGCCCGGTTCGGCCGCCGTCAGCGTGAGCGCGGCGTTCGCCGCCAGACCCGCCACCACGTACTGGCCGTTCGAATCGGTGTAGCCGCCGCGGAAGTTGTTGCCGGTCTGGCCGTTGCTGACCAGCACGCCCTCGACCGGCTGGCCGCCGGCCAGCACGCGCCCGCTGGCGCGCAGCGTGGTCGGACTGCCGACCGTCACCAGCAGCGCGGCGCTGGCGCGACCGCCCTTCATGTCGCTGGCCATCGCCCGCACGCGGTGATGGCCGGCGGTGCCGAAGGTGCGCGATGCGCTCGCGCTGTTGCTGCCGCCGAAACTGCCGTCGCCCCAGTCCCAGGACCAGGCGAGCGGGTCGCCGTCGGGATCGGTCCCGCTGGCGGTGAAGCTGACGCTGCCGCCCACCGGCACGCTGGACACGTTGGCCGACAGGCCCACGGTCGGCGCGCGATTGCCGGCGAATCCACCGCTGTGGACCACCACGTCGAACGCCGCGGGCGAGGTGCCCGACTTGGCGATCGGCGTCACGTGCAGACCCAATCCGCGGTCGCTCAGCGTGCGCCCGACCAGCAGCCCGCCATCGGCCTTGTTGTTGCGACTGCGCGGCGTCAGGTCGAGCAGGTGGTTGGCCGAGCCCTGCAGGTTGACGTGCAGCGCGCGGTCGAAGTCGGTGTACTGCGCGCGGTGCTCGAACCAGTACAGCCCGCGCTGCAGCGCGGGCACGGGGCTCGGCAGCGCCTGCGTCGAATCGAGGCTCGGCATCCACAGCCGTTCGCGGCCGAACACCAGCGCCGCGGGGCCCGCCAGCGGCGGCGTGACGTCGTGCGAAAACACGCGGAAGGTCCCGCTGCCCCACAAGCGCGAGAACTGCGGATCGAGCAGCCAGGTCAGCCGCTCCTTGAAACTGGCGGTGAAGTGCGCCCGCAGGCCGCCGCCGCTGCCCAACCGGTCGTAACCGTTGCCGTACTCCGAATTGCTGCCGGCGCCCGCCGCATCCGCGACACCGGCAGCCGGGGTCCAGAAGTTCGAATGCAGCAGGCCGAGGTTGTGTCCCAACTCGTGCGCGGCGACGCCACCGTCGTCGCTCTTCATCCAGATCCCGGTCGCGCCGACGTAGGCGCGGCCGGCGTAACTGCCGGGGCCGCCGACGAAGCGCACCGCATAGAAGCTGTAGTTGGCGCGGTTCCAGGCCGGGTTGAGCGCAAGCGCCGCGTTCGCCGCGTCGCCCAGGATCGGCAGGTCGTTGCCGTTGTACTCGGCCGCCGTCTTCGGCAGCTGCACCACGTCGGTGTAGGTGCCCGTGATGTCGGGCAGTCGGGCGTAGGAGAACGCGCGCATGTGGTCGCGCATGCTGTTGACCGTGTTGGTGACGGTCTGCAGGCTGGGCAGCGCGGTTTCAGGCTGGTCGGCGAAACGCGCGCGGATGTAGAGGAAGGTCTTCGGCCCGGTGGTCCAGGTCGAGAGGGTCTCGGCCAGCGGCGCCACATAGCGACCGTCGCGGCCCTCGCGCTCGATCACGCCCCAGTACTGGGACAGCGCCTCCAGTTCGTCCGGGTCGCACACCACCAGCAACTGGCGCCCGCTGAGCGCGACGCGTCGGTCGTTGGGCTGGCGCGCATCGGCGCCACAGGAACGCGTGGTGGCCGGCAGCGCGCCGGCCGGTGTCTCGCCCGCTTCGACCGCGCGGAACGGCAGTTCGGAGAACGCGAGGTCATCGTCGATCGCCACGCCGTGCACCGGCAGCGGGCGCAGGCTGCGCACGCCGACCCGCCGTCCGTGCGGGAAGGCGAACCAGCGGCGATCGCCCATCACCACGACCGGCGTATGCACGGCGCGGTGGAAGTCGCCTTCCTCGTGCGCGTGCCCTGGCGGATGGTCGTGGTACATCGTGACCCGCACGGTGAGCAGGCCCTCGCCGTCGACGCGCTCCTCGAGCAGGGCGGTGATGTCGGACGGCAGGGTGCGCCGCACCGCGTACGGCACGGCGGCCGCGATCGCCGCCGCGGGATCGTCCGCGATCAGGAACTTCATCGCCTCGCGGCGCTGGGTGGCGAGGCGCACGCCCTCGGCCAATGCGGCCGCATCCGCCCGCCCCGGGGTCCACTGCCGGGCCCACGCGTCGAAGGCCCGCAGCGCGGCATCGGCCTGCGCCCGCGCCGGGTCCGCCTGGGCCATGGCCGGGCCACCGACCGCCGCCCACAACACCGCGATGGCGCCCAAGCGGCGCAAGGTCCGACCCATGGTTCCGATCCCCGATCCCGAAGCCGACGGAGTATCCACAACCCGCCACCCTGGTCGGCGGCGGCCCCGACTTCCGGCAGCGGCCGCGCGACGGGTGGCGCCGCTTCACGCCCGGTGTACCGCCGATCCCCGAATCTGCCACCATGCCAGAGGGCCCCGAGATCCGCCGCGCCGCCGATCGCCTCGCACGCGCGGTCGAGGGTGACGTCGCACTCAAGGTCGCGTTCGGCCTGCCCCTGCTGCGCCGCTTCGGCGCCAAGCTGTCCGGCCAACGCGTGCTGCGCATCCGTCCGCGCGGCAAGGCGCTGCTGACCTCCTTCGAGGGCGGGCTGACGATCTACAGCCACAACCAGCTCTACGGCCGCTGGATGGTGGCGCGAGCGGGCGAGCGCCCGCGCATCAACCGCGAACTGCGGCTCTCGATCGAGACCGATACCGACGCCATTCTGCTCTACAGCGCGTCGGACATCGCGGTGCTGGATGCGCGCGGGATGGCGGCGCACCCGTTCCTGGCGAAACTGGGACCCGACCTGCTCGACGAGGCCACCACGCCAGCGGTGGTGGAAGCGCGACTTGCCGACCGCCGCTTCGCCGGTCGCACGCTGGCCGCCGTGCTGCTCGACCAGGCCTTCGTGGCCGGCATCGGCAACTACCTGCGCAGCGAGATGCTGTTCGTCGCCGGCATCCGCGCCGATCGTCGCCCGAAGGACCTCGACGACCGCGAACGCACTGCGCTGGCGGAGGCGATCGTCGCCGTCGGGCGTCAGGCGTGGAAACGCGCCGGCGTCACCAACGACTGGCAGCGAGCGCAGCAACTGAAAGCCGAAGGGCTGTCGTTCGAGACCCGGCGCTTCCACGTGTTCGACCGCGACGGCCTGCCCTGCTGGACCTGCGGCGAGCTCATCGAGCGCTCGGAGACTGGCGGGCGCCGCCTGTATGCCTGTCCGGGGTGCCAGGTTTGAGGGCTGAGGGCTGAGGCCGCTCGATGCTCGAACTGTTCAGTCGCTGTCGCCGTCGCCATCGCGGAATTCGTTTGGCAGGCACTCGAACCAGGCCAGCGGCCGCGGGCCGTAGGCTGCGAACGCGCGCTCGCCTTCGCGCCGCATGCCGAGCTTGTGCAGCACCTTCATCGAGGCCCCGTTGTCGAGGTTCACGATGGCGTGGACGATCGGCAGCCCCAGCGTGCGGAAGCCGTACCGCATCACTGCGCGCGCCATCTCGGTGGCGTAGCCGCGACCCCAGGCCGCGCGACGCAGGCTGTAGCCCACTTGCAGCAAGGTATCGCCGCGGATGTGGTTCAACAAGTGCAGGCCTACGAAGGCGCCCCCCTCGCGCTCGAAGGTGGCCCAGATGCCGAGGCCCGGGTTGGCGTCGTAGTAGCGCAGGATGCGCTCGTCGTAGGTCTGCGCCGCCTGCTCGCGGCTCTGCACGCCGCCGACGTGCCGCGCCACGTCCGGGTCCGCATACAGGCCCGCGTAGTGCTCGAAGTCGGCCGGCTCGTCGCGGAAGCGGCGCAGCAACAGGCGCGGCGTCTGCAGGATGTCGACGGCCTCGTGCACGCGGCGATTGTCGCACGCGCGCGGTGTCGCGCCAGCGGTGGATCGGCTAGGCTCGCGCGATGCGCGACGTCCGGTTCCTGCAACTCGATGTGTTCACCGAGCGCGCCGGCGGCGGCAACCCGCTGGGCGTGGTGCTGGGCGCCGACGGCTGGTCCGATCGCCGGTTGCAGTCGCTCGCGCGCTGGCTGGACCTGGTCGAGACCACCTTCGTGCTGCCGCCGACGGTGGCCGGCGCCGATTACCGCGTGCGCATCTACACCCCGGTGCGCGAGATTCCCTTCGCCGGCCATCCCAGCGTCGGCACCGCGCATGCCGCGCTGAGCACCGGTGCCGCGATGGCGCCGCAGGGTCGTCTGGTGCAGGAGTGCGGCGCCGGACTGCTGCCGCTGCGCGTCGAGGGCCCGGCCGGCGAATGGCGGATCGCCGTGCAGTCTCCCGCGGCGCGCTGCCTGCGTCGCGCGCCCGACCTGGACGCCAGCCTCGCCTTCATCCTCGACGGCATCGCCACCGGCCCTTCGCCCACCGCGCTGGTGGAAGGCGGCCGCCGCTGGTGGGTGGTGGAGTTCGCCGATCCGGCGGCGCTGCGCGCCTGGCGCGCCCCGCATGCGGCGATCGCCGCACTAGCGCGCGCCACCGACAGCCTCGGCCTCACCGCCTTCGCCCGCCAGCCGGGCGATGCCCCCGCGCTAGTGGTGCGCGCCTTCCCGTGCGGCGTCGGTATCGACGAAGACCCGGCATCCGGCGCCGCCAATGGCCTGATCGCCTCCTGGCTGCGCGAATTGGAACCAAACGGCCCGCTGTCGCGCGGCTACACCGTCAGCCAGGGCCGCGAGATCGGCCACGACGCGCGACTCGACGTGGCGATCGACGCCGACGGCACGGTGTGGGTCGGCGGCCGCTCGCACGTGGTGGTGGACGGGCGGCTGGCGTGGCCTGATACCGGCTGACCGTGCGATACGGCGACGACCCAGCAGCCCGCTGCACGCCAGCGGCGCCGGCCGATGCCGACTTCCTGCGTCAGGGCCGATGCCCGATCACGACGGTCTCGCTGCCGAATCGCATGTTGAGGGTGCCTGCCGCCAGGACGAAGGTGCGCGACCAGGGTTCGAGTCCGAGCACGGGCCGCCCGGGGTCGATCGTAGGCAGGCTGCGCGTCCACGACACCGCGCCGGTGGCCGCGAAACCGAGCATCGTCGCCTCAGACTCGCCTGCCTTGTCGGACTTCGATACGAAAGCCGCGACGCGGCGGTCGGCGAGGTCGGCGGTCCATGTCAGTTGCGCGGGATCAATCGACGCCACGGCAGGATAGTCGCGCGTGGAGAACAGCCTGAACGGCCCGCCGGTGTCGCACTGCAGCCGCCCCAGGACGAAGCGACCCGACTGCTGCGGCAGCCGCGCGCCCAGCAGCGCCCCGCCCGGCACGCGCCAGACCGTGGCGCGGGCCGCGTAGGAGTCGAACGACAGCGCGGACTCCCCGAACTGCGCATCGAGGACGACGAGGTCGCGCCTGCAGTCCGCGGCGACGCGCTGCCCGAGCCACGCGCCATCACCGATCGCCGCCAGCGGCTCGGCGCCGCTCGCGGCCCAGGACGCATCGAAACGCTGCTGTTCGAGCACCGCACCGCTGCCGTGGTCGACGCCGAGGATCACGGTATCGCCGGGCAACGGGCGCGCGTCGCAGAAGCCGAACACATGCAGCCGCGAGAACGCGGGCGAGTCGCGCGCAATGTCGAGCGTGGCACCCAGCACCCGGAACCGCTGCGTGCCCGGCGCACAGGACGCCATCGGCGTCGCCCAGGCCAGTTGCAGCGCGCCGGCGACGGGCACATGGCGTTCGAGCCGCGGCATCGGATCGCCGGCCCGAACCCGCAGCAGCAGCAGGCCGCCCTCGCCGTCGCCGGACGCCGCGTGCACGACCGCCCCCGCCGAGCGCGGCAGGTCGAGCTGCAGCGTGCGCCCGGCACAGGGATCGTCGACGGTCACCACGTCGGCCGGCGGATGGGTGTCGACCTCGAACCACGCGACGCGATGGTCGTTGTAGGCATGCACGCCGCGCAGGTGTGCCGAGATCTTGGTCGGCGCAGGCGCATAGCGTCGCGACGGTCGCACCACCTTGCCGTCGCCATTGACCGTGTGTGCGATCCAGGTCGCGTCGCCGCCACCGTCGTCCAACAACCCGGAAACGCGGGTGAAGAACAGCAGGTTTCCATTCTGGTCGTCCTGGACCGCATGCGGGCCTGCCGGCATCACTTCCGCGCCGTGGCCCGCGGCAAACGTGAGCGACCAGTCCGCACCAGACACCGACACCGGCGCGAAGCCTGCGATTGCTGCGCTGAGCGCCACCCTCCATGTCCATCGCTTCATGCTCGCACTCCTCGATCCGTCGATCCGTGGGCGATGCACGGTCCGCGACACGCAGAAAGCCCAGCGCAGCCCCGAACGCACCTGCCCCTGCGTGAGGTCCGCGTACCGGCATGCACCACCCGGTTCCGCGCGCTTCGCCCGTATCTGGCGCAGAAACCGCTCCGACCTGAAACCGCCGTGATGCCGTCGTTGCTCATTGCACGATCCTCGCGTGTGGGCCGCCCCGTTACGACCCAACGCGTAATCAGGCCGTCGATCGTGTCACGCGGCCGGGCCCCGCCGCCGGCCGATGCGCCGGAACGCCCTCCATGCCTTCGACGGCCATCCCGCCGGCACCGAAAACCTGCCCGGCGGTGCGCGCGCCGCAGCCTGGACGAGCCCGCGCCACCCCGTCGCGGGTGTCGACACGAGGACGTCGCCTGCGCGCGTATCGGCGCGTGCCCATTGCCGATCGCAAAGGACGGCGCCGCGGCAGTGCGCATCCAGGGAAATCGCGCTGTGGCCTCGGAATTTACGGACCCGGCGCGCGCCGCATGCGGCGATCGCCGCACTCGCGCGCGCCGCCGACAGCCTCGGCCTCACCGCCTTCGCCCGCCAGCCGGGCGATGCCCCCGCGCTGGTGGTGCGCGCCTTCCCGTGCGGCGTCGGTATCGACGAAGACCCGGCATCCGGCGCCGCCAACGGCCTGGTCGCCTCCTGGCTGCGCGAACTGGAATCAAACGGCCCGCTGTCGCGCGGCTACACCGTCAGCCAGGGCCGCGAGATCGGCCACGACGCGCGGCTCGACGTGGCGATCGACGCCGACGGCACGGTGTGGGTCGGCGGCCGCTCGCCCGTGGTGGTGGACGGGCGGCTGGCGTGGCCGGAGGTCACGTAGCCCGGTCGCGGGCGCGTCCGCCAGCGGGTGTCGGTCGGTCTGCGGGCGCAGCGGAGGGGTCAACCTGTCGGGCGCGGCAGACCGAACCCGGCTTCGACCCTGATCGACAGCTCGCTCTCAGCGTGACCGCCGGGTTCGCGAGGTGCGACGGCCCGAAGACAACGACGACATCTGCAGCGAGAGCCTGCGCCCGGGCCATCCCTCGACAAGGCGGCAGTGCTTGCGCGGCAACGGGCTTGCCATCACGAAAGGGCTTCGGCGCGCGCCCCGAGCATCAACCGTCGACGCCCTGCAGCCGGCCCTCGAGGTGTTGCGGGGCTTCGATCGTGCGCAGCCACTTCACCGACCCGACCGCCCAGCGCGGATCGCGCTTGCGCAGTTCGGCGAGCAGGCCAGGCAGGTGGTTGGCGCCGTAGGTGATGAAGATCCGCTCGCGCGGGTCCTCCATGATGCGCTGCGCAAGCGCGCGGTTGCGGAAGTCGAGCGCGACGGCATCCATCGGCCCCGGCGCCTTCGGCGCGGACGGCGCGAGCAGCAAGGTCCACAGGCCGCGGCAGGCGATCCCGCCCAGCGCCCGCTGGGATGCGCTGCCGTCCTTCAGCCACTGCAGCACGCGCAGCGCCAGCGCATCGTCGTCGGTCGCGGGCTTGGGCTTGAAGTCGTTCGCGTGCGCCTTCGCGAACGCGGGGTACTCGCGCAGCAGGCGCTCGTATTCGGCCTTCATCTCGAGCGCATCGACGTCGGCCATCACGTGGCGCTCGGGGTGCGCGGCCTTGTCGGCTTCGAGCAGCCCGAAGTAGTCGAGCTGGAACGCCATGCCGCACACCTCGCCGATCGACTTGTACGTCGCCTCGAGGTCCTTGCCGCCGCCGGTCAGTTCGTCGGCGAACTGGCCGAAGAAGGCCTTCGATTCCGGACTGCCGGTCTGCACGCCCTCGTAGTAGATGACGTAGCCCTCCGACAGCGCTTTCTCCACGTCTTAGATCACCGCCTTGTTGAAGTTCTCCGACGCGACGTGCTGCATGCCCTGGAACACGACGCGCTTGTCGCCGTTGCTCGGCGCCACCTGCGGGATGGTGGCCGGGCGCGTGTCGGTGATGGTCGCGAGGTAGTAGGACGGCGCAGCGAGCGCGATCCCGAGCGCCAGGCTCCAGCCGATCGTCGCGCGCAGCCAGCCGGCGCCGAACGATCGCCCCGCCGCCGCGGTGGACACGCGGCGCAACAGCCAGGCCGCGGGCAGGGCGACCAGCGCCGCCAGCAACACCACGCCCAGCAACATCCACCAGCCCCAGCCAAGCAGGACCGGCAGGCAGAGAACGAAACCCGCCAGCAGCGCGAACCACCACGCGCCCTGCAGGCGCAGCCGCCACGGCGAGACCGACGGCCCCTCGGATCGATCGCTCACCACCCCTCCCCTCGCATCAAGTCCCTGGGCCCGCCCCCCCGATCCGCGGACCGATGCGCGCAGCATCCACCACGGACTCGCCGCTGCATGATCACCGAGCGCACGCGGCCCGTCGATCAGCAGAATGCTGATCGCCAGCGGTCGCAACCCGGCATCTTCCAGCGCGAACGCGCCGACGCTTCCTGCGGCATCCGACGGGCCGCGCGCGCACGGACGCAATGCGGGGTGGGAAACGCGTTCCCGGGTGCGCTAGATCACGCGCCGCGGCGCCGCCGTGCTGGCGTCGCCGGTGTTGGGCGTACCGGTCGGCTCGATCAGCAGCAGGTGGGCTTCCTCCTCCGCGACCGGACAATGCGGCACGCCTTTCGGCACCACGAAGACCTCGCCTGGTCCGAGTGTGACGTCGCCTTCGTGCATCCGGATGGTCATGCGGCCGCTGAGGACCAGAAAGAAGTCGTCCGTGTCGTCGTGCTGGTGCCAGACGAATTCGCCCTTGACCTTGACCACCATCAGGTCGTGGCCGTTGAACTGGCCGACCACGCGCGGCTGCCAATGCGCCGAGAAGGTCGCCAGCTTCTGCGCCAGGTTGATCGCGGCCATCGCAGCAGTCCTGCCAAGGCGGCGCTGGACGGTAGCACGGGAGCCGACCCGCGATCCTGTACCCCATCGGCACGGCATCCGGGGTTGCTTGCACAGGGGGCCGGCGACGGTTGCGGAACGCGCCGGACCCGCGCGCATTGACGTCGACGCCTGCATGCATTGTCATCCGGGCTGTCCACCCCTTTGCCGCCGCCGATGACCGCCTCCATCCCCACCCTCGCCACCTTCGGCGTCTACATCGCCGGCATGCTGCTGATCGGCTTCTGGGCCTGGCGGCGCACGCGGGACTTCGACGACTTCATCCTCGGCGGACGCAGCCTCAACCCCTGGGTGACGGCGCTGGCGGCGGGCGCCTCCGACATGAGCGGCTGGCTGCTGATGGGGCTGCCGGGGGCGCTGTACGCGGGCGGGGCCAGCGAGGCCTGGATCGCGATCGGACTGGTCATCGGCGCGTGGGCGAACTGGCGCTACGTGGCGGCGCGCCTGCGCATCTACACCGAGCGCGCGCAGAACGCGCTGACCCTGCCGGACTATTTCACCGCCCGCTTCGAGGACACGAGCCGCCTGCTGCGGGTGATCCCGGCGCTGGTGATCCTGGTCTTCTTCGCCATCTATTCGGCCTCGGGCATCGTGGCCGGGGCGCGGCTGTTCGAGAGCCTGTTCGAGGTGTCCTACCCGGTGGCGATGCTGGCCGGTGCGGCGGCCACGATCGCCTACACGGCGGTCGGCGGCTTCCTCGCCGTGAGCTGGACCGATACGGTGCAGGCCACGCTGATGATCCTCGCCCTGTTGATCGCGCCGGTAGTGGTGATCGCCTCGGCCGGTGGGCCGGCGGAAAGCATCGCGCTGGTGCAGCAGTTCGATCCGGCGCGGCTGGACTGGTTCCACGGGACCACGCTGGTCGGCATCGTGTCGCTGATGGCCTGGGGCCTCGGCTACGTCGGCCAGCCGCACATCCTGGCGCGCTTCATGGCGGCGGAATCGGCGGCGGCGATCGCCCCGGCGCGGCGCATCTCGATGACCTGGATGGTGCTGTGCCTGGGCGGCGCGATGGCCTGCGGCTTCTTCGGCATCGCCTGGGCGTTGGGCAATCCCGAGGCCAAGGCCATCATCGATGCCAATCCCGAGCGCGTGTTCCTGGTGCAGGCGCGCGAGCTGTTCAACCCGTGGATCGCCGGCGTGCTGCTGGCCGCGGTGCTGGCGGCGATCATGAGCACCCTGTCGTGCCAGTTGCTGGTGTGTTCGAGCGCGCTGACGGAAGACCTCTACAAGCCCTTCCTGCGCCCGCGCGCGAGCCAGCGCGAACTCGTCTGGGTGGGCCGAATGACCCTCGTCGCGGTGGCGCTGGTGGCGATCCTGCTGGCCTGGAATCCGGAGAACCGCGTGCTCGACATGGTCAGCTACGCCTGGGCCGGCTTCGGCGCGGCGTTCGGGCCGGTGGTGGTGCTGTCCCTGCTGTGGCCGCGGATGACGCGCAACGGCGCACTGGCCGGCATGGTGGTGGGTGCGGTGGTGGTGCTGGTGTGGAAACACTACGCCTGGTTCGGCCTCTACGAGATGGTGCCGGGCGTGGTGCTGGCCTCGCTCGCGATCGTGGTCGTCTCGCGCCTGGGTGCGCCGCCGTCGGCATCGATCGCCGCGCGCTTCGCGGAGGTGGCGACGGAGTATCGAGCCTTGCGCTGAGTCTGCGACGCCCTCAGGCCCGGTGGAATCGGCGCGTGCGCCGCGAGCTTTTCCGCCTTGCTGCCACCCACCATCCCGCCTGCCGTTCTCCCGCTCGCGAAAGAGCGCGAAAGAGGGTATCCACCGATCGGCTGCCTCCTGCCGCCGTCGTAGGAGCGCGCTTGCGCGCGACCGCAACACCGAAGGCTTGCGGCAAGAACGGTGTCGTGCCGCGAGCGCGCGACGTGGCGATCGCGCGCAAGCGCGCGCCTACGGATGCGGGAGTGCGGCGGCATACAGCAGCGCGACCGCCGCCTGCGGCGGCAGCACGACGAAGCCCGCCACGGCGAACGCGCGTTTCGACAGGCGCAGCAGGCTGGCATCGCGCGTGACCAGCACGCGGGCGCCGCAGCGGGCGGCCAGTTCGAGGAACTTCTGGTCGTCGGGGTCCTTGCAGCGCGGCAGCGGCGGCAACGGCGCCGGGGGCTCGCTCGGGACCGGACCCGGCGGCGGGGCCCATCCTGCTGGCGCCGCCTTCGGCACTGTCGACGCCGGCCCGCGAATCGAATGCATGGCCGCGTCCGGACCCGCATCCGCCCACTCGACCACCCACGCCTCGAAAGCCGCCTCGGCGACCTCGATGCGCTCCGGGTCGAACCCCAGGTGCGGATAACGCAGCACGCGCTGCCACTCCGACCGGCAGGCTGCATCCGTCACCGCCTGCGCGCGCCCGGCCTCCAGCAACGCGCGCAGCGGCCCGCCGACCCGGTCGTTGAACACGAACAGGTCGAGGCAGGCGTTGGTGTCGAGCACGATGCGAACCGGCGATGCGGCGGCCATCCGACGAGCCTACCGCGCTCCGGGTGCGGCCCGTACACTGGCGGCCCGCCTCGCAGTCCCGGGAACCCCATGGCCGGCTCCAGCCTGTTCGCGCTCATCGACGACATCGCCACGATCCTCGACGACATGTCGGTGATGACCAAGGTGGCGGCCAAGAAGACCGCTGGCGTGCTGGGCGACGACCTCGCACTGAACGCGCAGCAGGTCACCGGCGTGGCGTCCGATCGCGAGCTGCCGGTGGTGTGGGCGGTCGCCAAGGGCTCGGCGATCAACAAGGTGATCCTGGTGCCCGCCGCGCTGCTGATCAGCGCCTTCGCACCGTGGGCGGTGCTGCCGCTGATGATGGTCGGCGGCCTGTTCCTCTGCTACGAGGGTGTCGAGAAGCTGGCGCACAAGCTCATGCACCCGGCCGAGGACGCCGCGCACGCGGCCGAACTGAAGAAGGCCATCGTCGACCCGAACGTCGACCTGGTGAAGCTGGAGAAGGACAAGATCAAGGGCGCGGTGCGCACCGACTTCATCCTGTCGGCCGAGATCATCGTGATCACGCTGGGCAGCGTGAGCGCCGCGCCGTTCACCACCCAGGTGCTGACCCTGTGCGCGATCGCGGTGCTGATGACGGTGGGTGTCTACGGGCTGGTCGCCGGCATCGTCAAGCTGGACGACCTCGGCGCCCACCTGTACCGCGCGCAGGGCGGCGGACTTGCAGCCGCCAAGCGCGCGCTGGGCAGCGGCATCCTCGCCTTCGCCCCGTGGTTCATGAAGGCGCTGTCGATCCTCGGCACGGCGGCGATGTTCCTGGTCGGCGGCGGCATCGTGGTGCACGGCGTGCACACGATCGCCGACACCTTCGGCGGCTGGGCGACGGCGATGCTCGGCCCCGGCGAGGGCATCGGCCGCACCTTGCTGCTGACCGGTTTCGACGGTGTGTTCGGGGTGCTGGCGGGCATCGTGGTGCTGGCGGTGGTGCTGGCCGGCAAGAAGGTTTTCGTGCGCAAGCCTGCCGCGGCCTGAGCCCGGCGCCACACCGTGGGCGCGAGCCGCGTTCGCGCCGATGCACTCGGCCCTGCGACGCCTGCCTGTGGGAGCGAGCAGCGCTCGCGTCGGCAGCATCCCAATTCCGCTGCAACCCTTCCCGAGCAGTCGCGAGCGATGCTCGCTCCCACAGGGGGCGCATGGGTCTTCACGCCAGGGCAAGGCAACGCGGCGCATGCTGTCTTCATGAGAATTCGCACCGTCCTCCCGACGCTCGCCGCCCTGCTGCTGCTCGCCGCCGGAGCGCCCGCCATGGCCTACGAATCCCCCGACTACCGCGTGCTTTCGCAGGCCGACGGCTACGAGGTGCGCGAGGTCGCGGCGCATCTCGCCGTCGAGACCACGGTCCAGGGAAGCTATTCGCAGTCGCGCAACCGCGCGTTCCGGCGCCTGTTCGACTACATCCAGGGCAACAACACCGCCCGCGGCAAGATCGCGATGACCGTGCCGGTCACCAGCCAGCCGGCGTCGCAGAAGGTCGCGATGACGGTGCCGGTCACCAGCGCCCCGGCCGGCGGCGGGCACACCATGCAGTTCGTGCTGCCGAAGGCCTTCGACCGCGACACCGCACCGCTGCCCAACGATCCCGCGGTGCGGCTGGTGGACATCCCGGCGGAGAAGGTGGCGGTGCGGCGCTTCTCGGGCCTGTCGTCGGAATCGAACTGGCGCGAGAACGAAGCCGAACTGCTGGCCGCCCTCGCGCGCGATGGGCTGGAAGCGGCCGGCCCGTCGCGCTTCGCGGTCTACAACGGGCCGATCACGCCCTGGTTCATGCGCCGCAACGAGGTGGTGGTGCCCCTGCGCTGAGGTCGAGGCTCAGGCGCGTGCCGGGCCCCGCCGCGACAGCAGATATACCGGCACGCCGGCCGCCGCGAGCACCACGGCCCAGCCGGCCGATTCGGCACCCACGCCGGCGAACGCCAGCACCGCGTATCCGCCGCCGAGGACGGCCACGACGAGCGCGCCGTCCCGGGTCGCCACCGGGTCGCGCCGCCACAGGGCGAACAGCGCCAGCGCGCCCCCGAGGTACAGCGGCAGGGTCGCCGCCGTGACCACGGTGGTCAGGAAGGCATAGCCCTGCGCCAGCGTGCCGCTGAACGACATCGCCACCATGCCGCTGGCCAGCGCACCGCACAGCAGCAAGGCACGCTGGGGGGCGCCGCGCGGATTGTCGGCCGCCAGCCACGCCGGCAACGCGCGTTCGCGCGCCATGGTGCGCGTGAGTTCGCCCGCGAGCAGGGTCCATCCGTTGAGTGCACCGAGCCCGCTCACCACCACGAACACCGCGATCCAGCGCCCGCTGCCCTCCCCCATCACCACCTCGAAGGCATCGACGAACGGCGCGCCCGAGGCGGCGAGTTGCTCGGGTGGCAGGAGCAGCATCGGCACCGCGCAGACCGCGATGTAGACTAGGCCGGTGAGCACCGCGCCGACCAGGGTCGCGCGCGGGATGGTGGTCGCCGGATCGCGCACCGCACGCGCGGGGAACGATGCCGATTCGATGCCCAGCATCGCGAACAGCGCGATCGTGGACGCCGCGAGGGTGGCGCCGAACGACCATTCGGCGCGCGGATAATCGACGCGCAGGGCCGCCGGTTCGCTGATCGCCAGCCACAGCCCCAAGCCCACCAGGGCACCCATCGGCACCAGTTTGAGCAGGGTGGACACGACCTGCACGCCGCCGCCGGCGCGCGCGCCGAGCAGCGACACGCCGACGAAGGTCCACACCAGCAGCAGCCCCAGCGGCCACGCGGGCAGCGTCGCCAGCGCCGGCCACAGCGCGCCGAGGTAGCCGACGATGCCCACCGCCAGCGTGGCCAGCGTCACCCACACCGAGACCCAGTAACACCAGCCGATCGCGAACGCGGCGCGCGGACCGAGCGCCACCCGCACCCACGAAAAGGCGCCGTCCTCGCCCGGCAGCCGACGCGCCAGCGCGGCGAACACCCGCGCGACGAACATGCAGCCCACCACGGTCACCACCCAGCCCAGCAGGGCGTTCCAGCCGTAGGTCGCGAGGCTGGCGGGCAGCAGGAAGATGCCCATGCCGATGGTGTTGCCCATCACCAGGGCAGTGCACATCCAGAACCCGAGCACGCGCCGCGGCGCGCCGGCGGGGTCGGTCGCGTTCACCGCGCGGTGGCGTCCGTGCGCAGCGGCACGAGGATGCGACCGCGCGCGATCACACCGCGCACGTCCTCCAGGCGGCGCACGTCGGCGAGCGGGTCGCCGCGCACCGCGATCACGTCGGCGGCGAGCCCGGCGCGGATCGCGCCGAACTCGGTCTCGCGCCCGAGCGCGCGCGCGGCGTCGATCGTGGCCGAGCGGATCGCCTGCGCCGGGGTCATGCCGTGCTCGACCATGAAGGCGAACTGGCGCGCGTTCCGCCCGTGCGGGAACACCCCGGCGTCGGTGCCGAAGGCGATGCGCACCCCGGCCTCCACCGCCTTGCGGAAGCCCTCGCGCTGGGTGCCGGTGGTTTCGTCGTTCTTGCGCAGGATCTCTTCCGGCCAGCCGTCGCGGCGACCGACGTCGGCGATGTAGGTGCCGTTGTAGACGTCGGCGACCAGCCAGGTGCCGTGCTCGCGCATCAGGCGGATGCCCTCGTCGTCGAGGTAGGACCCGTGCTCGATGCTGCGCACGCCGGCGCGCACCGCGCGGTGGATGCCTTCCGCGCCGTGCGCGTGGGCGATCACGTACTTGCCGGCTTTCTCCGCCTCCTCGACCGCGGCACGGATCTCGTCCTCCTCGTATTCCGGCGCGCCCGGCACCGTGCCGGCGGTCAACACCGCGCCAGTCGCGATCACCTTGATGAAGTCAGCGCCGCCGCGGATCAGTTCACGCACCCGGCGCCTGACCATGGCCGCATCGTCGGCCACGCCGCGGCGCATCGACGACGGCACCGCCATGCCCTGCGGCAGCCCGGTGACTTCGCCTCCGCCATTGCTGACCGTCAGGTAGGCGCCGGCGACGAACATCCGCGGGCCGTCGACCTGGCCGGCGGCAATCGCATCGCGCAGCGCGACGTCGATAAAGGCGCGGTAGGTGCCGACGTCGCGCACGGTGGTGAAACCGGCCTGCACGGTCGCACGTGCGTTGGCCGCGCCGATCAGGGCGTCCTTGGCCGGGCTGCTCAGCAGCGGCGCGGCCGGATCGGCGCCCTGGATGTCGCCGACCAGATGCGTGTGCAGGTCGATCAGGCCCGGCAGCGCGACGTGGCCGGACCAGTCGACCACGCGCGCCCCTTCGGGGACGTCGTCGACTGGCGCCACCGCGGCGATGCGCTCGCCCTCGATCCGGATTGCGCGATCGCGGACCAGCACGCCCTTCTCCACGTCCAGCACCGCGTCGGGCTGGATCCAGTAGCCCTCCGCCGCCCACGCCAGCGGCGCCACGAGCGCGGCCAGGCAAAGCCCGACTAGGCGCCGGATCACGCGGCACCCGCTGCGTAGGCGCGGCGCAGCAGGTTGTGGAAGTGCCACACGCCGGCCTCGCGCTTCGGGCACAGCCGGCCGGGCTCGTAGACGCCGGAGTCCAGTCCGCGCTGCACGGCCTCGCAGATCGCGATGTCCTCGGCCTGGATCTCGTCGGAGAAGCGCTCGCCGGCCTCGATCCGCGCGCGGGCGGCGGGATCGTCGGCGTAGTAGTAGTCGAACTCCACCCGGCAGCGGCGGTCCCCGATCGGGACCACGCAGTTGGTCTGCAGCCGGCCGGGCATGATGTTGAGCATGGTGTTCGGGTAGACGAAGTAGTACCACGCCTCGCCCTCGCCGTAGATGCCGGCCGCCTCGCGCAGCGGCGAATGCTGCAGCGAATGCCAGTCGAAGACTTCGGTGTCGTACGCGCGGTAGTCGAGCACCTTGCTCAGGCCGGGGTGCACGTGCGGCAGGTGGTAGCCCTCGAGGAAGTTGTCGACGTAGATCTTCCAGTGGCAGTCGATCTCGTAGGCGACGCGGCGCAGGAAGCGCAGCGCGCCGAGGTCGACCGGGCGGATACGCTCGGCGATGCCGCCGAAGACCTCGGCGAACGGCGGCGCCTGCGGCGACAGCGCGACGAACACCAGGCCCTGCCACTCCTGCACGCGCACCGCGTGCAGGCGGATGCCCCCAGGCTCGAAATCGCGCGCGCCCTGCATCTCGGGTGCGCTGCGCAGCACGCCGTCGAGGGTGTAGGTCCACCCGTGGTAGCGGCAGGAGATCTGCTTCAGTCCGCTGCCGCAGCCGATCGCCAGCGGTCCCGCGCGGTGCCGGCATACGTTGTGGAACGCGCGCAGGCCACCGTCGGGATGGCGCAGGACCAGGACCTCGCGGCCGGCGACGTCGGCGACGACGTGGTCGCCGGGATCGGCCAGCTGCGCCTGGTGCGCGGCGAGTTGCCAGGAGCGCGCGAACACGAGGTCGCGCTCGCGCGCGAGGCGCGCGGTATCGACGTACCAGCCGACGTCAAGGGCACGCGCCTGGTCGAGGGGAAGCTCGGGATCGTGTGTCGCGGTGCTCGGGTTCATCGCATTGCTGCCGTCCGCCCGTCTCCCCTCGCGGACGAGGCGCAAGGGGAGAGGGAACGCTTTCGCACGGGCTGCTCCCTCTCTCCTGCCCCTCTCTCACGCGGAGAGAGGGGACGCTGCAGCGTCGACCGGGACCGGGAGGCGGAGCCGTCCGCCGGCGCCGGACGGAACCGATCCACCGGCAGACGACCGATCAGAATTCCTGCGAGAACCGCACCCCGAAGATCCGCGGCTGGATCGGCACCACGTAGGTCTGCTGGCCGCACACCGCCTCGGCGCACTGGGCGAAGCGCGAGATCTCGCCGCGCTTGTCGGTGACGTTGCGGATGTAGAAGTCGACCTTCCAGTCGTCCTTGGCGAAGCCCAGCGACAGGTCCAGCGTGGTGTAGGCCGGCAGGTCGCCGAGGATCTCGCGCTCGGCAAGGCGCAGGTCGGACTTGCGCTCGCCCTCATGCACGACCGCGCCCTGGAGGTAGCCCGCGTAGTCGCCCCAGTCGAAGTTGTAGCGGCCGACCAGATTGCCCTTGACCTTGGCGGTGATCGGCAACTGCGTGCCCTCCGGCGCCTGCGGTTCGTCGCAATCGATGATCGGCACGCCGTTGGCGTCAGTCTCACCGCAGTAGTTCTCGGTCAATTCGGCGTCGTAGAAGGCCACGCCGCCGGTGAGCGTGAAGTTGTAGGTCAGCGCCCACTGCAGGTCCATCTCCAGGCCATTGATCTCGGCCTGGTTGGCGTTCTTGATCTCGGTCAGGCCATTGGCGCCGAGCAACGCGAACTGGAAGTCCTCCCAGGTCTGGTGGAACACCGCGCCGTTGAACGCCAGCGTATTGTCGAGCCAGGTGGTCTTCCAGCCGGCTTCCAGGTTGGTGAGGAAGTCCGAAAGGTAGGGGGGCAGCGTGCCGCGCCGGTTGATGCCGCCGGCGCGGTAGCCCTCCGACCACGTCGCGTACACCATCTTGGTGTCGCTCAACTGGTAGGTGAGGTTCACCTTGCCGACGTGGTCGTCCTCGTCGACGTTCTTGTCGAGGTTGATGCAGGGCGCGCCGTTGAAGTCGGTCTGGTCGAAGCAGGCCGCCTCGCCGGTGCGCGACGAATAGTTGGAGGTGAACCCGAAGAAGCCCTTCAGGCTGTTGTCCACGTTGAAGAAGCGCGCACCGGCGCTGAGGGTGAGCGCGTCGGTGAGGTCGTAGGCGATCTCGCCGAACACCGCGCGGTCCTTGTCGGTGCGCAACTGCTTGGTCAGCCAGATCGTGTCCTGCCAGCCGGTGACGGACTGGATCTCGGCCAGGTCGTCGACCCGGTAGCGCTGCTGGATGTCGTGCGTCTGGCGCTGCCAGAACAGCCCGGCGGTGAAGCGCAGGCGGTCGTCCGCCGGCGACGACAGGCGCAGTTCGTGGCTGCGCTTGCGGTAGATGTCGCGCCCCTGGATGTACTGCGAGGGGTTCACCAGGTCGCCGTCGTCGTCGTAGAAGTACGACCCGTAGCCGTACAGGGTGTCGTACCAGAACGCGTAGTCGGAGTAATCCGTTTCCGTGTCGACGTCGCGGTTGAGGTTGGCGAAGGCGTAGGTGATGTCGAAGTTGCCGATCTTGCCCTGCACGGTGAGCGCGGCCTGCGCCCAGCGGTCGTCGGAGCGCTCCGGGTAGCCGTGGCTCAGCTCGAGGTCGCCTTTGGTGCGGTCGAAGGCGAAAATGCCGCCGGCCTTGGTGCGCTGGGCCATCACGGTCGGCGTGACCGTCCAGCCGTCGAACAGGTCGAACTGCAGCGCGCCGCGCACGCCCGAGGTGTCGACCGAGTTGTAGTCGTCCTTGGCGAGGTCGAAGTTGTCGTCGGTGATCTCCGAGGTCGGGAAAGTGCGCGTTCCCGGCACGTTGTCGATGTAGCCCGCATCGCGCTTGCGCCAGGCCACCAGGCGCACGGCCGCGGAGTCGGTGATCGGCAGGTTGACGTAGGCCTCGCCCACGCCGCCGGCGCCGCCTTCGCTGACCTTGTTCGCCTCGACGCCGTAGGCCGCGCTGAAGCCGCTGGGGTCGGGCTTGTTGGTGATGATGCGGATCGTGCCGGCCTGCGAACTCGCGCCGTACAGCGTGCCCTGCGGTCCGGCCAGCGATTCGACGCGTTCGATGTCGTAGATGTGGACGTCGAGCGCGCCCTGGATGGTGGTGATCGGCTGCTCGTCGAGGTACTGGCCGACGCTGGGCAGCGGGCCGGAGTGGTTGCCGTTCGAACCCGACGCCACGCCGCGCATGTAGACCTGGCCGAAGCCCGGGCCGCCGGACTCGATGGACACCGACGGCAGGTAGCGCGCGAAGTCGTCGAAGTCGGCGACCTGCAGTTCCTTCAGTTTCTCCACGCCCAGCACCTGGATGCTGATCGGCACCTCCTGCAGGTTCTCGGCGCGCTTCTGCGCGGTGACCGTGACCGCCTCCAGGGTGCGCGAGCCGCTGCTGTCCTGGTCCTGCGCCTCCGCGTTCGCCGCGGCCTCGGCCGATGCATCGGGCGCGGCGTCGGCGGCGGCGTCGAGCGGATGCTGCTGCGCGAACGCCAGCGGGGCGGCACCCAGCGCCAGCCAGATCGCGCTGACCAGCCGCAGGCGGCTGGGATGGAAGGGCTCGGCGTGCTGCGGTTGCGCGTCGGAACGGTTCATGGCGATCTCCTCGGTCGGATCGGGTGTCGCGGTGCGGGTCAAGCGGCGTCGCCGGCGATCGCCGGCGGCGCGTCGGGATAGGTGTCGAGCGCGGGGCCCAGCGCGTCCTTGAGTGGCCCCAGCCAGGGCTCGTAGTGGCGCCAGTGGTCGACGCCTTCGCGGTAGATCGGCCGCCGCACCTGCTCGGAACTCGCGGTGCGCACCGGGCGCTCGTTCTCGAAGAAGCGCAGGCAGCGGCCGTCGAACGGCAGGCCGAGGTGGTCGAGCAGCGCGCGCACCTCGCCTTCGGTGTCATCGACCATGCGCTCGTAGACCACGCGATGGATGCGCCCCGGCAGCACGGCGTCGAAATGCGCCATCAGGTCGGCGTAGTCGCGCCAGTAGCGGCCGAGGTCGTCCAGCGAATAGGTGAAGTTCTGCCCGCGCGCGAAGTGCTGCTTGAAGCAGGAGAATCCGCAGGCCAGCGGGTGGCGCCGCGCGTCGACGATCCGTGCGTTCGGCAGCGCGAGGTGGATCAGCGCCACGTGCAGGAAGTTGTTCGGCATTTTGTCGATGAAGCGCGGCGCGCCGCTGCGGCGCTGGATGCGCGTGCGCTCGAGGTAGGACTCGCCCAGCGCGCGCACCTCGGCCGGCCCGAGTTCGGCGAGGGCGTCGTAGTAGGTGTGATGCTCGCCGCGCGCCGACTGCCGGCGCAGCATGCGGGTCATCGCGATCACCTCGGGCAGCTCCATCGTGCCTTCCACCTGCGGGTGGCTGGACAGGATCTGCTCGATCAGGGTCGAGCCCGACCGCGGCAGGCCGACCACGAAGATCGGGTCCTCCGCCGGGCAGCCCCAGCCCGCGCGATCGGCGAAGAATTCGCGGCTGAACACCTTCCTCGCGCGCCGCACGCGCATGCTGATCGCCTGCGCGCTGTGCGGCACGGCGGCGCGGCGCTGGCGGTTGCCTTCGGCGTAGTGCCGGAAGGATTCCTCCCACCGCCCGCGTTCCTCCAGCGCCCGGCCGAGCGCGAACTCGAAGTGCCAGCGGTCGGCGGGCGCAAGGTCGTCGGATGCGAGCTGTCGCCGCATCGCCTCGACGTCGTCGTCCCCGAAGCGGAAGGTCTTGAGGTTGGCGAGGCTCCACCAGGCCTCGCCGAAGGCTGGTTCCAGCGTGATCGCGCGGCGGTAGGCATCGATCGCCTCCGCGCTGCGACCGGCGGTCTTGAGCGTATGGCCCTGGCTGAGCCAGAGCTTGGCGTTGTCGGGGTACTCGGCCAGCAGGGCGGCGAACAGGCCGATCGCGGCCTCGTAGTCGCCGACCCGCCCGAGCACCACCGCCTTCAGGTTGCGCCACGCCGGATGGTAGGGGTCCTGCGCCAGCAGGCGCTCGATCTCGGCCAGCGCGCGGGCCGGCTGGTTGCCGCGGTACAGGACCAGGGCGTAGTTCTGCCGCGCGGCGTGGAATCCCGGTGCGAGTTCGAGGCAGCGCTCCAGCAGCGCCTCGGCGTCCTCGTGGCGGCCGAGCCGCGCGGCGACCTCGGCCAGCATGCGCGACGCGGCGACGTCGTTGGGCGCGGCGTTCAGGCGCACGCGCAGGCGGGCCTCGGCGTCGTCGAGGCGGCCCTCGGCCAGGGCGTCGGCGGCGGCCATCAGCGCCGGATCGGCGGCGGCGAAGCGCAGGTGCTGCGCGTGCGCATGGGCCGCGCCTTCGTGGTCGCCGCAGGCACCGAGGTGCTCGCCGAGCGCCAGCCACGCGCCCGGCAGGTCGGGTTGCAGGGTGAGCGCCCGGCGCAACGCGCGCACCGCGGCATCGCCGCGGCCCGCGCGTCCCAGCGCCAGCCCGAGGTCCAGGTGGGCCTCGGCCGACCGCGGCATCGCCCCGGCGGCTGCGGCCAGCAGCGCCACCGCACGGTGCACGTCATCGCGCGCGAGGCAGGCCTGGCCGTAGAGGCGCAGCGCCTCCGGGTGGCCCGGATGCACGCGGAGGATTTCTTCGGCTTGCGACTGTGCCGCCGCCGGGTCGGCCGCGAGCAGGCGTGCGCCGTGCGCGAGCGCCTGTTCCAGGGTGACCACCGACTCTGCCGCTGCCGACATCCAGCCCCCGTCCGGCGGCGCTCGCACGCCCCCAAGGCAGCGCGACCACGCCCTCTTCACGGGAGCGTAACACGCCGGCACAAATTGCCAAGATGCCGGGCGCGGGGCCGGTGCGCTCAGGACGGCCGCAGCGCGGCACGCTGGGCGTACATCGCCCGTTCGCCCGTCCCAGTCCCTCTTCCAGCGCGGTGCCTGGCACCACCTCGGCCAGCCCGACGCTGAACCGCAGCGGCGGCAAACCGTCGGCCGCCTGTCCGACGCGCTCGCGCAGGCGCTGCAGCGACGCCTCGACGCCCTCCGGTCCCGGTCGCGGAGCGACGACCACGAATTCGTCGCCGGCGAAGCGCGCGAGCGCTGCCGGTGGCGGGAAGGCCTCGCGCAACGGGCCGGCGAAGCGGCGCAGGCTGGCGTCGCCGGCGAAGTGGCCCTCGCTGTCGTTGATGCGCTTGAAGCCGTCGAGGTCGAAGAACAGCACCACCGCGCCGTCGGCCGTCGCCACCGGCCACAGCGAAGGCAGCATGCGACGGTTGGCGAGCCCGGTCAGCGGGTCGGTGTCGGCCATCTCGCGCAGGCGCTGGTGGGCGGCCTCCAGTTCGTCGTGGCTGCGCCGCAGTTCGGCCAACGCGCGGTGGGCCAGCGCCAGCACGATGCCGAGCGCGATCGCCCACTCGGCGCCGGTATCGAACAGCGAATGCGCGCCGAGGAAGAAATCCAGCGTGGCCGCGGGCAGCAGCGTGGCGTCGGCCAGGCGCAGGCCGTAGGCGCCCGCCTCCATCAGCGCGAGGATCCCGCGCAGCGCGAGCCCGGTGCCCAGCCAGCCCAGACCCTCCGCGCGGTGGCGCGCGCAGAACCACGCGCCCGGCAGCACCACCGCCGCGATCACCGACGCCTGCGCCACGCCGACCGCATCGATGCCGTCGGCCCACGCCGCCGCGGCGATCGCGAAGGCCAGCGCGAACAGCGCCATCCATCCCGCCGGGACCGGGCGGCGGGCCGGCCGCGCGAACGCCATCGCGCCGACGACCAGCAGCAGCACGAACAGCGTCTTGGCGAAGAAATAGGCACCGGTGACGACCTGCATCGCAAGGCCATCGGGCTGCGCGAACCAGTACACCAGGGTGGCGAGCATCGCCCCGCAGTTGGCGATCCAGGCCAGGGTCCAGGCGCCCATGCCGCGGCGGCGCGCCGAGCGGCGCACGATCAGGAAGAACACCGTGACCATCAGGACCGACAGGACCTGGGCGGTGGTGCTCCAGCGCCAGAGCAGGAGTTCTTCCATCAGGACAAGGCCAGCGCGGCGCTGCCGCGGAGACGCGCGAGCATGGGCGGCACGGCGGCGCGCGTCAACGTCGTCCAGGGTGCCGCAACCGCACGCCGCTCAGCCGCCGTAGCGCGCCTCGTGCCAGCGGCTCCAGAACAGCAGTCCGATGGCCAGCAGCACCTGCAACACCAGGCCATGCACGACGTGTTCGCTGAAGAACTGCAGGTGAACCGCGTACAGCGCCACCGCCAGCACGACGAGCTTCCAAGCGACATGCGAGTCGCCCTCGCGGAACCAGTGCGCCCACAGCACCAGCGAGACGACGAACGGCAGCAGGGTGAGCACGCCGGTCATCGGGCGTCAGCGCAGTTGGCTGTCCTTGCTGCCGCGGCGGTTGTAGCCGGCGAACGTGAGCGCCTCGGCGTCGCGGGCGCCCTGGCAGGCCACGCACAGGCGAACCCCCGGCACGGCCTCGCGGCGCGCGGCCGGGATCGGCGCCTCGCAGTCCTCGCAGCGCTCGCGCGAGGGGCCGCGCGGCAACGCGGCGCGGGCGCGGGCGATGCCGTCCTTGATGGTGGCTTCGATCTGCTCGTTGACGGCGTTGTCGCCGGCCCAACCGGTCGCCATGGCAGCCCTCCTTCCGCGCCGGCTTCGCCACCGGCCCGCGGATTATCGCGTGGTGTCGTCAGCGTCGCGCGAGAGCGAAGCGCAGTGCGGCCTCGACCGCCGCGACCTGCGCGGCATTGCACTGCGCCGGCGTGGCGCGCGGGCTGTCCGGGTACACCTCGGTGGTGCTGGTGAAGCGCGCCTCGGTGAGTCCGGCGCACAGGCCCAGGCTGCGGAATGGATACAGGATCACGCCCTCTGCGACCACCGGCGAGCCGATGATCCGGCCGCCGGCATCGGCCGGCGCGATGTGGGTAACCTTCGACACCGCGGCGATGATCGCCTGCTGGAACGCCAGTTGCGGATTGGCCTCGTCGCCGACCACGTAGAAGCCGTCCGGGATGTGCCCCGGCTCGAACGGCTTGCCGTCGCGGGCGGCGAGCGCGGGACGGAACTCGGATTCGTCGGTGTCGGTGGTCTCGTGCAGGTCGACGTGGACCAGCACCCGGGCGCCGAGCGGCGCGACGCGACGCATGAGCGCGGTCGCTTCGCCGGACGGGCCGTCGGCGCGGAATGAACGGTTCGGATCGACCGCGTCGGCGTTCCAGCGGTGGATGCGCTCGTAGGCCCACGGGCTGACGCAGGGCGCGAGCAACAGGTTGCAGACGCCCTCGAAGGCCGCCGCCCGACCCGCCGCGAAGGCGAGCGCGCCGTGCACGCCGCTGGTCTCGTAGCCGTGGACGCCCCCGGTGACCAGCGCCACCGGCAGGTCGTCGCGCCACTCGCGGCTGCACAGCGCGACCAGCGGATAGCGCTCGCCGTGGTAGGCGACCTCGCCGTAGGCGTCGACCGCGAATCGATCGCGCAGCGCGTCCACCGCCGCCAGCACGTCGACCGCATAGTCGCGCCGGCGGACCTGGCGCGCGAGCCAGGCGGCGCGTTCGGCCGCGCCCCAGGGTTGGCCCGGGGTACCGATGGGATAAGCCGTGGTGGACATGGTGCTCTGCGCGGTTGCGGGGACGAAAGCATAGCCGCGCGCACGCCGTTGCGCCCCTTTCCGAACCGCCCTGCGTGCGCGACCATGCGCGCGGCCGCGGTCGCGCGGACGCCACCCGGGGACAGGCATGCAGAAGGACTGGGACGATTCGGCGCAGGCCTGGATCGACGTGATGGGCACGGACGGCGACTGGGGCCGCCGCCACGTGCTCGATGCGCCGATGCTGGCGCGGGTGGAAGCCCGTGGGTTCCGGCGCGCGGTGAACATCGGCTGCGGCGAGGGCCGCTTCTGCCGCATGCTCAAGGCGCGCGGCATCACGACGGTCGGCATCGACCCCACCGCGGCATTGATCGAGCGCGCGCGATGCCTCGATCCGGACGGCGACTACCGGGTCGGCCGCGGCGAGGCGCTCGACCTGCCACCCGGCAGTATGGACCTCGCGGTGGCCTACCTGTCGCTGATCGACATCCCCGACCTGCCGGCTGCGCTCGCCGAGGCGCATCGCGTGCTGCGCCCCGGCGGCACCTTCCTGATCGCCAACCTGCAGGCCTTCAACACCGCCTGCCCGGACCAGGGCTGGACCCGCGAGCCCGACGGCTCGCGTCGCTTCTGCATCGACCATTACCTCACGCCGCGCACGGTGTGGGTGGCCTGGCGCGGGATCCGCATCGCCAACCACCATCGCCCGCTCGCGGCCTACCTGCAGGGCCTGCTCGACGCCGGGTTCGAACTGCGGCACTTCGCCGAGCCGGCGCCGCAGGGTGTCGACGACGACAAGGCCGACCGCTACCGGCGCGCGCCGAACTTCCTCGTGATGGAGTGGCAGCGGCGCGGGTGACGCCTCGCGCGCCACTGTTGCACCGCATCGTGACCTTCACGCGCGCGCGGGCACAGACTCCGCACCGGCACGGGGGGACATCCCAACCGGGATGCCGTGCCGTCGTTCGCTACGCGCTGTGAGTCAGGGGCAAGGGGCAGGCGCCGTCCGGCGCCTGCGACGCACATCGAATCCATGGGGAGAGGCATGAACCACTTCGTCCGCGGCACCGCTCGCCGGTGGCTGCCCGCCGCTGCTTTGCTCGTCCTGAGCACGCAGGCGCTGGGCAACACCCTGAACCAGAACGTTTCCTGGACCATCGACCGCGCCGGCACCACGGCCAAGTACCGGGTGGTGGCCTATGGCGATTCGATCTACGCCGGCTACAACGGCTCGATCAGCAACGCCGCGCGCTACTCGGCGCCGACCGTCGACGGCGAGTACCTGTCGGCGGCCTGGAACGCCGACATCGAGACCATCCGTCGCGCCAAGTCGGGCGCGGTGGCGTCCGACGTGTACCAGAACAAGATCGTCGCCGAACGCTCGTGGATGCAGGCCGCATCCACCCGCGTGGTGACCTTCGAGATGTGCGGCAACGACGGCCTGCAGGCGCGCTCGGCGTTCAAGGGCCAGACCGGCACCTGCAACTACGGCGTGCTCGACACCGCGGTCAACAACTGCAAGACCTATGTCGCGGCGGCGATGGACTACATCAACGCCAACGCCAGCCCCAACGTGCGGCTGAAGGTGATCGCCAACCTGTACTACCCCGGCTACAACGCCGACAACGTGCAGAGTTCCTGCCGCGACGCCGCCACCGGCGCCACGGTCAACCTGCGCGACCGCTTCCTGCCGGCGCTGGCGAAGATGAACTACTGGATGTGCGAATACGCCCGCCAGAAGGGCTTCCAGTGCGCGGACTCGTTCGCCGAGTACATGGGCGCCGACTTCGACAGCAACGGTGATGGCCAGGTCGATTCCGCCGCGCTGCGCTACGTGCCCGGCGACACCGAGGCGGCCTACCTGCAGCGCATCACGCAGACCCTGCGCCCGACCCTGCGCGACGCCAATGCGAAGTTCGTGACCACGTCGTCGTCGTTCGACTACATCCAGTCCGACGACGTGCACCCGACCTTCACCGGCGGCACCGTGTCGGCCGGGCTGTGGGGCGGCTCGACCGGCACCGGGGCGCCGCGCTACAGCAGCTTCACCGGCGGCAGGAGCCCGATCTGGAACCAGTTCGGGCACGAGCGGATGGGCTGGTCGCTGTCGACCTACAACCCGCCGAGCCCGTAAGGCGCGGGCAGGATCTCCCCGATGCGCAAGCGACACGCGCCATCGCCGTCGATCGACGGCGGTGGCGTGCGCGTGTACGACGCGCGGCCAGCGCGCCGACGCCCATGGTTGGCCACGGTGGCGCTCGCCGCAGCAGTGATCGGCGCAGCGGCGTATTGGCTGTGGCCGCACGCGCCCGCATCAACGCCCCATGGGCCGGCGCTCGTCGGCGCCCAGGCCGGCGAGCGTCTGGGGAACGAAGGTTTTCCGGTGACACCCAAGGCGGACCACCGGGCGCCCGGGCGCTCCGTCGCTCCGGCGCCGCCGACCGAATCGCGCGACGCCGTCGATTGGCCCAGCGGCGATCCGCGCGACCTCGCCTCGCACTTCCGGCCCGGCGATCCGGTGCCGACCGCCGGCGAGGTGATCCGCGCGCTGCAGGACGCCGGCGACTTCACCGGGCTGGGCGCGTTCAATCCCCCGGGCACCAGTCCGCCGCTGCGCGGGCTGGCGGTACCGGACGACTTCGTGCTGCCGCCCGGCTACGTGCGCCACCACCAGGTGACCGACGGCGGCGTGCCGCTGGAGCCGATCCTGATGTACGCACCCGACTTCGCGGCGACCGACGCCACGGCCCTCGCGCTCGACCTGCCGGACGCGCGCGTGGTGCCCCCTGAACGCGCGCCACCGGGCCTGCCGATCCGCACGATCGACATCCCGGACCCGTAGGCCGCCGCCCGCCGCAACCCGATGCGATCTAACACCTGGCCCGCCGGCTGGCGCCTGTGCGCCGCCTGCCTGGCCTCGGCGCTGATGTATGCCCTGCATGCGCGCGGTGGCGCGGCGCATGTACTCGGCTTCGTGGCCCTGCTGCCGTGGCTGGTCGCGCTCGATCGCAGCCGCGGACTGGGCGCGGCCCTGTGCGCCGGCTGGCTGATGGCGGTGTCGTTCACGGTGGCGGTGTTCGCGTGGTTCGCCGCGGCGATCGATGCCTACACCGGCTACGGCCTGGCGCCGGCGCTGCTGCTGCTTGCACTGGCCGCGCCGCTGCTGCAGCCGCAGTTCATCGCCTTCGCGCTGGCCGCACACCTCGTCCGCCGGCGCCATGGCGCCGCGCTGGCGGCGCTCGCCGGCACGGCGGCCTGGGTCGCTTGCGAATGGCTGTGGCAGAAACTGCTCGGCGACACGCTCGGCCACGGGCTTGCGCCATCGCGACTGCTGCGGCAGGCGGCCGACCTCGGTGGCGCCGCCGGACTGACCGCCGCACTGCTCGCCTGCAACGCGGCCCTCGCGATCGGCTGGCAGCGCCGGCGCGATGGCTGGCGCGACGTGGCCGCACCGCTCGGCCTCGCCGTCGCGCTGCCGCTGGCGCTGGCCGGCTACGGCGCGTGGCGCCTGCACGGGCTGCACGCGCAGGCCGCATCGCCCGTGCCGTCCCTGCGCATCGCCATGGTGCAGGCCGCCATCGTCGACTACGAGCGGCGGCGCGCCGAGTCCGATGCGTACACCGTCGTCCGCGAGGTGCTGGATGCGCACCTCGCGCTCTCCCGCGCGGCGCTCGAACACCACGGCGCCGAAGCCATCCTGTGGTCGGAGACGGTCTATCCGACCCCGTTCGGCCGGCCGCGCAGCGCGGCGGGCGCGGCCTTCGACCGCGAGATCATCGACTTCGTCGACGCGGCCGGCGTGCCGCTGGTGTTCGGCACCTTCGATCGCGACGACGCGGGCGAGTACAACGCGGCCGCGTTCCTGGAACCGGATCGCGGGCTGCTGGGCTTCTACCGCAAGACCCACCCGTTCCCGCTGACCGAGCACGTGCCGGCGTGGCTGGATCGTCCGTGGCTGCGCCGCGCCCTGCCCTGGGCCGGCACCTGGCAGCCGGGTGACGGCGCGCGGGTCTTCCCGCTGCGCACCGCCGACGGGCGCGCGCTACAGGTGCTGCCGCTGGTGTGCCTCGACGACGTGCGGCCCACACTGGCCATCGAGGGCGCGCGGCTCGGCGCGCAGGCGATCGTCGGCCTGTCGAACGACGCCTGGTTCAGTCGCTTTCCGATCGGCGCCGAGTTGCATCTCGCGGTGGCGACCTTCCGCAGCATCGAGACCCGCCTGCCGCAACTGCGCGTCACCAGCAACGGGCTGAGCGCCTTCATCGATCCCAGCGGCGAGGTGCTGGCGCGCACCGCGATGGGTGATCGCGCCGTGCTGGCCGGCGAGGTCCCGATCCGCGACCCGCCGCCTACCCTGGCGGTGCGCTGGGGCGACTGGATCGGCCCAACGGCCCTGGCCCTGCTCGGACTGCTGGCTGCCGTCGCGGCATGGCGACGCCTGCTGACGCGCCAAGTCGCGACCATCGGGCCGGCGTCCGCGCTGCCCGCACGGGTAATGCTGCTCGCGCCGACGATGCGCTGGCTCATGGTGGTGCTGCGCGTCGCAGCCGCCGCGGGACTGGCGTGGATTGCGCTGCGCATGGTGCGCGTCGACGGGCTGCAGGTGAATTCGCTCGACCTGCTGGCGGTCTTCGGCGGCGCGGTGGTGACGCCGCTGGTCGTCGCAGCGATGATCGGCTGGATGCACCGTGCGGACGCGAGCCTCGAGGACGATGCGCTCGTGCTGCGCGGCGCGCGGCGGCGGATCGAGATTCCGCTCGACCGCATCGCGGCGCTGCGGCCGTGGCGCCTCGCGCAACCCGCGGGCGGCTTCGACCTGGTGCTGGCGTCGGGGCGCGCGTGGACGCAGGGCCTGGTCGTGCCCGATCCCACCGCCTTCCTGCGCGCGCTCGGCGACGCCGGGGCGGCCGTGCCCCTCGATGGCCCCGGCGCCGCCGTGCGCGTCGCGCAGGCGAGCGCCCGCGCACGGGCCCGCCATCGCTGGCTCGACGAGCCGCTGCTCAAGTTCGGCCTGTTCCCGCTGCTGCCCGCCCTGCCCGCTTTCCGCCTGCACCAGTACATCGCGTTCGGCGGCACCTTCGGCGAGTGGCAGACGTATGGCGCGGGGGCATGGCTGCTCGGGCTCGGCATCTGGTGGGCGGCGTGGTCGCTCGGCCTGATGCTGTTCGCCGCGGCGCTGCGGATCGCGATCGAGGCCATCGCACGTGCGATGGGATCCGGAGCGCGCCGAGGGCTCGAACAGGCGGCGCGCGCCATCTACTACGCCGGCGTACCGGCGTTCCTCGCGTGGCGACTGCTGCTCGCCAATTGAGACCCGGCCATCGAGTGCCCGTAGGAGCGCGCTTGCGCGCGACCGCCACCTTCGCGCGCGCGGCAAGCCATCGACTGCGGTCGCCCGCAAGCGGGCTCCTACATAAGCGCAACCGCACGTAGGAGCGCGCTTGCGCGCGACCGTCACCTTCGCGCGCGCGGCACGGCATCGGTTGCGGTCGCCCGCAAGCGGGCTCCTACATAAGCGCCACCGCACGTAGGAGCGCGCTTGCGCGCGACCGTCACCTTCGCGCGCGCGGCACGGCATCGGCTGCGGTCGCCCGCAAGCGGGCTCCTACGAAAGCGCCACCGCGCGTAGGAGCGCGCTTGCGCGCGACCGCCACCTTCGCGCGCGCGGCAAGCCATCGACTGCGGTCGCCCGCAAGCGGGCTCCTACATAAGCGCAACCGCACG
>JAJTHZ010000236.1 GCA_021299185.1 Lysobacteraceae bacterium | reverse complement strand
GCGCGGCGATGCCCTGGCCGCGCGCATGGCCGCGCCGTGCGCCGCGCGCGCGGCGGACCTCGAGGCCGCGCGCGGGCGCCATCGTGCGGTGGCGCGCGCCGCGCGCCTGCTGCCCGGTGCGACCTGCCTCGTGCGCGCCACGGACCTGGTCGACTGGCTGCGCGAGGATGGTCAGGCCGCGCGCCTGCGCATCGGCGTGCGTCGCGACGGCCACGGTCCGCGCGCGCACGCCTGGGTCGAACTCGATGGGCGTCCGCTCGGCGAGGACGCCACGCAGCTTGCCGCGTTCGCCGTGCTCGACCAGCCGCCGCCGGCGGCCGCGTGGCCGCCATGAGCACGCCCCGCTATCGCTTGCGGCAGGGTGTGCTGGCGCAGCTCGATCTGCCACAGGGCGTGCTGCTGGATGCGCGCAGTGGCGAGTATTTCGAGCTCGACGGCGCCGGCACCGCCATCGTGCGCGCGCTGGTCGCCGAGGGCACGCTGGCTGCAGCGGTGGCCGCGGTTGCCGCGGCATTCGAGGTCGACGCGGGACGCGCCGCGATCGACGCGGAGGAGTTCATCGGTGTGCTGCTGGGGCGTGGGCTGATCGAGGCGGGCGATGGCTGAGTGCGCGTTCGAGCGCCTGCCGCTGCGCGGCGGCGCGCTGCGCTGGGCGCCGGCTTTCCTCGATCCCGGCGCGGCCGACGCCCTGCTGGCGGAGATCGACGCGGAAGTGCCGTGGGAGCGCCACCACGTGCGCATCTTCGGCCGCGAGATCCCGGCCCCGCGCCTGTCGTGCTGGATCGGCGATCCCGGTGCGGCCTACACCTACTCGCGGGTGCGCTTCGAGCCGCGCCCATGGACGCCGGCGCTGGCGCGCGTGCGCCAGCGCATCGAGCAGGCGCTCGATGCGCGCTTCAACAGCGTGCTCGCCAATCGCTACGCATCGGGCGCCGACAGCATGGGCTGGCATGCCGACGACGAGCCCGAACTCGGGCCGCGGCCGGTCATCGCCTCGCTGTCGCTGGGCGCGACGCGCCGCTTCGTGCTGCGCCCGCGCTCCGGTGGCGCCAAGGTGGAACTGCCGCTCACCCACGGCAGCCTGCTGGTGATGGCTGGCGACACGCAGGCGAACTGGCAGCACGCGCTGCCGCGCATGGCCGGCGCGGCGGGCCTGCGGATCAACCTCACCTTCCGCCGGATCGTCGATCGCGGAACCCAGTGACGGCCGCGCCGGCGGACGGCTTCCGGGCTTGCGGCTGGCCCATCGCGCTGCACGCAGCGCTCCCACCCGGCCCGCACGCGCAAGGGACGCTGCACGGCGTGCTGTTCGGGGAGCGAAGCTTGCGCCGCGAGCTGCGCAGGCCTGCAGCGAGCTCGTCGCGGAATGCACCGCGCCTGCCCCCGTGCGCCATCGAGCGGCCCGCGCAGGGCGTGTTCTTGTGGGAGCGGCGCGTGCGCCGCGAATCCGCCGGGCAGGAGAAGGCCTCAGGGTGCGCCGCGGGCCGCGGCGCGTTGCGCATGGTCGGCCTCGCCCTGGGCCAGGGTCCAGGCGGCGAGCGCAGGCACCAGTTCCGCGCTGGCGCTCTCGAAGGCCGCCACCACCGCGGGGATGCCGCCGCGCGCCACCGGCGCCTCGGCCTCGAAGGCCTGCGCGGCGACCACAGAGCCATCCGGCCAGCGCAGCAGCCGCGCCGAGAGCGCGATGCGCGCCTGGCCGGCATCGGCCTCGACATGGAAGGCGCGCAGGTCGACCAGCAGGCGGTAGTCGGCGCGCACGCCGTCGGTGCCGCGGCCGAGGCCGGCGATGCGCCCCGAGTCGGCCAGCGAGCGCAGAAGCAGGTCCTGCAGCAGGCGCGGCGCGCGCTCGCCCCAGCGCGCGCCGCGATAGACGCCGAACTCGCCGCCGCCGGGTGCGAGCACGATGCGCGCGCCGTCCAGCGGCTCGGCGGCGGTGGGTTCGTCGACCGCGAGCTGCCAGGCGACCGGATCGCCCGCCGGCGCCGCCGGCACGGCGTCGATGCGCCAGATCGCCAGCGTCTCGCGGGTGTCGAACAGTGCCGCGCAGGCCGACAGCGCGAGCGCGAGCGACGCCGCGGCCGCCACGCGGGCGATGCGCCATGCAGCCGCGCGGGAAGGAAGGGACAGGCCGTTCATCGCGCGTCGTACTCCTTGAGTTTCTCCGGCCCCTGGATGATCGCCGAGGGGTCGTTCTCCAATCGCTCGGTCAGGCGCTGCAGGTTGCGCAGTGCCAGGCGCAGTTCGGCCAGCGCCGGCGCCACCTGGCTCGCGCCCTGGTTGGCGAGGCCCGCCAACGCGGCGCGGTTCTCGCTGACCACCGCCTCGGCGGCGTCGGTGAAGCGGCGCGCCGAATCCAGCGAGGCGCGGGCCGACGTCAGCAGCGCGCGGCCCTCGGCGTCGAGCAGGGCGTTGCTGCTGTCGGCCAGGCGTTCCAGTTTCGCCAGCATCGCCTCCGAGCGCGACATGGTGGCGCGTAGCGCGCGGCTGGCCTCGCTGAGGTCGGCGATCGCGGTGCCGATCTCGCCGGCATGGGCGGCGGTCTCGCCGGTGATCTTCTCGATGTGGTCGATGGTGGCGGCGACCTTGTCGATGTTCTCCTGCCGCATCAGCAGCGACAGCCGCAGCAGCAGGTCGTTGACGCTGGTGACGATGTCCTCGCTGGAGGTGAGCAGCTTCTGCAGCGCGCTCTCCTGGGCGTAGATGCGCGGCACCTCCTGGCCTTCCTTCGCCGCCAGCGCGCCGGAAGCCGGCGTGCCGCCCGAGAGCTGGATGATCGCCACGCCGGTGAGTCCGGTGAAGGTCAGCTTGGCGATGGTGTCGGCCTTGACCGGCGTGCCGCCGGTGACGCGCACGCGCGCGATCACCTCGCTGGGGTTGTCGCGGTGCAGCGACAGGCGGCGCACCTCGCCGACCTGGATGCCGTTGTACTGCACCGCGCCGCCCACCGTGAGGCCGGTGACCGCCTCCTTGAACACCACGTCGTACCAGTCCCATTCGCGGTCGAGCTGCAGCTTGCCGATCCACAGCACGAACAGCAGGCCGAGCACGAGGATGCCCAGGGTGAAGGCGCCGATCAGCACGTAGGAGGCGCGGGTTTCCATCGTTCAATGACTCCCTTGCGGTTGCGGCGCGGTGCGCGCCTGCTGCAGCGCGGCGCCGCGCCCGCGCGGACCCTGGAAGCAGCCGCGGATCCACGGGTGAGGGTGGCGCTCGACCACGTCCACGGTGTCGGCGACGATCACCTTGCCGTCGGCCAGCACCGCCACGCGGTCGCACAGGTTGTACAGGCTGTCCATGTCGTGGGTCACCAGGAACACGGTCAGGCCCAAGGCATCGGTGAGCGTGCGGATGAGATCGTCGAAGGCCGCCGCGCCGATCGGGTCGAGGCCCGAGGTCGGCTCGTCGAGGAACAGGATCTCGGGGTCCAGCGCCAGCGCGCGCGCCAGCCCGGCGCGCTTGCGCATGCCGCCGGACAGCTGCGACGGATACTTGTGCGCGGCATCGGCCGGCAGGCCGGCGAGCCGGATCTTCAGCAAGGCGAGTTCGTCCTGCAGGTCGTCGGGCAGGTCGTAGTACTCGTTGAGCGGCACCTTGACGTTCTCGGCCACGGTCAACGACGAGAACAGCGCGCCGTCCTGGAACAGCAGCCCGAAGCGGCGCTCGAAGGGCTTGCGCTGCTCGGCCTCCAGGTGCGTGGTGTCGGCGCCGAACATGCGGATGCGGCCGCCGTCGGGCCGCTTGAGCCCGAGGATCGCGCGCATCATCACGCTCTTGCCGGCGCCCGAGCCGCCGATCACGCCCAGCACCTCGCCGCGGAACACGCGCAGGTCCACGCCGTCGTGCACCACCTGGCGCCCGAACACGTTGCGCAGGCCCTCGACCTCGATCACCGCCTCGCGATCGGCGCTCATATGTCGAGCTCCATGAAGAACATCGCGAACACCGCGTCGAACACGATCACCAGGAAGATCGACTGCACCACCGACGCCGTGGTGTGGCGGCCGACCGATTCCGCGCTGCCTTCGACCTTGAAGCCCTCCAGGCAGCCCACCGCGGCGATCAGGAAGGCGAACACCGGCGCCTTCGACATGCCGACCCAGAAGTGGCTGATGTCGGTCATCTCGTGCAGGCGCGAGACGAACATGCCCGGCGTGATGTCCAGCGCCAGCACACCGACGATGCCGCCGCCGAGGATGCCCATCAGCATCGCGATGAAGGCCAGCAGCGGCAGCATCACCAGCAGCGCGATCAGGCGCGGGATCAAAAGCAGTTCGATCGCGTCCAGGCCCAGGGCCTGGATCGCGTCCAGCTCCTCGCGGCTCTTCATCGAGCCGATCTGCGCGGTGAAGGCGCTGCCCGAGCGGCCGGCGAGCAGGATCGCGGTCAGCAGCACGCCGAACTCGCGCAGGAAGGAGATCGAGACCAGTTCGACCGTGAACACCTCGGCGCCGAAGTCGCGCAAGGCGGTGGCGCCGACGAAGGCCACCACCGCGCCGACCAGGAAGGTCAGCAGCGCCACGATCGGCACCGCGTCCAGGCCGACCTGCTCCATGTGGAAGACCGTGCTGGTCCAGCGCAGGCGGCGGCGGCCCACCAGCACCTGGGCCAGGGTGGCCATGGTGAGCCCGACGAAGCCGAGGAACTCGCGGCCCTGCGCGATGAAGCGCCACACCGCGCCGCCGATGCGCGCCAGCATCTCGCGGAACGCGAAGTGCGGCTCGCGCGCCGGCCGCTCGGGCTCCAGGCGCGTGGCGACCAGGCGCAGCAGGGCGGCGTCGGCCTCGCGCAGGCCTTCGATCCGATGCGCCTCGAACGGCTGGCCGCTGGCGCGCAACGTGCGCAGCAGGAGCAGCGCGCCGGCGGTGTCGAGCGCGCTCAGCGCCGCGGCGTCCACCACCACCGGACCGGGCGCGACGCGTGCCGCCGCGGTCCGCGGCAGCAGCGCGTCGAGTCGCGGCAGGGTCCAGGGGCCGGACAGCCGCAGGTGCGACCCGCCGGCTTCCACCGCGAGGTCGGGCGGACCCGGATTGGGCATTGCCGCGGCCATGCCACAAGGCTACCGGAGCGCGGCGACGACGGGCAGTCCGCGTGTCGTTGGCCGGCTCGGAGCGCGGCGGCTACACTGCGCAGTCTTTCCCAGCCCCCTCGCCGCCATGCGCCTGTCGAAGTTCCACCTCGCCACGGTCAAGGAAGTCCCCGCCGACGCCGACGTCGTCAGCCAGCAATTGATGCTGCGCGCCGGCATGATCCGCAAGCTCGCCGCCGGCATCTACACCTGGAGCCCGCTGGGCCTGCGCGTCCTGCGCAAGGTGGAGGGCATCGTGCGCGAGGAGATGGACCGCGCCGGCGCGCTGGAAATCTCCATGCCTTCGATCCAGCCGCGCGAGCTGTGGGAGGAGACCGACCGCTGGGCGAAGTTCGGCGGCCAGCTGCTGAAGATCCGCGACCGCAAGGACGCGGAGTTCTGCTACGGCCCGACGCACGAGGAAGTCGTGACCGACTTCGCGCGCAATGAACTGCGCAGCTACAAGCAGCTGCCGATCAACTTCTACCAGATCCAGACCAAGTTCCGCGACGAGATCCGCCCGCGCTTCGGCGTGATGCGCGCGCGCGAGTTCCTGATGAAGGACGCCTATTCCTTCCACCTCGACGTGGACTGCATGGCGCGCGAATACCGCAACATGTACGACACCTACACACGCATCTTCACCCGCCTGGGCCTGCGCTTCCGCGCGGTGCTGGCCGACTCCGGCGCGATCGGCGGCAACGCCAGCCAGGAGTTCCACGTGCTGGCCGATTCCGGCGAGGACGCGATCGCCTTCTCCGACGGGTCCGACTACGCGGCCAACCTGGAGAAGGCCGAGGCGCTGGCGCCGGCGGGCGCGCGGCCGGCCGCCGCCGCACCGATGGAGAAGTTCGCCACGCCCACCCAGACCACCTGCGAGGACGTCGCGGCCCTGCTCGGCGTGCCGCTGTCGACCACCGTCAAGGCGTATGCCGTGGTCGGCGAACAGGGCTTCGTGCTCGCCCTGGTGCGCGGCGACCACATGGTCAACGAGGTCAAGCTGTCCAAGGTCGAGGGCCTCGGCGAGCACCGGCTCGCCACCGAGGCCGAGATCGTCGACGCGCTCGGCTGCGTGCCGGGCTTCATCGGTCCGGTGGGCGCGAAGAAGAAGATCACGGTGGTCGCCGACCGCACGGTGGCGGCGATGGCCGACTTCGTCTGCGGCGCCAATCAGAAGGGAATCCACTTGAAGGGCGTGAACTTCGGCCGCGACTGTGCCGAACCGGACCTCGTCGCCGACATCCGCAGCGTGGTTGCGGGCGATCCCTCGCCGGACGGCCAGGGTCGTCTGTCGATCGCGCGCGGCATCGAGGTCGGCCACGTGTTCCAACTGGGCCAGAAGTACGCCGAGGCGATGAAGGCCACGGTGCTGGACGCCAACGGCAAGGCCGCCGTGATGTACATGGGCTGCTACGGCATCGGCGTCAGCCGCATCGTCGCCGCCGCCATCGAGCAGAACCACGACGACAACGGCATCATCTGGCCCGACCCGATGGCCCCGTGGCGCGTCGCCGTGTGCGTGATCAACCCGAAGAACGACCCCAAGGTCGCCGAGGCCGCCGAGTCGCTGTACCGCGACCTCGAAGCCGAGGGCATCGAGGTCGTGCTCGACGACCGCGGCCTGCGCCCGGGCGTGATGTTCGCCGACATCGAACTGATCGGCATCCCGCACCGCGTGGTGGTCTCCGAGCGCGGGCTCGCCGCTGGCACCTTCGAGTACCGCGCGCGCCGCGCCAGCGAGGCCGAGGCGCTGACGCGGGAGCAGGTGTTCGCGCGCCTCGGTCTGTAGGCGGACGGAGGGCGCTTTTCTTTGGGGGAGGGCCCAGGGCACAGGGCCCAGGGCCCAGGGCCCAGAAACGCCGCTTCGAAGCGGTGCCTTCTGCGCCCTGTACCCTGGGCCCTATACCCTCTGTCTCGGAGGGTATAGGACCCAGGGTATAGAACAGCCTTCATCGGAGCCGCTCTTCACTGGGCCCTGAGCCCTGGGCCCTGGGCCCTCAAAAAAAAGCCCGGCCACCACAACGGCGCCTCACGACTTCTTGTTGAACAACCCCTTGACCTTGTCGAGGATCGACGGCGCCTTCTCGGCCACGCCGGCGACCGCGCGGTCGATCTTGCCCTTGAGGCTCTGCTCGCGCTGCGCGCGCTGCGCGCGCTCCATGTCCTGCGCCTGCTGCTCGGCGATCTTCGATTCCCACTTGCGCTTCAACTGCTCCTGCTGGACCTTCTGCGCCAGTTGCTTGCGGAAGTCCTCGGGCAGTTGCTCGCGGAACAGGGTGTTGGTCTCGCGCGCGATGAAGCGGCCGACCTCGTCGAACAGTTTCTCGTCGAAGTGCTGCGGGGCGGCGGACTTGGTGACCGTGCCGAGGGTGTCGAAGTTGGTGAACGACAGGCGCGCCACGCCGCTCTCGGCGTCGGCGGCCACGGTGACGTTGAGCGTGACTTTGCCGCGTGCGCGGAAGGTGGCCTGCGTGACTTCGCCCGACTCGTCCTTCTTGAACTCCGCGATGCCGGACAGGCGCGCCTTCTGGAAGAAGCTGTTCAGCGTGCGGATCTTCGCCGGGCTGTTGACCTGCACCACCGGGCATTCGTCGGTGGCCACGCTGGCCGAGAACAGCAGCACGACCTCCTTCGACAGCGGCGTGATGGTGTTCGCGCGCAGGTCGTACTCGTGCTCGATGTTGGCGACCACCGTGCCGTAGCCCGGGAAGTCGAAGCGCACCTGCGTCTTCGGCTTGAGGAAGCTCAGGTTGGCGGTCAGCTTGGCGAGGTATTCATGGAACGCCTGCAGGCCCGGCTCGAGCCGGGTCTTGAAGGCTTCCTCGCGCTCGAGCTTGACCCGCTCGGCATCGCCGAGCGTGGCCTTGCGGCGCTGCGCTTCCTGTTCGAGATCGTCGAGCAGGCCCATGTCCCCACCCTGTTTCCCGGCCGGTCGTGCCGGCCGCATCGCCGCACAAGGTAACGCAAAGGCCGCGGCGACCCAAGCGAACGCCCCCGGCACCCCGGCGGGCAGCCGGCATGATGGCCGGCGCTGGCCGCGCAATCCGTGACGGAATCGGTAAGATCGCGGCCATTGGCCGACGATCCGGCCCGTCGCCTGGAGCGTATCGATGGACCTGCGCAAGCTCAGCCCCGCCGAACTCGACAGCCTGATCGAGAAGGCGCGCAAGCGCCAGGAATCGCTGGCGGCGAAGAAGATCCCGCGCGTGCGGGCCAAGATCGAGGCCCTGCTGAAGGCCGAAGGCCTCACGCTGGCCGACGTCTTCAGCATCAAGGTGCCCGCCGCGCCGGCCGCCGCGCCGCGCAAGGCCGGGCCCGCCAAGGGCGGCGGCGGTTCGCTCAAGGGCCGCAGCGTGCCGGCGAAGTACCGCAATCCGGCCGACCCCTCCCAGACCTGGGCGGGGCGGGGCGTGCAGCCGCGCTGGTTCCGCGAGGCGCTGGCCGCCGGCCGCAGCGCCGAGGACCTGCTGATCCGCTGAGCGCGCGCCGGCGCGCGCCTACAGGCTGCGCCGCGGCGGCAGCAGCACGTTGCCGAACAGCAGGCCCGCGACCAGCGAGACCAGCAGCACCACCAGCGAGAACGCGGTGTCGAGCCCGAGGAACACGTCGCGCTCGAAGACGAAGAACAGGCTGCGCAGGCCGACGCTGCCGGGCACCAGCAGGATGATCCCGGGCACCCGGACCAGCGCGCCTGGGCGCTTGCGCGAGCGGGCGTACAGGTTCGCCGCGCAACCGACCACCAGGCCGGCGATGAACACGCCGAACTCGGCGCCCAGCGCCTCGCCGCCGAAACGCGTGCACAGATAGCCCAGCCAGGCCGACGCCATCACCAGCGGCCAGTCGCGGCGCGCGGCGCGGAACAGCACGCAGAAGGCGAGGCTCGCCACCGCCAGCGCCAGCCATTCGGCGGCCTGCGGCAGTGGCGCCACCGGCGTGGGCGTGCGGTCGAGCCCCAGCGCGTGCGCCACCTGGTTCGCCGCGGCGATCCCGAAGCCGAGCTTGAGCAGCACCGCCGCCGCGCCCGCCAGCCGCGCGATGCCGGACACCAGGTGCTGGGTGGCGAGTTCGTTCACCGCCGTGGTCAGCATCAGGCCGGGCAGCAGCACGATCAGCGCCGCGATCGTCACCGAGGTGACCGACAGCGGCGTCCAGTACGCGTGCGCGAGGTAGATCGCCAGCGCGGCGAGGAAACCCACGATGGCCTCGAAGCCGGCGGCGAGGTTGGGCCGCCCCGGCAGCAGCAGCGACAGCGCGCCGATCAGCGTGCCGACCGCCGCGGCGACGGCCACGTCGGCGGCCGCGCCGTCCAGCAGCACGGCGACGGCGCCGGAGGCGAGGCCGAAGCTCGCCGCCATCGCTGTGTCGGCGACCAGTCCGCGGCGCGGCGGCAGTTCGTTCAGCGCCGCGCGGCCGGCCGTGATGTCGATCTCGCCACTGGCGACCTGCCCGGCCACGCGGTCGACGTGCGCGAGTTCGCGCAGGTCGACGTCGCCGGGCGCCAGCCGCAGCACCTGGGTGTGCGCGGCCAGGGCGTCCTCGCCGTCGCGGCGGTCGGCGATCGACAGGATCACCGAGGTCGGCGTCGACAGGCTCTGGCAGGACAGCGACAGGCGCGCGCCGACGTCGTCGATCGCGGCCTCCAGGCGTGGCGCGGACGTGCCGGCGCGGTGCAGGTGGCGCGCCAGTTCGCACAGGAAGCGGACGCGGTCCTCGAACCGCGACGCGGGCTGCGGGGTCTCCATGCCGATAGCGTAGCGCCAGCACGCCGCGCATAATCGGGCGTTTCCGCGGGCGCCGGGGCGGTCCACGCAGATGATCGGCAAGGGCGAGGCGTTCGCGATCCTGTCCGCGCTCGCCTGGGCGTTCGGCGTGATCCTGTACAAGCGGCTCGGCGAGCGCCTGCCGCCGCTGGCGCTGAACCTGCGCAAGAACGCGCTGGTGCTGGTCGCGCTGGTACCGCTGCTGCTGGCCGTGCACGGCGTCGCCTTGCCGGCCCTCACGCCCGCCGAGGTCGCGATCTGCCTCGCCTCCGGCCTGCTCGGCATCGGCATCGCCGACACGCTGTACTTCCGCGCGCTGAACCAGGTCGGCGCGGCGCGCATGGGCATCGTCGGCAACTTCTACAGCCCGTTCGTGATCGTGCTGGCGTTTACCTTCCTCGGCGAGCGACTGACCGGCATGCAGCTGCTCGGTTTCGTGCTGGTCAGCGCCGGCGTGCTGGTGATCGGCGCCGCGCGCGGGCCGGCGGTGGACGCCGCCGCGTTGCGCCGCGGGCTGGCGATCGGCGTGCTCGCCGTGCTGCTGATGGCGGTGGCGATCGTGATGGTCAAGCGCGTGCTCGAGCACGCGGACCTGCTGTGGGTCAGCACCATCCGCATGGTGGGCGGCGTGGCCGGCATGCTGCTGATCGGCGCCTTCCTCGGCGGCGCGCGCGCGCCGGTGGCGCTGGACGGCAAGGGTTGGGTGATGCTGGTGACCGCCGCGCTGGTCGGCCAACTGCTGTCGATGCTGCTCTGGCTCGCGGGCTACAAGTACACCTCGGCCTCGATCGCGGCGATCCTCAACGAGACGGCGTCGGTGTTCATCGTCGTGCTGGCCTGGATCTTCCTCGGCGAGCGCCTGACCCGGCGCAAGGCGCTGGGCATCGTGTGCACGCTGGGCGGGGTGGGGTTGATGCTGGTGCCCGGGGGGCATTGAGCGGCGCATCGATGGCGCCCGCCGCCGCGGGCGTGGCGCCGCGTGTCACGGGGCGCGATGGCGCGCAGGTGCGCCTCGGGGGTGTCGCCGCAACGCGCTTGCGCGCGATCGCCACGTCTCGATCCTGCCGCGGGCGTCTTGCGTGCGAGATCTCGACTGTGGGAGCGCTGGGCGCAGCGCGACCGCCACGTTTCGATCTTGCCGCTGGCGTCTTGCGTTCAGGTCTGTTTGGCTGTCGCAAGCGACAAAGCGGTTTCGGTCCGCTGCCGCGGCCCGACCTACTTCTCTTTGCTTGTGCAAAGAGAAGTAGGCAAGAGAAACACACCCCGGAGCGCCGCCCTGTCTTCGTTGCGCTGTTCGGCAAGCATCCATCCCTGGATTGTCCGCCCGCCCGGCCATCCATGGCCGGGCCTTCGCGGGGGCGCGGCGGTGCCGCGCCAATTCCCCGCTCAGCCTGCGCTTCTCGGTCGGCTTGGGGTTCGCGCTTGACGGCGCATCCTGCGCCTGCGCGAACTCGCGGCCGTCCATGGCCGCGACCCCCTGACGGGGGCAAGGACCCGGTCCGCCCTGCGATGCTCGGCGTCGCTCAGGGGCCCCGGTTCACAAACCCGCCATCCATGGCTGGTTCTCAACACATGGCGTAGGCATCGCTTCGCGCGTGGCGTGCACCAGGCAGAAGAAGCGAATCAGTTGGCGCCACGAGGTAACTAGCCATGGATGGCGGGTTCGTCCACCGGGGCCCCCTAAGGTCCGCTGAGCATCGCAGGGCCCCCAGGGTTTCCGCCCCGAAGGGGTCGCGGCCAAGGATGGCCGCGAGTCGGCTGCGTGCGCAGGATGCGCACTCGGCCGACCCCCTGGGGGACCGAGAAGCGCAAGGCACCGCGCGCCAGGAAGGCGCGCGGCGGACCGCCGGGGGTGTGTTGGAGGTGCAGGAGGCCTTACACAAGCAAGGTCTCCTGCTCGCGCCGCGGAAGCGGCGCGAAACGCCTTGTCGCTTGCGACAACAGAACAAGCCAGCACGCAAGACGACTGCGACAAGAAAACCATGTGGCGGTCGCGCTGCACGCAGCGCTCCTACAGCGGAGACCTCGAGGCATGATGCCAGCGACAAGATCGATAGATGGCGGTCGCGCAGTGCGCGACGCTCCTGCCGCAGGGCCGCTGTTCCCGACACTGCATCCGATGCGACGCGACCGATCAGTCGTCCGCTTCGGGCGGCGTGGTTCGTCCGGGCACCACGGTCGGTACCACATTCAGGCGTGGATCGACGCGCACTTCCTCGAATGGGCGGTCCGCCGGCGGCTGGTCGGTGATGTGCCACTGGCCCTGTGCGTCGCGCCACTTGTACAGCGGCGGGTTGGCCTCGGGCGAGCGGACCACGCGGTCGGCCACGAAGCCGGGCAGGGTGTCCGGGGCATAGCGCCACCAGGCCCAGCCGGCGGCGCCCAGCAGGACGACTGCGAGCGCGATCGCCTTGCGCATCCGGGTTGCCTCAGCCGCCCGGCGCCGGCGCGGCCGGGCAGAGCGTGCGCACCTGCTCGCGGGCGATCGCGAGCTGGGCGTTGTGCTCTTCCGGGGTCAGCAGTTCGCCCGTGCCGTCGCCGTCCTTGTCGATCGTGACGAACGGGTTCTGCTGCAGCGTCGTGAGGTTGTTGCGCGCCGCCTCGCAGGCGGCGCCGCGCTTCTGCGACGCCTCGGCCGTCATGCCGTCACCCTGCGCCGGCGCCTCGGTGGCGGGCGCAGCGGCCGGCGTGGCGGGTGCCGCCTGCACCGCGAGGCGCTCGGCTTCGGTGCCCGCCGGCGGTGGCGTCTTGGTGTAGTGGGTCACGCCGTTGGCGTCCTTCCACTTGTAGTACTGCTGCGCGACGGCCGGGGCGGTGGCCGACAGGGCGAGCAGGGCGAAGGCGGTGGCGATGGCGAGCGGGCGCATGGAGGGGTCTCCGCGAGGGGCTGGGGCTCAGATAGCACCGCCATCCGGGGCTTACAAGGGTGGCGGTCGCGTTTTCACGCCCGGCGGCGACGAGTGCCGCCACGGACCCGACCGGCGCATCGGGTAGACTCCGAAGAACCACCGCCCGCGTCGTCGCCATGGAGTCTTCCGAGGTCCCCTCGTCCAAGCCGCCGCGCGGCATCTACCTGCTGCCCAACCTGTTCACCACGGGCGGCATGTTCGCCGGCTTCTACGCGATCATCGCGGCGATCAATGGCCGTTTCGAGCAGGCGGCCGTGGCGGTGTTCGTGGCCGGCGTGCTGGACGGGCTCGACGGGCGCATCGCGCGCCTGACCAAGACCCAGAGCGAGTTCGGCGTGCAGTACGACTCGCTGGCCGACCTGGTGTCGTTCGGCCTGGCGCCGGCGCTGGTGATGTACATGTGGTCGCTGGAGCTGCTCAAGGGCTACGGGCCGACCATGGGCAAGGTGGGCTGGGCCGCCGCCTTCCTCTACGCGGCTTGCGCCGCGGTGCGCCTGGCGCGCTTCAACACCCAGGTCGGCACGGTCGACAAGCGCTTCTTCATCGGGCTCGCCAGCCCCGCGGCGGCCGGCCTGATGATGTCGTTCGTGTGGACCATGGTCGACCGTGGCGTCGACGCCTACCGCATCGCGCCGCTCGCGCTCGGAGTCACGGTCACCGCGGCGGTGCTGATGGTGAGCCGCGTGCGTTACTGGTCGTTCAAGGCCGCGCCGGCGTCCGAGCGGGTGCCGTTCCTGTGGCTGCCGCTGCTGCTCGGGGTGATCGTGCTGCTGGCGATCGATCCGCCGGCCGTGCTGCTGGCGGTGGCCGTGGTGTACCTCTTCTCGGGGCCGGCCGTGGCGCTGTGGACGCTGCGCCAGCGCCGCCGCACGGCGCCACCGGGATGAACGCGCTGGCCGCGGGCGCGCCGCCGGCGGGCGGCTTCGAGGGACGTCTGCTGGCGTTGCTCGCCGACCTCAGCCAGGCGCTGGCGGTGTCGATCGACATCGAGGAAACCCTGGTCCAGGCGGTCAACCGCATCGCCGACTGCATGCAGGCTGAGGCGGCCTCGGTGTTCCTCGTCGATGCACAGGCTCAGCAGCTGGTCTGCCGGGCCTGCGCGGGGCCGGTCGACGTCACCGGCTTGAGGCTGCCGCTCGGCGCCGGCATCGTCGGCCGCACCCTGGCGGCGAACGCGCCGCAGATGGTGCGCGACGCGCAACGCGATCCCGACTTCGCCGGCAAGGTCGACGCCAAGACCGGCTTTCGCACCCACTCGCTGCTGTGCGCCCCGCTGTCCACCGCGCGCGGCACGATCGGCGTGATCGAGGTGCTCAACAAGCGCGACGGCGGCCTGTTCGACGAGTCCGACCGCGACATGCTGCGCGTGCTGGCCGCGCCCACGGCGCTGGCGATCAGCAACGCGGCGCTGGTCGCGGAGATGGTCGACCAGACCCGCATCCGGCGCGAACTGCAACTCGCACGGCAGATGCAGCGCTCCCTGCTGCCCAAGCGCCGCCGCGACGGCTACCCGGTGCTGGGCGTGAACCGGCCGGCGCGCGAGATCTCCGGCGACTTCTACGACTACTTCGACCTGCCCGACGGGCGCATCGCCTTCGCGGTCGGCGATGTTTCCGGCAAGGGGCTCGACGCCTCGCTGCTGATGGTGCGCACCGCGAGCCTGCTGCGCTGGGCCGGCAAGGACGAGCTGGCGCCGGGCCAGTGGCTGGAGCGGATCAACGCCGAGCTGTGCGAGACCGTTTCCGGCGGCATGTTCGTCTGCGCCGTGGTCGGCTACTACGACCCGGCGAACCGCCAGGTGGTGTGGGCCAACGCGGGCTTCCCGCCGGCCCTGCTGCGCGACCCCGCCGGCGCATGGCGCGAGTACGCGGCCGAGGGCCCGCCGCTGGCCATCGTGCCCGGCATGCACTACCCGGAGCAGGCGGCCGAACTGGGCGAGGGCAGCCTGTATTTCTTCTCCGACGGGGTCACCGACGTGCGCGACGCCGAGCGGCAGACGATCGGCCTCGACGGCGTGCGTGCCCTGTTCGACCGCCACGCGGCGGCCGGCCCGGAGGCGCGCCTGCGCGCGATCGTGTCGGAGCTGCGTCGGCTGCGGCTGGCCGACGACACCACCCTGCTGGTGATCGAGGACCGCCGCCGGTGAGCGCGCGCCCGCTGCTCCGGCTGGAGCTGCCGGCGCAGCCGGCCTCGCTCAAGCCCCTGCGCGACGCGGTGTGCGCTGCGCTGTCACGCGCCGGCGTGGCGCCGGACCTGCGCGATCGCTTGAAGCTCGCGATCGACGAGGCGGCGGCCAACGTGATCCGGCACGCCTACGCGGACTGCCCCGCGGGCACCTTCCGGATCGAAGTGCGCGCCGCGCGCGGCAGCCTGCGGTTCGCGCTGCGCGACCACGCCCCGGCGGTCGACCCCGCGCGAGTGCGGCCGCGCGACCTGTCCGAGTGCCGCCCCGGCGGCCTCGGCATCAATTTCATCGACGAAACGATGGACTATTGGCGGCTGCGCCCCCTGCGGCGCGGCGGCAACCTGCTGGTGATGCGCAAGCGGATCCGGGGCGGCACACACGGAGGCACGGAATGAAGAACGAATGCACGACCGAGGCGCGCGACGGCCTGCACCTGGTGAAGGTGGCCGGGGAGGTCGACCTGTCGTGGTCGCAGTCGATCCGCAAGGCGGTGCTCGACGCGCTGGGGCGCGCGCCGGCGGTGGGCGTGGACCTGTCGGCGGTCACCTACATCGATTCCTCGGGCATCGCTGCCCTGGTCGAGGGCTTCCAGTCGGCGCGCGGCAAGGGGCAGAAGTTCGCCCTGGTCGCGGCCAGCCCGCAGGTCCGGGCGGTGTTGCAGTTGGCGCGGCTGGACCGCGTATTCCCGATGGTGGATACGGCCGAGGCCGTGACGTCGTAATCTGGCGGCGCGGCGGGCGCCGCGCGACGGGGGGTTGTAGGCGTGGCGCTGGATGCGATCCTGAAACCGATCAACCGGCTCGGCCGCGGCACCGCGTCCGCGCTGGCCGAACTCGGCTATGCCGGCGCGATCCTCGTCGAGAGCGTCTATTTCGCGCTGGTCGGCTGGCGCCACGGCCAGCCCGTGCGGCCGGCGGCGATCGTGGAGCAGATGCGCCAGGTCGGCATCGATGCGATCCCGATCGTGCTGCTGCTGTCGTTCACGGTCGGCCTGATGCTGGGCATCCAGTTCGTCAGCGCCTTCTCCGAGTTCAACGCCGAGAGCCAGGTCGTGATGGCGGTGGCGAAGTCGGTCACGCGCGAGTTCGGCGCCCTGATCACCGGGATCCTGGTCGCCGGACGCTCGGGCTCGGCGTTCGCGGCGCGGATCGGCTCGATGAACGTCTCGCAGGAGGTCGACGCGCTGTATGTGATCGGCATCGAGCCGGTGCGCTACCTCGCCGCCCCCGCGCTGGTGGCAATGCTGGTGATGCTGCCCACGCTGACCGTGCTGGCCAATACGGCCGCGATCGTCGGTGCGGCCCTGTACTGCGCGCCGGTGCTGGAGGTCAGCCCGGTCGTCTACATCATCCAGACCCTGCACGCGCTGGAGATGCGCGACATCTGGGAGGGGCTGTCGAAGAGCGTGGTGTTCGCGGTGATCATCACCCTGGTCGGCATCTCCACCGGCTTCGGCGTCACTGGTGGCGCCGAGGGCGTGGGCCGCGCCACCACCCGCGCGGTGGTGCTGTCGATCACCCTGCTGGTGGTGGCCGACATGGTCTTCTCCTTCTTCCTCAACCGCTGATGGACGCCGAACCGGTCATCGACGTGCAGCGGCTGAACGTGTGGTTCGGCAAGCGGCACATCCTGCACGACGTGGACTTCCGCGTGATGCCGGGCGAGATCCGCGTGATCATGGGCGGCTCGGGCAGCGGCAAGTCGACCCTGCTGCGCCACCTGCTGGGCCTGCTCAAGCCGCGCTCGGGCAGCGTGCGCATCCTCGGCACCGACATCGCCGCCGCGTCCTCGGCCGAAGTGCTGCGCCTGCGCCGGCAGATGGGCGTGAGTTTCCAGGGCGGGGCGCTGTTCACCTCGATGACCGTGGGCGAGAACGTGGCCCTGCCGCTGCGCGAGCACACCGACCTCGACGAGAACACCGTGCGCATCATGAGCCGGCTCAAGCTCGAGGTGGTCAACCTCGGCGGCTTCCAGGACCTGATGCCCTCGCAGTTGTCCGGCGGCATGGTCAAGCGCGCTGCGCTCGCGCGCGCGATCGTGATGGACCCGAAGCTGCTGTTCTTCGACGAACCGTCCGCCGGGCTGGACCCGGTGGTCTCGGCCGAACTCGACGAGCTGATCCTGCAACTGCGGGACGCCATGCGCATGAGCATCATCGTGGTTACCCACGAGCTGGAGAGCGCGTTCAAGATCGCCGACACCATCACCGTGCTCGACCGCGGGCACATCCTGATGACCGGGCCGGTGGCCGCGGTGCGCGCCAGCGACAACGAGCGCATCCAGGACCTGCTGAACCGCCGCCCGCGCAAGGTGGAGGTCGACACCGATGAATACCTGCGCCGGCTGACCGAGGCCGAGGTGGACTGACGCCATGCGGCCGGACACGACACAATAGGGACCGGAATGAAGCGCGAGAACGTCAACTACACGCTGGTCGGCCTGGTTGTCCTGGTTGCGCTGGGGATCCTGATCGGGACCCTGTTCGCGATCACCGGCCGCAGCGGGGCCACGTCCAGCTACGTCGCGACCTACCGCAACGTGACCGGCCTGTCGTACGGCGCGCCGGTCTTCTACGAGGGCTTCCGCATCGGCCAGGTCGAGACCATCACCCCGATCCGAGAGGGCGGGCGCACGACCTACCAGGTCGAACTGGCCGTGCGCCGCGACTGGCCGATCCCGGCCGATTCGGTCGCCCAGCTCGCCTCCAGCGGCCTGCTGGCCGACGTGTCGATCGCGATCCGCGAGGGCGCGTCCGCCGACGTGCTGGCGCCCGGCTCGGCCATCCCCAGCCGCGAGGGCGCCGACGTGTTCGCGGCGATCAACGAACTGGCCGGCGAGGTCACCTCGCTGACCCGGACCCGCATCACGCCGCTGGTCGAGACCCTGTCCAAGCGGGTGGACTCGATCTCGCAGTCGTTCGACGCCCAGACCCCGGTGCTGCTGACCGACGCTGCGGCCCTGCTCAAGCGGCTCAACGAGGCCGCCGAGTCGGTGAACCTCGTGCTCGGACCGGACAACCGCGGCAACATCGACGCCACGCTGGCCAGCATCCGCCAGGTGGCGGCCGACCTCGAAGGCACGCAGGCGCGGCTCGACCAGTTGCTGGCCGACGCCGGCAGCATCGCGGCGGAGAACCGGCCGGTGGTCCGCGACTCGATCCGCGACCTGTCGCAGATCACCACCGCGCTCGCACGCCGCATCGACGCAATCGCGTTCAACCTGGAGTCGTCGAGCCGCAACCTCGACGAGTTCACCCGCGAGATCCGCAAGAGCCCCAATCGCCTGATCCTCAGCCCGAAGGCCGACGAGGTCGTGGTGGAGGAGGAATGAGCATGCGCCTGCGTTTCCTGATTCCCGGAGTCTCCGCCCTGCTGCTGCTGGCCGGCTGCGCCACCGCGCCCGTGCCCGAGGTGGCGTACTACCGCATGCCGGAGCCGGATGCCGGCGCGCCGCGCGAGCGGCCCGCGTTCCAGATGCCGGTGGTGGTCGACACCCTGCTCGCCGACGGCCTGCATGGCGAACAGTCCATCCTCTACGCCACCCGGCCCGGCGGCAGCGTGCGCTCGTACCACTACCAGCGCTGGAACGACCCGCCGGTGCGCCTGCTGCAGCGGCGGCTGATCCGCATGCTGCGCGCCGCCAACGTCTCGCCGGTGGTCGCCGATCGCCTGCCGACCAGCATCTCGGCGGTGCGGGTGAGCGGTGTGCTCGACCGCTTCGAGCGCGTCAAGCGCGAGGACGGCTGGTACGCCGAGGTGCGGATCGAACTGCGCGCCGATGTCGGCGACGAGCCCCTGCCCGCGATCCTGCGCACCTACGAAGCGGCGGTGCCGGCCGGCGCGGAAACCATCCAGGCCACGGTGCGCGCGTTCGCTACCGCCACCGACCAGGTGCTGGGCGCGTTCGCCGCCGAACTGGCGCAGCTCGAGCCCTGACCGATGCCCGGCGTCGCGCCCGTGCTGTCGCCGCCGCAGCGTCGCGCGCTGGCCCTGATCGGGGTCGACGTGTGGGTGCTGCGCGCGCGCGATGCGGCGCCGGCGGATGAGCCTGTCGCGGCGGAAGCAGCCCCCGCGCCCACGCCACGCCAGGCGGCGAACGCCGCCCCGCGGGTGGTGTTCGCCGCCGACGGCGCGGTCGACTTCAACGGTGGCTCGGGCGCGCTGCTGCGCCACGTCGCGCTGGCGCTGGGCGTGGACCCGGCCGCGGTGGTGTTCGGCGCGCCGCGCGAGGGCCTGCCCTGCGTGTGCTTCGGCAGCGCCCCCGGCGCGGCCAGCGATGCGGTGCTGGCGCCGCCGCTGGCGACCCTGCGCGCCAGCGCGCGCGCGCGCCGCGCCCTGTGGCCCGACCTGCGCGCGCTGGCCCGGCGCCTGCGGGGCTGAGGTGGTCGCCGTCGTCCGCCCGGCGTCACCGACCCTGCGACCGATGCGGGCCGAGGACCTGCCCGAGATCGCGCGCATTGAGGCCGCGGCCTACGAGTTCCCGTGGACGGAAGGCATCTTCCGCGACTGCCTGCGCGCCGGCTACGGCTGCTGGGTGCTCGCGCGCGACGCCGAACTGCTCGGCTACGGCGTGCTCAGCGTCGCCGCCGGCGAAGCGCACGTGCTCAACGTCTGCATCGCCCCGCACCAGCAGGGCGAAGGCCACGGCCGGCGCCTGATGAAGCGCCTGGTCGACCTCGCGCGCTGGCACCAGGCGCAGCGCATCTTCCTCGAGGTGCGCCCGTCCAACCCGCGCGCGATCGCGCTCTACCACGACCTCGGCTTCAACGAGATCGGCCGCCGCCCGAACTACTACCCCGCGCGCCACGGCCGCGAGGACGCGCTGGTGATGGCGCTGGAACTGCTGCACGACGCGGGCGGGTAGCCGCCGCGGCTTTCGGCGTTTCTTTTCCCAGCGCCCAGCGGCGTAGGGTGCAATGAGCGCAGCGAATTGCGCCGGTCGATCGAAGCGGTGCAATTCGCTGCGCTCATTGCACCCTACGGGTTCGGGGGCTGGCCGCGGGATCGGAGGTGGTGATCGCCCGCAAGCCGGCTCCTACAAGGGATTGATGGGCGCTGCGGCGCGACTCGCTTGCGGCATCGACTGTAGGAGCGCGCTTGCGCGCGACCGTAACGCCCGGGTCCGCGGCGGGATCGGAGGCGGCGGTCGCCCGCAAGCGGGCTCCTACAAGGGGTCGATGGGCGCTGCGGCGCGACCCGCTCGCGGCATCGATGTAGGAGCGCGCTTGCGCGCGACCGCTGCGTCGGAGGCTTGCTGTACGCCGTGGCCCGGCGAGCGGTCAGGCGCCGGCCAGTCGCGCCGCCTGCTCGCGCAGGCCGGCGAGCTGGGTGCCGAAGTCGGCGATGCGCTGCTTTTCCTGCTCGACCACCGCGGCGGGGGCGTTGGCGACGAAGTTGGCGTTGCCGAGCTTGGCCTCGCACTTGCGGATCTCGCCTTCGACGCGCGCGATCTCCTTCGCCAGTCGCGCCTTTTCCGCGCCGAGGTCGATCAGTCCCGCGAGCGGGATCAGCAGCTTCAGCTCGCCCACCAGCGCCGTCGCCGCGGCGGGCTCCGCCTCGCCGGGCGCGAGCCAGTCGAGCGCCTCGGCCTTGACCAGGAAGCGCAGCGGTGCGTCGAACTTCGCCACCCGCGCGCGATCGGTCTCGCCGCCACCCGCCAGCCGCACCGGGACCGCCTTCGCCGGCGCGATGTTCATCTCGCTGCGCACGCGGCGCAGGCCGCTCACCGCGGCCTTGAGCCACTCGATCTCCGCATCCGCCGTCGCGTCCACGGGGAAATCCGACGCCTGCGGATAGCGCGCCAGCGCGATCGACGTGCCGGCGCGGCCCAGGCGCGGCGCGACCTCCTGCCAGATTTCCTCGGTGATGAACGGGATGATCGGGTGCAGGGCGCGCAGCAGGGCTTCGAGCACGTGCAGCAGGGTGTGGCGGGTGGACGCCGCGGCCGCCGCGTCGTCGCCCTGCAGGGCGGGCTTGGCGAATTCGAGGAACCAGTCGCAGTAGGTGTTCCAGGTGAACTCGTACAGCGCCTGCGCGACGAGGTCGAAGCGGTAGGCCTCGAACTGCGCGTCGACCTCGGTGAGCGCCTGATGCAACCGCGTGAGGATCCAGCGCTCGGGCTCGGTGCGCGCGGCGGGCGCGCCGGCGGGGGCGGCGAAGCCCTCCGTGTTCATCAGCACGAAGCGCGCCGCGTTCCACAGCTTGTTGCAGAAGTTCTTGTAGCCCTCGCAGCGCTTCAGGTCGAAGTTGATCGTGCGGCCGTGGGTGGCGAGTGCGGCGAAGGTGAAGCGCAGCGCGTCGGCGCCGACCGCGGGGATGCCGTCGGGATAGTCCTTGCGGATGCGCTTTTCGACCTTCTCGCGCACCTGCGGGATCAGCAGGGACGCGGTGGACTTCTTCACCAGGGCCTCGAGGTCGATGCCGTCGATCAGGTCCAGCGGGTCGATGGTGTTGCCCTTGGACTTCGACATCTTCTGCCCTTCGGCGTCGCGCACGATGGCATTGATGTAGACGGTGCGGAACGGCACGCGGTCGGCGAGCTTCGCGCGCGCGGGCTCGTAGGTGCCGTCGTCGCGGCGGCCGGCGAAGTAGGTCGTCGCCATCACCATGCGCGCGACCCAGAAGAAGATGATGTCGAAGCCGGTGACCAGCACCGACGACGGCAGGAAGCGCTGGAAGTCGTTCCACTCGGCCGCGCGCTCGGGCGTGTCGCCCGGCCAGCCCAGGGTCGAGAACGGCCACAGCGCGGACGAGAACCAGGTGTCGAGGACGTCCGGGTCCTGGGTCAGCTTGCCGACCGGCGCGCGGTGTTCGTGCTTCAGGGCGTGCTCGCGCGCCTCGGCTTCGTCCTCGCCGACGAAGATGTTCCCGGCCTCGTCGTACCAGGCCGGGATGCGGTGGCCCCACCAGAGCTGGCGACTGACGCACCAGTCCTGGATGTTCTCCAGCCACTGGTTGTACGTCGTGGTCCAGTTCTGGGGCACGAACTGCACGTGGCCCTCGCGCACGGCGGCCAGCGCGGGCTCGGTGATCGCGGTGCGCCCACCGGGGCGGCCGTCGGGCAGGGTGTCGCGCGTGAGATCGAGGAACCACTGGTCGGTGAGCATCGGCTCGATCACCGCGTCGGAGCGCTGGCTGATCGGCACCTGCAGCTTGTGCTTCTTGGTCTCGACCAGCAGGCCCTGCGCCTCGAGGTCGGCGAGCACGCGCTTGCGCGCCTCGAAGCGGTCGAGGCCGCGGTAGCGCTCGGGGCCGTTCTCGTTGACCTTGGCGTCGAGGGTGAAGATGCTGATCGGCGCCAGCCCGTGGCGCGCGCCGACCTGCCAGTCGTTGAAGTCATGCGCCGGCGTGATCTTCACGCAGCCGGTGCCGAACTCGCGGTCGACGTACTCGTCGGCGATCACCGGGATGGTGCGACCGGTCAGCGGCAGGGCGACCTGCTTGCCGACCAGGTGCGCGTATCGCTCGTCTTCCGGATGCACCGCGACGGCGACGTCGCCGAGCATGGTCTCCGGTCGCGTGGTGGCGACCACGAGCCCGGTGCCGCCGTCGGCGGCGGGGTAGTGGATCGACCACAGGGAGCCGTCGCGCTCCTCGTTGTTGACCTCGAGGTCGGACACCGCGGTCTGCAGCACGGGATCCCAGTGCACGAGGCGCTTGCCGCGGTAGATCAGGCCATCTCGGTACCAGGCGATGAACACGCGGCGCACGGCGGCCGACAGGCCCTCGTCCATGGTGAAGCGCTCGCGCGACCAGTCGACCGAGGCGCCGAGGCGGCGCATCTGGTTGGTGATCGTCGCGCCCGACTGCGCCTTCCATTCCCAGACGCGCTCGACGAAGGCCTCGCGGCCCAGGTCGTGGCGGGTCTTGCCGACGGCGGCGAGCTGGTTCTCGACGATCTTCTGGGTCGCGATGCCGGCGTGGTCGGTGCCGCCCTGCCACAGGGTGGGGCGGCCCTTCATGCGCTGCCAGCGGCACAGTGCGTCCATGATGGTCTGCTGGAACGCATGCCCCATGTGCAGCGTGCCGGTGACGTTCGGCGGCGGCAGCAGGATGCAGTAGGGGTCGCCCTCGCCGCGCGGCGCGAACTGTCCGGAGGCCTCCCAGCGCGGGTACCAGGTCGATTCGATCTGCCGGGGGTCGAAGCTCTTGTCCATGTCGGCACTGGCGCGGCGATCCGCGCACGGAAAAAGGGGAGCCGACAAGGTTACCAGCAGGGGCGCGAGGGCCGGGGGCCATGCGGGCGTGCCGGGGGCGCGGGGCTGCGATGCAGAGGGGTAGCGGCGCGGTGAGGTGGCGGTGGCTGGCGTGGGAGCCGCTTCAGCGGCGACTGCGGCATGCCGAGGTGTCGCAGTCGCCGCTGAAGCGGCGCCCACAGGGCAGGGTGCGCGCGGCCTGTGGGAGCCGGTTCCACCGGCGACTGCGGCGATCGGGCGTGTCGCAATCGCCACTGAAGCAGCTCCCGCAACGGCCGACGCGGTCGCAACTGGATGGGCTTCCCCACCTGCGCGCCGCAAGAGGCGGCTCCCGCCGACCGGCGGGAGCCGCGTTCGCATCAGCGCCAGGGGTCGGGCACGAAGCCCATCGGGAACGGGTCCGGACGGCGGTCGCGCGGGTGGCGGCGCGGCGGCGGCATCACGCCGCGGGCCACCAGCACCGGGATGCTGTCGTAGTACAGCGCGACCACTTCGTCAGGGCGGCCGCTGCGACGCTCGAAATGCGTGCTGCCGACCGGATCCCAGCGGCGTTCGCCGTGGCCGGTGCCGAGTTCCTGCGCGGGCGCGGCCGGTGCATGGTGCTTGGCGCCGCCGGCCAGCGCGTCGGCACTGCCGCCGCGGGATTCGGACTCGGCCTTGGCGCCGTCACGCCCGCGCCACGGGGCCGGGGCGTCCTGCACGATCGGCGGGCGGCGGAAGTGGCGTTCGCGGAACACCGCCACCCCGACCACGCCCACGTCGTCCGGGCGACCCGTGCGCGCGGCGTAGGAATCCGGCAGTTCGGTGAAGTAGAACTCGGCGCTCTCCTGCATCGACTTGCGCCAGCCGCGGATCTCGGTGCGCTCCCTCGGGCCCAGCACGTAGCCGGACTGCGCGGGGCTCGCGGTCTGGCCGGTCACGGCGTTGACGCCGTCCACGCTCAGCACCGCCAGCAGGCGCTCGCCGGTGCGGTTCTCCAGCACCACGCGGTAGCGGTTGCCCGGCGTACCCGGCACGAACATCCGCCCGCCGTCGCGATACAGGGGCAGTTCGCGACCGTCGGTGGCGTCGTACAGCCGCACGTCGACCAGGCGGCCGTTGCCGGCCTGGCTGGCGCCCGCGGCGGCGAGCAGGGCGAGGGTGGCGAGCAGGCGTCTCATGGCGTCCTCCGTGTCGGCCCGCAGCGGGCCGTGCGATCGATTCAACGCCGTGCAGGCTGAATCGGGGTTGGACGGGGCAGGTCTGGCGCCGCGGCGTTGGCGGCCGTTCACCGTGGCTTGCCCGGGGCCCGGCATCCCTCTAGCCTATGCGCGTCTTTCCTGCGCATGCCGGAGCCGCATCATGGCGCGACCCGCGAACCAGTTGAAGAAGCCGACCAACGTCACCATCCGCGCCGACCTGCTCGAACAGGCGCGCGAACTCAAGCTCAACCTGTCGCAGGAATTCGAGACCCACCTCGCCGAGGTCATCCGCAAGCGTCGCGCCGAGCAGTGGCTGCGCGACAACCGCGAGGCGATCGAGGCCTACAACCGGTTCGTGGCCAAGCACGGCATCTGGAACGAGGAGTTCCGCGGGTGGTGATCCGCCGCTTCGACGTGGTGCGCAACCCGAACCCGCGCACCCGCCGCCCCGTGCCCTACCTCGTGGTGCTGCAGTCCGAACTGCTCGACGGGCTCGACACCCGCGTGGTCGCGCCGCTGGCGCGCGCCGGCGGCGTGGAGGGGCGCGCCGCGGAGCGCCTGAATCCTGCCTTCGAGGTCGATGGCGAGCGGGTGGTGATGCTGACCCAGATGGTCGGTGCCGCGCCGCTGGCGTCGCTGGTCCGGGTCGGCAGCCTCGAGTCGGAGCGCCACCGCATCGTCGATGCGCTCGATCTGCTGTTCAGCGGCATCTGAATCCATCCGAACGAATCCCATGAAACGCGTCCTCACCGGCATCAAGCCCACCGGCACCCCGCACATCGGCAACTACGTCGGCGCGATCCGCCCCGCGATCGCCGCCAGCCGCACGCCCGGCGTGGAGTCGTTCTATTTCCTCGCCGACTGGCACGCGCTGATCGGCAACACCGACCCCGTTCGCGTGCAGCGGGCGACGCTGGAGATCGCGGCCTCGTGGCTGGCACTGGGGCTCGATCCCGAGAAGGTCCTGTTCTACCGCCAGAGCGACATCCCCGAGATCCCGGAACTGACCTGGCTGCTCACCTGCGTGACCGGCAAGGGCCTGCTCAACCGCGCGCACGCCTACAAGGCGGCGGTGGACGCCAACACCGCGGCCGGCGAGGACGCCGATGCGGGCGTGACCGCGGGCCTCTACATGTATCCCGTGCTGATGGCCGCCGACATCCTGATGTTCAACGCCCACGCCGTGCCGGTGGGCCGCGACCAGGTGCAGCACATCGAGATCGCGCGCGACCTCGCCGCGCGCTTCAACCACCTCTACGGCGGCGAGTACTTCACCCTGCCCGAGGCGCAGGTGGAGGAATCCACCGCCGTGCTGCCCGGCCTCGACGGGCGCAAGATGTCGAAGAGCTACGACAACGTGATCCCGCTGTGGGACGACCCGAAGGCGCTGCGCAAGAAGATCATGGGCATCGTCACCGATTCCACAGAGCGCAATGCGCCGAAGGACCCCGAGACCTCGCATCTTTTCGCGATCTACAGGGCGATCGCGACGCCGCAGGAGACCGAGGCATTGCGGTGTGCATACGCTGACGGCATCGCCTGGGGCGACGTAAAGAATCATCTCGCGAATCGCATCGAGGATGAACTCGGCGAGGCGCGTGCTCGGTACCGCGAATTGGTAACGACCCCGGATCGAATCGAGGAAGTGCTGCAGGCCGGGGCAGCAAAGGCGAGAGCCATCGCGGCCCCCTTGCTTGAGCGCGCAAGGCATGCGGTGGGATTGCGTCGACTGAGCAGCGCAATTGCGAGCAACGCTCGACGCGAGACGACGGATGCTGGGCCTCGGGTCACGGTCAAGGAGTGGAGCGTTTTCCCCAACTTCTTCTTCAAGGTTCTGGAGGGGAAAGTGACCCGCCTGACGAGTCGGGGGCTGGCGAAGGAGCGGATTCCGGTCGAAAAGGCTGCGCTTCTCAACATGACGCCGGAGAGCCTGCGCTGGAAGGTAGTCCTGATCGATGGTCGCTACCTGGTGGAGGTGGGACACCAAACCCGTACCGAACCGGGCATCTACATCGCCCGCAGTGAACCGTTCGCCACCGAAGCCGAGGCAATCAACGCAATCGACCATCTCCAGGAGCTCTGCCGAAGGGCCGCATCCGATTGAAGCGAGGCGGACGGATTGAATCCTTCTCCCCTCGTGGGAGAAGGTGCCCGAAGGGCGGATGAGGGGGACGCTTCGCGGTGCGCCCCCTCTCCCCAACCCCTCTGCCACGAGGGGAGAGGGGCTCATCTGCCAGCCCCCGGCATTGCGCGCATGCGAGGGCGGCTGCACAGGGCGCAACCGCCGGCTCGGCGCCTGCAGCATTCCCGTCGGCTGGGCCCTATACCCTGGGCCCTGGGCCCTCGCTCTGTTTGCACCGCAACAAACCCCCATCTAGCATTCCCGGTCCAGTCCATCCAACGGCCGCCCGCCGGCCCGTGAGCCCCCCACCATGCGCACCCATTTCTGCGGCCTCGTCGACGAGCGCCTGATCGGCCAGACGGTCACCCTCTGCGGCTGGGCCGACACCCGGCGCGACCACGGCGGCGTGGTGTTCGTCGACCTGCGCGACCACGAGGGCATCGTCCAGGTGGTCACCGAGCCGGACAACGCCGCCGCGTTCGCCGAGGCGAACAAGGTCCGCTACGAGTACTGCCTGCGCATCACCGGCACCGTGCGCGCGCGCCCGGCGGCGCAGGTCAACGACAAGCTGCGCACCGGCAAGGTGGAAGTCGTGGCCGGCACGGTGGAGATCCTCAACGCCGCGGCCCCGCTGCCCTTCATGCTGCACGAGACCCCGGGCGAGGAGCCGCGCCTGAAGTATCGCTACCTCGACATCCGCCGCCCGGCGATGCAGAAGGCGATGCGCACGCGGATCAAGCTGGTCTCGGCGCTGCGCCATTACCTGGATGCGCGCGGCTTCCAGGACATCGAGACCCCGATCCTGACCAAGGCCACGCCGGAGGGCGCGCGCGACTACCTGGTGCCCTCGCGCGTGCACCCGGGCGAGTTCTACGCCCTGCCGCAGTCGCCGCAGCTGTTCAAGCAGCTGCTGATGATGGCCGGCATGGACCGCTACTACCAGATCGCGCGCTGCTTCCGCGACGAGGACCTGCGCGCCGACCGCCAGCCGGAGTTCACCCAGCTCGACATGGAGTTCGCCTTCGTCGGCGAGCGCGACGTGCAGGACTTCGTGGAGTCGATGATCCGCCACGTGTTCAAGGAAGTCGTCGGCGTGGACCTGGCCGACCCCTTCCCGCGCATCACCTACGCCGAGGCGATGCGCCGCTACGGCTCCGACAAGCCGGACCTGCGCATCGGCCTCGAATTGGTCGACGTGGCCGAGCACGTGAAGCACGTCGAATTCAAGGTGTTCAGCGCGCCGGCCAACGATCCGTCCGGCCGCGTGGCCTGCCTGCGCGTGCCCGGTGGCGCCGAGATGACGCGCAAGCAGCTCGACGACCTCGGCCCCTACGTGGCGAAGTACGGCGCCAAGGGCCTGGCCTGGATCCGCATCGACGACCTGGCCAAGGGCCGCGAGGGGCTGACCTCGCCGATCACCAAGTTCCTCGACGAGCGCGCGCTGGACGGCATCTTCAAGGCCACCGGGGCCGCCACCGGCGACGTGCTGTTCTTCGGCGCGGGCCCGTGGAAGACCGTGTCCGACTTCATGGGCGCGCTGCGCCTGAAGGTCGGCCGCGACCAGGGCCTGGTCGCCGACGGCTGGCGCCCGCTGTGGGTGGTCGACTTCCCGATGTTCGAGTACGACCCGGCCGACAAGCGCTACGTGGCGCTGCACCATCCGTTCACCGCGCCCAAGGTCGACGACGCCGCATCGCTCGCGGCCGACCCGGTCAATGCGGTCAGCCGCGGCTACGACATGGTGCTCAACGGCAACGAGATCGGCGGCGGTTCGATCCGCATCCATCGGCCGGAGATGCAGAGCACGGTGTTCGACCTGCTCGGCATCACCCGCGAGGCGGCCGAGGTGAAGTTCGGCTTCCTGCTCGAGGCGCTCAAGTATGGCGCGCCGCCGCACGGCGGCATCGCCTTTGGCATCGACCGCATCGCGGCGCTGATGGTGGGCACGGAGTCGATCCGCGACGTGATCGCGTTCCCGAAGACCGCCAGCGCGACCTGCCTGCTGACCGACGCGCCCAGCGAGGTGCCGGAGCCGCAGTTGCAGGAATTGCACGTGCGGGTGGTCAAGCCGAAGAAGGACTGAGGGCCCGGCGCCGTGGCCGCCGTGCGCGAGCGGGTGGTCCTGCTGCACGGCATCTGGATGCGCGCGCCGACCCTGTGGTGGCTGGAGCGCCGCCTGCGCACGGCAGGCTTCGACACGCGGCGTTTCGACTACGCCTCGGTGTTCGGTGCGCCGGCGCGCGCGGTCGATGCGCTGCGCGCGCGGCTGCAGGAGGCGGGGCCCGGGCCGGTGCACCTCTTGGGCCACAGTCTCGGCGGGCTGGTCGCGATTGCGGCCGTCCGCGACGCGCCGGCGCTGCCGCCGGGGCGCATCGTGTGCATCGGATCGCCACTGGCCGGCAGCGCGGCCGCGCGCGCGGTCGACCGCTGGCCGGGCCTGCGCGCCCTGGCCGGCGGCTGGCGCGAGACGCTGGTGCGCGGGGTCGGGCCGTTGCCGCCGGATCGCGCGGTGGGCGTGATC
>JAJTHZ010000095.1 GCA_021299185.1 Lysobacteraceae bacterium | reverse complement strand
GCATCGAAGTCCGTGCCCGCGACATACCACGGCGCCTCAACCCCCAGCGCAGCCTCGAACAGCTTTCCGGTCGTCACTTCGCATGCTCCGCGGTCCGTTCAGGCGGGGACAGATTACCCACTCGGATTTCAAGAGAGGCACAAGACTCCTGCAGACACCGCCAATCGTGATCCCCTCTCGGGTGAGCTTGGCGCCCATCCCGTCGCCACCGGCCTCGGCGCCCTGGCGGGCGGGGCCGCGACCGGTGCCGGGGTTGGAACCGTCGCCGGCCCGGTCGGCACGATGGTCGGCGCAGCCGTCGGCGCGGTGGTCGGCGGACTCGCCGGCAAGGCCGTCGGCGAGGCGATCGATCCCACGCGCGAGGAAGCCTACTGGCGCGAGAACTACAACACCCGGCCGTATGTCGCCAAGGGCGCGAGCTATGACGACTACCGGCCTGCGTACGGCTTCGGCGTCGTCGCGGCCACCCGTTATCCCGGCCGCAAGTTCGAGGACCTCGAGCCCGAACTGTCCCGCGACTGGACCGATGCGAGCGGCACGTCGAAGCTGCGCTGGGATCGCGCCAGGGATGCGGCGCGGGATGCGTGGAACCGCGCGAACGGCGTGGGCTGACCACCGCGTCGCCGCAGGTGGCGGCGCGGACGTCGCGGGCGCAGTGGGGCCGATCACCCGCTGTGCCCGGCGTCCGCGCCGGCCGGTACCGTCCGCCTTCGTCCGCCGCGAGAACGCGGGGGCGGAGACTGGTTCGGAGGTACCCTGGCGGTGCGCTTGTGCCATGCGGCGCGCATCGCCCGGAGCGGTGCCGCCGGCGCCCGCCACCCAACGGCATCAATGCCGCAGGGCGCAGTAGTCGGCTTCGCCGAGGTCGCGCTGGTACGCCGGCTTCGTCATCGTTCGCCAGCGTACGTTCGGGGCGTCGGTCGCGGCCTCCAGGGCGAATTCGGGCGCGAAGGTTGGAGTGTCGGACGCGCAGATCAGCCGGTCGGGCATGACCGGTCCGTCGATCGGCTGCCCACTGAGGTCGACGAACTCCGCCGATGGCGACGCGAACACGAGCCCTGTGTTCGGCATCCGGAAAAAGGCGATCTCACCGAGGCCGGAGGTCGAATCTGCGGTCGGGGCGCCCACCAGTTCGCCGAGTTCGTGGAATTGCACCGCACGTGCGAACTGGGTCGCGGATGAGGCGACGGCGCCATCGATGAGCACCGTCGTGCGGACCCGCGCGCGCAGGCCCGCATCGAAGGCGTCCAGGGGCGCGCCGACGGTCGCGGTCCCGCCGACCGGGATGGCGTCCAGGGTCGCTGCGCCGTCTTCACCGAGCAGGCGTCGCCGCCAGGGCGCCCAGCGAAGCCACATGGGCACCAGTTCGGCGATCGCGGCCTCGTACTCGGGCGATCGGCGCCAGCGCTTGCCGCCGGACTGCGCGACCTTGCGGCCGGACAGCAGTTCCAGCAGCGACGCGCCGATGCGTCCGGTGCCGCCCACGTTGCCGCGCAGATCGACCACCAGGTGGTCGATGCGGCCAGCGGCGATCCGGGGTTCCAGCGACGCGATGACGCCCGCCCATTCGGCCTCGCGACGCGGATCGAACGAGGACGCAACCAGGATCACGGTGCCGGGCGGGGTTCCATCGGTGACACCGATGGGATCGCGGGTCGTCGCCCCGGTGGCCCCGCCGCGCGCGAACAGGCTTTGCCGCGGTTCCAACGGGGCGGTGGCCGGTTGCAGGCGCTCGGTCGTCCCGTCGGTCGCCTGGAGCAGCAGCGGAGCGTCGCTTGGGGCGCCCCAGACCCACAGGGCCGTCGCCGCCCGTTCCCGGAAGCGCGTGGCGCGACGCAGCGGGTTGTGGGTGTCGTACGCGTCGCGATGCCATGCGACGAAGTCGGCGGCGCTGCGGTCGCCGATGGCGAGCACCTTGCGACCATCGGGCAGGTGGAGGTCCTGGCCGCGAAGTTCCATCGGCTCGGTGATGCGTCGTTCGCCGGCGGCAGCAGCGCGATTCCAGTCCTCGTGGGGCAGCACGACGTAGACGTGCGCCGATCGGAACGCGCCGGCGATGCGCATCGCTGCGGGCAAGACATTCCGCCGCGTGCCGCCATCGACGAAACGCGCCATCTCCTGCGCGATCAGCCCGTCGGTGTCGGCTTCGGTGACCGGCAACGAAGCATCGGGCGCGGTGCTGCGGACCGTCGCTGCGAGGTGGCGTAAGTCGGCCTCGATCTCGGTCGCCGTGAAGCGGCGGGTGAGGTTCTCCTGCGGCACGTCGCGCATGATCGGTCCCGCGGGCGGGGTGGCGCACGCGGACAGAGCGATCGCGGCGATGGCTGGCAGAAGTCGGACAAGGCGGTTGCGGTGCATGGGCGGGTTCACGTGAATGGGGCGAGCACGCCGGGTGATAGCGCGGACACCCGACCGTCGTCTTGTATCGAAACGACGTCGAAGGCCGGCGCGCGGCGGGCTTGGCCCGGCGACTGGCCGGTGAAGCGCCTGAATTCGCGATTGAAGTGCGCCTGGTCGTGGAAGCCGGCGTCGTGCGCGATCTGCGCCAACGTCAGGTCCGGTCGGCAGTGCACCGCCTCGCGTGCAGCCCTGAGCCGAGCGATCAGTCGCCACCCGGATGACGGGATGCCGGTGCGCGCGAGGTAGTGCCGCTGCACCTGCCGTGCGCCGACGCCCAGGTGTCGCCCCAGTTGGTGCAGGGTGCTGGTGGCGGCGATCCGGGCGAGCAGCGTGGCGTCGACGCCGTCGATCGGTGGCCACGCATCCTCGATCATCGCGCCCAGTGCGGCAGCTCCGTCACGCAGCGCCGTCGCGGCGAATGCCGTGCCGAGGCGACGGTCGAGTGGGAGCAGGCGATTGCGCGCCCGTTCGAGGCTGCCGCCTAGGGCGCGCAATGCCTCGGTGTGGGAAACGGAGACGCTGAGGACAGGCCCGTCGGCGACCACCTCGGTCGTCGAAAACGCCGTGTGCGGCGTCGCGAGCATCGGTCTTGCGACGGGATCGCCGCCCGCCGTGCGGAACACTGCCGTCACGCCGGGTGCAGGCAGGAACAGTTGGAAGGCGCCGTGCGGCACGACGCCGAGGCGACGGCATGCCACGGGCAGCAGGTCCGCACGCAGCAGGAGTGAACCGCGGGATTCGGACACGCCATCACGCAACGACCGGGATCGAGCGCTCAGGGTCGGCAGGCGCCGTCACGGCGTCAAGTGCAGGTCGTCGGAAATCCGTACGCCGTGCATGGCGCCCGCGTCTCGTGGCGTCGAGTGGTCGCACTCTCGGTCCGCGAGTGCCGACGAGGGTGCGATGTGCGCCGGTCAGGCGACGGAATTCACCGTGGGAGCCCGCTTGCATGCGACCGTGCGCTCGCGCACTGCGGCCTGCGGGATGTGGCGGTCGCCCGCAAGCGGGCTCCTACACGTCCAGCGACGCCGGGTCACCTTGGGTCTCGACCCGCGCCTGCGATTGCCAAAGCGCGCCTTCCCGTAGGAGCGCGCTTGCGCGCGACCGCAAGCTCGCACGCCGAAGCAAGCCTGGATGCAGCGGTCGCCCGCAAGCGAGCGCCTACACCTCGAGCGAGGCCAAGTCGCCCTTGGTCTCGAGCCAGGACTTGCGGTCGCTGGCGCGCTTCTTGGCCAGCAGCATGTCCATCAGCTCGCGCGTGCCGTCGCCGTCCTCGACCTGCAGCTGGACCAGCCGGCGGGTGTCGGGGTGGATGGTGGACTCGCGCAGTTGCGACGGGTTCATCTCGCCCAGGCCCTTGAAGCGCGTGGTGCTGATCGCGCCCTTGATCTTCTCGCGCTCGATGCGCTCCAGCAGGATGCGCTTTTCCTCCTCGTCCAGGCAGTAGAACACCTGCTTGCCCACGTCGACGCGGAACAGCGG
>JAJTHZ010000060.1 GCA_021299185.1 Lysobacteraceae bacterium | reverse complement strand
CGGCTGCGGGCGCGCCGGGCGCTGCGCCGACGGCGCCACGCGCGCACGCGGCGGCACGACCGCCGCATCGCGCGGTGCCGGGCGTGTCCGCGCCGGACCGCCGATCCGCGGCGCCGGCGCGGGAGGCGCGGCAAGCAGGCCTGCGACTTCCTCCGGCGTCAGCTTGCGCCACTGCCCCGGCTTCAGATGCCCCAGCCGCAGGTTGACGATGCGCACCCGCGCCAGCGATCGCACCCACATGCCCTGCGCCTCGCACATGCGGCGGATCTGCCGGTTCAGGCCCTGGGTGAGCACGATGCGGAAGGCGAACTTCGACAGTCGCTGCACCTTGCACGGCTGGGTCACCGCCTCGCCGATGTCGACGCCGCGACTCATGCGCGCGACGAAGTCCGGTGTCACCTCGCGGTTGACCGTGACCACGTATTCCTTCTCGTGCCGGTTCTCCACCCGCAGCAGGCGGTTGACGATGTCGCCGTCGTTGGTCAGCAGGATCAGGCCCTCGCTGTCCTTGTCGAGGCGACCGATCGGGAAGATGCGCTCGAGATAGTCGACGAAATCGACGATGTTGCCCTCGACGCCGGACTCGGTGGTGCAGGTGATCCCGCGCGGCTTGTACAGCGCGATGTAGACGCGCGACTTCGCGCCAGGCCCCTGCCGCGAGCGCACCAGGTCGCCGTCGACCCGGACCTCGTCGTGTGCCTCCACCACGTCGCCGATGCCGGCGATGCGGCCGTTGACCGTGACCCGGCCGGCGGCCAGCCACTCGTCGGCCTCGCGGCGCGAGCAGCGGCCGGATTCGCTGATGAATTTGTTCAGGCGCATCCGCGCATCATCGTCGATCCGGGGGCCAAGGTCATCTCGAGCCTTTGCTCGTCCGATCGGGCCCATGTGCTCTGCGAGTGTGCACTTGACGGCCTGACGCTGAACAGGCGTATCCTCGGGCTGCAACGGATGCTACTCAGGAGCGGTCCATGTTCGGGCAGACCAAGGTCGGCAGTCGGCGAGACTCGGTTCGATCCGCCGCGCCGCGATTCTTGGCGGCAATGTGGTTCTGCCTCACCGCATCAGCCACGGCGGCAATCGATGCCCCCCCCAACCGGCGCCGGACACTGATGCCCCTGAGCCGCTGCTGATCACGGGCAGCGACGGCGCGGTCGGAGTCGGCATTCGCGAGGGACTACCACTGGTTCGCGAGAGCCTGATGGTGACCGTCAACGTGGTGGGGATCGCGCGACGCAACGGTGCGGTGGAGACACCAGCCGTCGCCGACGTACCGCGCACCGTGTTCCAACGGGCGCACTTCGAGCCACGCGAGGGCTTCCGGGTCGATGACGCGGGCAACATCATCGTCGACGACGACCCGCGGCGCGTCAGTTACATGTGGTACGGACAGCAGGGGTCGCACCACCTGCTTCTGACGGTCGTGCGCAGGCAGGTCCGCGGCATGTATCACGGACCCGGGCGCCGATTGGGCATCAGCACCGATGGCAGCCGTACGCTGCTGCGCGCACTGGACGCGGATGCCGTGGACGCCGGCGGCTGCGCCAGCAACCGGATCGCAGATCGGCCCGATTTCTCGGCGGCCTCGCAGCTTTCGCGACAGGTTGCCGATGGCGCGATGCAGCCGGAGGTGGTCCCGAGCCCGGCCAGCAAGCCAGCACCAACGGGCTGGAGTGCGGCGCCCGTGCAGCGCAAGCACTTCACACGCATTGGCGTGCTGTTCTACTACACGGCGGCGGCCGAGCAATTCCGCACCGACCCCAACTATCCCGCCACGGCGCTGGGCGTAGCGGGTTTGCAGACGATCGCGACGAACTGGATCGACCAGGTCAACACCACGCTGCGCAACTCGGGCGATACTTACTACGTGACGTTCGAACAGGTCGGCGGGATCACCCTCCACCCCAGTTACACCGAGTTGACCGCCCAGCAGCAGCCCGATGCAGACTTGCGGTTCGCCGGGCATCTGTTCTTTGCCCGCGACCATGACCGATTCGGACCCCCTGGCTCGCGATCGAGCATTGGAGCCGACTTCGCGGTGCTGATGGTCGAAGACAGCGGCAACCCGAGCCGACGGGTATGGGGCGCGGCATACACGCAACGGAACAAGTGCTTCGGCACCGAATGCGATGTAGGGGATGGCGTTTTCCCTGTCGCGGTGGGCAGCTACCGCGACTTCGCCTACGCCGCCCTCACCGTCAACCCGACGGCCCAGAACCTGACCTTCAGCCACGAAATGGGCCACATGCTGGGAGCGAATCACGACCCCAACATCGAGTATCCGCTATCTGGGCTGCGAGGCGCATACACGCATTCCTATGGCTACAGGGTGCCCGGCGTGGCGCGCGACGTGATGGCCGACCCGCAGTGCATCGACGACGATGGTAGTGGTCCAGGCACCAGCGTGACCTGCACCAACAGGCAGTGGCAGTTCGCCAATCCACGCGCGACATTCATCGGCAGCGGGCTGGCGGCGGGCGCGGCGGGCGCCGACGCAACCCGAACGATCACCTGTCTTGCAGAGCCCAGCGGAAATCTATACCCGATTACGTCGCGCCAGGTCGCGCCGGACATCTTCTGGGGCGGCTTCGAGGCGCCAGGCTTGCCCGTTTCCACCTGCGGTACGAGAGTGATGTGGTGAATCGCAGCGCGCAGTCCGCTCTGGTTCTGATCGGATCACTGTTGCTTGCCGGCGCCAGCATCGCGCAGACGTCCAGCGATCTCTCCGTGGCCATGACCTACACGGGATTCGATGATCGAACCCTCGCAGGGTTTTGGTTACCACCGCCAACCAGCAGCGGCGGGTCCATTACGCGCTCGCGGCCGCAGCGCTTGACGATCAGTGTCTTCAATCAGGGCCCCAACCCGCTCGATCGTGTGTACTTGGAGTTCTTCACGCCTGCCGACCGTTCCGCGTTCCTCGCCGTCAACGAGGTTGCGTGCCCACCGGACCGCACCACGCCACTTTCCGGCTTGCGCTTGGATGTCGGCCCGGTCGCCGTCGGTGAGCGGCGAGACTGCGCGGTCGACTTTCGTCCGGCCGACGGAGCGCCCGCCTTTTTTACGGTTCCTCTGACCGCTACAGCCATGGCGGTAATGAATACGGATCCGGCGTCGGCCAACAATCAAGTCAGGTTGGGTGTCTTCGGCGCGCTCGACGACTACATCCGCGACATGGACCTGTCGATCCGTTCGCCGACCGGCGTGTTGGCGCCGGGCACCAGTCACCTCTTCGATGTGACGCTGACCAACCGAGGCCCCGGACCCGAAGGTGTGCGCCCCGGCGAGATCGCCTACAGCCAACGATACGAGGCGGGCCTACAAGCGGTTGATCGCTTCGGGTTCTCGGAGACGGGCGACCCGGACTGCCGATATCGGGTCACCGACCTCGGCGGCGACACCTTCAGCCGGTCCTCGGAACTCGTGTTCGAACCACTGCCTCCCGGCACAAGCCGCACCTGCACGATGCGCGTGCATGTGCTTTCCGGCGCAAGCGGCGTGCGCACGCTCGAGTTCTACAACTGGGCCGAGGGCCACGGCGTTTTCGACGAAAACCTCGCGAACAACCGCGCACGACTGATCCTCCAGTTTCCAGCAATCG